>CAZJRI010000046.1:4496-26696 GCA_964548025.1 uncultured Pseudomonadales bacterium
GGAGAAAATTCATGCCCGATGCGAGAATGCTGGTAATTGACGATGATGAGTCAATTTGTGGCTTCTGTGAAAGTGCATTGTCCCGCCTACCCAATCTTTCGGTGAGAACTGAGCATAGAGCTCAGCACGCCATCAAGTTGTGTGAATCCGGTAAGTTTGATCTTGTATTATCTGATCTCAACATGCCGGATATCAGCGGCGTTGACATACTGAAAATGGTTAAGGAAGAATATCCTGACACGCCGGTAATTATCATGACCGGATATCCAAGCCTGGAAAACTCGGTTGAATGTCTCAGGTTGGGTGCCTCAGATTATGTTTTGAAGCCTCTGATGCTGGATGATTTGCTCAGGACGGTATCCAGAGTCATGGATGAAAAACGCCTGCAGCAGGAAAATAGCTTATTACGTCGTCAGTTGGAGCGGCAGTCCGCTCAAATTGATCTAGTCGGCGAGAGCGAAGCTATCCGAACCATAGATAATCAGATAAAAGACCTTGCAGAGACTGATGTCGACGTAATGATCTGGGGTGAAACCGGAACCGGCAAGGAACTGGTTGCGCGCAACATACACGCAAATAGTCATCGTGACATGAAGCCTTTTGTACCGGTTGATTGTGCCGCGATTCCCCCGGAGCTATTTGAGAGCGAATTTTTTGGTTATGAACGTGGCGCTTTTACGGGAGCAACACAGAGATCTCTGGGGCTGATGGAATATGCCGATGGCGGTACGCTGTTCCTTGATGAAATTGGTGAACTGTCATTGCCTCAGCAGGCCAAGCTGTTGCGTGCTCTACAGGAGCGACGTTTTCGAAGAGTGGGTAGCAGAGACGAAGTGGCAGTTGATATTCGACTGTTGGCGGCAACCAACAGGGATCTGAAGGAGGAAGTAAAAGCAAAAAGATTCAGGGAAGATTTGTATTTTCGTATTTACGTGGGTGAAATCAGGCTGCCACCACTGAGACAGAGAATTGGTGATGTGGAAATCCTCTTGCATCACTACCTTGAGGCTTTTGGCAGGGAGATGAATCGACCCAATAGAACACCTAGTGATGATGCGCTTAAGTTATTGACCTCCTATGCCTGGCCAGGCAATGTCAGAGAACTTATAAATGTTGTCAGACGTATGCTCGCAATGAGCAAACGCAAGACCTTGTCTCTTGAAGATGTGCCGATTGACATCCGTTCGCAGATGGCCGCCGCCAGTGAGAAAACGCAACTTGGCGGATTCCTCGGCGAGAAAGCACGAGTGCTTGAACAATTTGAGTATGACTATATGGTCTCGATCCTGAAAACCTGCGCTGGAGATGTTTCAGCCGTTGCCAGAATGGCTGATATATCAAGGCAGTCGGTGTATCGGATGCTTGACCGTCTTAATCTCGATGCCAATGATTACCGGGAAGGCGTCTACGAATAGCCGTTTAGTCACAGAAATGTTACACAAGACCTGGATGTGTCAATTTAGCGTTACAAGAATTCGTAATGATTCACGCCGAAATAATTCTGAAAATATCTAAGTAATCAATAGCTTATAGAGGTCGCCATTTTTTTGGCATGTAATCTGCAGTTACATGCCATGAAAGAAGTCTTGGAATCTTTAAATGAAGCTGCTAACAGTATACGAAGAGAGAGCACTTGCCAGTATTGAGCGACTGAATGTATGGTTTTCAGTTAGTGAAGTAGGCAACTGTCGTCTGTCAACGCTGAATAAACTCGTTGATAAGGGTTTTCTGGAGAGGATACGGCGTCCCGGTCCTTATATCCCAAACGAGAGTATCCTGTTTAGAAAAAGCGAAGTGGTAAGTGCTGTCGGGGCTGAATAAGCTGGTGGTACCAGGTGCTTCGATGTCAACTTGACGTGGCATTGCAAACCCTCAAGATATCTGCAGCGACCGTCAAATTTTTCTTCGTGTCTATACCTTGCCTGTTTAGATGCCTCGCATAATCTGCAATCCAAAGCTTGCCAGTCCGGGAGATAAAAACTCGACGGCAAACTCATAATCACGTTACTTGTTAATCAAGATTCTTTTTATTCAAGCACAACAGTCGAAATGACTTGGGCTTTTGCCACCTGATTACCCGGGTTTTAGATGGTCTGACAAATTCATCCTGCGATATCTCACCCGGCTCTTCATATTTTTAGTCAGCAAATCGATAAAACGATTGATGTCTGCGACGGGCTCCCTTAAATCCTCTTGCAGGAAGTTGCGACAACGAGTGAAATTGCTCGATCTGAATTTGAATACTCCCACGGTGACAAGCTCATGAAATTTAAATATGCGGTTGTAATGTTTCTCGTGCCTGTGCTTTCAGTCAATGCGCTAGCTGGTGAACAAGAAGATGGAATAATAAACAAGGTTGTTGAAGCGTACGGTGGCGATGCCTTGCTGAATTTAACCACCATCCAGGTAGATGATCATTTTAAGGGACCCTCATTCGGACAGAACTGGTCCCCGGAACTTGAAGAGATCACGACCAATCGTCTGAATCTGTCAATAGATCTTGAGCATGATAAAGTGAGTTATGAGACCTGGAATGAAGGAAGGTCAGCAAATTTTCAGGCGGTAACCATCGTTAATGGTGAAAAAGCTCATAGGGTGAATTTTTCAACAATGAGCTATGGTGATGCACCGTCGAATGACATGTACGCATTTGCTGGCAGCACGCTCAGAACAACAGATGCATTCCTCGTCTGGGAACTGAACCGGGCACGGCAGGAAGTGAAATACCAGGGTGATGAGAATTATCTCAACCGCCCCCATATGAAGTTGTTGATGCCTTTTCCGCAAAGTCCGGATCTGACCCTGTATATAGACAGTAGAACCCACCTGATATCACGTATGGTCAGAAATAACCCGCAGTTTGGTGACCTGGACTATGTATTCAGTAGATATCGCCAAAGCAATGGCATCACCTATGCCGGAACAATCCACTTCTTTATTGGTGGTTCAGTGAATATTATCAGCATCAGACATGATGTTGAGTTCAACGAACAATTGCCTGAAGACCTGTTCGAACTACCGGATAATGTTGAACCAGAGGGCGAGCGCATAGATACCTCTGAGATGGTTGTGAACAGGATCTCTGACAGGATCTACCATCTTGGTACTGGCAATGCGTTCTCCATTTTTATTGATACCAGCGAAGGAATTGTTGCTGCAGGCGGTTACCCTGCGTTGAAAGGGCGTTTTGAAAGGTTCAAGGCGGAGACGGGAGTTCATAAAGCACTAAAGTATCAGATTGTGACTCACCATCACTCTGACCATGTTGCAGGGCTTGGTGATGCAGTGACGTTGGGTGCCCGGCTCGTGACTGTTCAGGAGAATATTCCCTCACTCAGAAAATTTGTGCCCGTAGCGCTTGATGACTGGCAGTTTTTTCCCGTTGGGCCACGGACGACAATAGGCGACGGCCGCAATCGAATTGAAATCTACGAAGTCTCAACTATTCATTCAAAGAGTTTTCTTGTGACCTATATTCCCTCTGAAAAAATGGTATTTATCGCTGACCATATGGGTTCACCGTACAAAATGGGGATTCCGGTTGCTACCCTTAGTACAGTTGATATGCTGAAGGCGCTCGAATCACTTGATATTGATGTCAGAAAGATAGCAACGGCCCATAACGCCAGAATATTCACTTTCAAAGAGATGCAGCAGTCAGTTGCTGAGTATGCATATGTTGGTTGTGCAAAGAGTCGGTCTGTCTGTCTTTAAACCTTAAGACTGGACCCCCTGTTTAGGGATCCTCGCCTGCCAGATCTGTGGATTAGTCGCGAGGATTAATGTGACGATGCCCAGCAATATAAAGGCAAGCACTGGAAATATCAGTTCAAGTGTTAGCCACTGGCCCAATGCAGCAACAGGTAAAGTCATTACCTGTGCAAATCCCATATTGAGCTGAAGAATACTCAGGATGCGACCGCGAACCTCGTTGGGGACGACGTGTTGAATAAGGATTGTGCTTGAGAGCATGGCAGTGGTCATGCCTGCACCCAGCCCGAAATTACCGATAACTGCATTCGCGACTGACTGACCGATAACGAATACAACGAAGGATAGAGAAAACAGGATAGTGCCAACCCCAACGAGTGCACCCCGGCGTTCGAAGGAAGAATATCTGGCTAGAACCAATGCCGCGAGGAATGCGCCAATACCCCATGTCATTGCAACGAACCCAACGTATTTGATTTCGACGCCCACCACCGTGGTAATCCAGGTTGGTCCAAGGTTCGCTGTTGGTGGAAATCCAAATCCCATCATTGCAGCCAGCAGAATGATGATCCAGAGGATCAGGGGATTGTTCTTTGCGTACGACAAACCGTAACCGACATCCTTGATGGCTTGACTGAATCCATAAACACCCTGATGCACTCTTTCTTTGAATTGGGAGACGTAGGTCATTGGCAGTATCATTACGATGATGATTACGTGACCAACTGAACTAAGGAGATAGGCGCCGCCAAAGCCGAGGGCATCGATAATGAGCCCCGAAGCAAACAGTGCGACAGGCATGGACAGTTGCCCGGCAGCCTGATTTAAAGACATTCCGGCGGCGGTCAATTGCGGACCGAGAATATCCGGTACAATAGCCATCCTTGTGGGGGCATCGATACTCTGTAATCCGGCAGCAAGGAAGCTCAGTGTAAAAAAGAGTGTAAGACCCAATGCGCTGCCATCGTTGAAGTATATAAGTGCAGAGATTGCCAGGGTCGTCAGAAGGAGCAGTAGTTGTGTCACCAGGAGCAGTTGTTTTCTGTTAAAACGGTCTGCCAGTGCACCCCCGTACAATCCAAAAGTAAGGGCGCCAAAACCCCTGCTCGCACCGATCAGTGAGACCAGTAACAACCAGATATCATCAGGTGCGTTCTCCTGAACCCAGAAAATAGATGTGAAGAACTGCAGTGGCATCAACATCTGACCAATGGAGAAGCCGATGAACAGTAACCGGAAATCCCTATTATATAGAGGCGCCAGTGCGCCGGTCTTTTCAGTTGAAGTATTCAAAGAATTTACAGTATTCGGCAGAATCGAGAGTGCATAAGCTTTGGCAGGTGCAACTCCGGTTATTCTTTGACGTTGAGCTGCACGATCTGTTCGCTTGAATGATCTTTAAGTACCAGCGTGTATTGACCACCGGGTAATGCAGGCAGCAACAGGTTCACATATTGGTCCGGGGTAGAACTAAGATCACTGATATGAAATATTGAATTACCCGCTTTCTTCACCGTGGCAGCCAGGGGACCCTGCAGTCGGGAGCCGATGTCAATTGACAGAACGGAGGCCTGGTTGGCTGGAATCGTGGAGACATGATCGTTGTTATTTCTCCAGCGTTCCACATAGATTACCGAGTCCAGAGCAATCATCTGCCGATTCTCATCTCTGGGGATGAATATGAAGCCAGTGCTTACGGCCAGTAGTAAAGTGGCAGCGACGGCCCAATATAAGGGCAGTTTTGATTGATTGTGGGTCGAGTACTTGAGCCCTTCCTTGAGCATCCGGGTGGCTATGACAGCATCCTGCAGTTCGTCGTCTTCCAGCAATTGAAGCTCGAATGTCTCCTTGTCTTCGGAAGACAGTAATCCGTTCACGTAGCTATCGACTAATTCATGATCAATTACCATCACCATTACCCGCTAATCCAACAGCTCGTGTTTGCGATGCTTGACGAGTTCGTAGAAACGATTGCGTGCCCTGCTGATGACACGGTCAAAATGGATTGGGGTCAGGCTTAGCGCATCGCAGATTTCCTGTTTGGGCTGTTCATTGACATAGAACCGGAGGAGGATTTCCCTGTCTCTTCGTACTGGCAGCTTTCGGATGTATTGAGTGACCAGAGCTCTTGTCTCAGCAGCAGTCCAGGTCTCCTCAATAGACGAAACGTTGTCGATAACGGACTCAGCGGAATCGATAAGGCGTAGTTGATTGTTCTTCTTTCGAAGCCCGCCAAGAAATTCATAACGGGCAGTCTGATAGAGGTAACTGGTGAGGGAATCTGGTTTTTCAATACCCTCGTTTCGTAGTCGTTTGATAACAATGAGTAGCGCTTCCTGGGCAATATCCTCGGCGAGTTGGCGGTTGTTGGTTAATCCCTGCAGCATGATGACCAGACCCCGCCAGTATTTCTTAACCAGCATCTCTTCAGTAGTTCGATCACCGTGACCGATTCTGGAAACCATTTCCATCGAGTCCATGTCGCTCGGATACCCTCAGTATTCTCTTTGATGATAAGTCTGCAATCTTCCATATCGACCAATTCTCAGAGTTTGTCGATCGGTTTTGCAGACCGGTCAAGCGAATATAAGACAAATGGTGACCAAAAAACAGGGTGCCTGAATCTTGGATTTGCCTTCAGTCTGGTCTGGGCAAGGCGTAATGACTCGGGCAGGCTGTTTCCGCCTTCTGTCAGGGCCTCGTAAAAATAGGCCATGAAGATGGCGCTGGCCCGGTCTGATATCGGCCAGAGGGTCGCTATTGTCGTTTTGGCGCCCTGGGCCAGAAATGCCCTGGCTAATCCAAGCATTCCTTCATTACCCAGTAGTTCTCCTCTTGCCGTATCACAGCCACTGATAACCACCAATTCAGAATGGAATTCGTGGTTGGCCAGATCGAAACTGGTCAGGAATCCGGACAAACCATCCTGGTGGTGGTCAGCGAGTAAAAAACCCGACAACCCTGGCTGTCGTTCACTGACAAAACCATGAGATGCCAGATGCAGGATTTTTGCATATCTGCTGTCGCCGGAAAGCAGATTCGATCTGGTGGCGTCTTCACCAAGGTAAACGATGCTGTCATCGAAGTGATCTGCAACCTTCAGTGCTTCTGCGCGGGTATAATCAAGGGAGGATAAATCGTTTCGCCAACGAATGGTCGAAGACGCCAAAGCCTCGTCGTCAGTCGGGTATTCAGGATCTGCCAGCACGACTGCCGAACGTACTCCCTCCTCATATTCCTCTCTTGTGGTAAAGAACTCACTAAGCGACGGCGTATAGGTGATGCTCATCTGATCGATCAAACGCTCGCCAGTTGACGGCATATTCAGCGCAGCAAAAGGCAGACGGCTTAGTGAACCGTATAGTTCGATGATGACCGATGAATAACGAGAAGGATCATTCAGCGAACCCAGGATCGCATCACTGAGTGCACTAATTTCAGGCAAGGCATCGCTGTTCATGAGTTGGAGAACAGCGTCATCTGATAGTCGTTCTATATCCACGTTTGGAAGATGATGCAAGAAGACCGATTCGCTGTCGATCTGCACAATAAAACTGTTCTCATCCGAGGTGAGTAAACTAAGAACCAGTTCGTCTGGTGATAGTTGCGATTGAATCTCGGCGATGTTCAGAATTTCCAGGTCTGCTGAGTTCACCGATTCAGAATTTGGCCTGGTTGCAAGATAACGGTCTTCTGCCTGGATGACTTCAGCGCGTTTGCCAGTTGTATCTTCTTTTCTTGCTTCTGCTGCAATGAGCGCCCTTTGAGCCTCAAGCAACTGGTGCCAGAGCCGATCATGTTTCTGATCGGATTGCGCTTCCCCGATTTCGGTCTGGCTCTGTTTATGGAGTTGTTGTCTGAGACTGATGGCGCGATTCGCCTGGAGGATATTGAAAGCAATCGGAATGCCATCATCTTCACTTGCAAGCAGAAGAGAAGCATAGGCGTCTGTAATCTCATGGGTTTTCTCGTCCCAGAAGGGACCGATGTTGCCGCCATTTAATTGATTTCGTACTGTTCTTATCAGCCTTTGTGCCCGCTCTGCCGTAACAAGCGCTTCCTGTAAACGATTCTGCTCTATCATGAGATTGAGAAGTTCAGTTAATAGCTCGAGTTGTCTTCCGGGTTGTTGGATTTAGTAAGCGCTGAAACAAGAACCTGTTCTGCTCGGGTCAGGTCACCCAGGGTGGTGAGAACTTTTGCATAGGCAGTGTAGATGTCGAGACTGTAATGGAATCGAATAGGCTTGTCTCTTTCACTCCATGCTTTCTCGGCATAATGACGGGCTTTCTCAGAATCGCCTGCATCCAGATAGTCTTTAGCTAGTTCGACATTGAGTTGTGTGCGTTCATCCAGCCAATTATCCAGGTAGATCGAATAGATTTGCTGTAGTTCAAGATGTTGCCTGACAGCTTCTTCAATATTACCCTGCGAACGCAGGATCGAACCTAGTGCCAATCTGTTCTGGAATCCGAAGAGATTCAGGCCTTCGTCTTCAGAACTGGTTAGTGATTTCTCATGGTAGTAAAAGGCTCGCCTTAAATCTCCAGTTGACTGATAACTGGTACCGAGCCTTGTGAGCAGGGAAGAATGGGCTTTCTTGAAAGGCGTCGATTCGAGCATCTTTGCAGCTTCGCGGTAGAGCTGCTGGGCTTCTCCGATCTGACCCTTGCGGACGAGATTGAAAGCAAGATTATTCTTTATCATCGGTAGCAGAAAGTTGTTTCCGGCTTCGGTGGCATACGACTCGGCCAGGCGCATTAACTTCAATGCACTGTCTGGTTTACCCGTCATTGATTGATGAGCGGCTCTGAAGTTGCATATCTCGGCAAGCATTGAATAGTCTGCGAGAAGCCTCGTATTCGCCATTGCGAGATCGAGCATCTCAGATCCCTCATGCATGACGGTGGTCGAACTCTGACTCAGACCGCTAAGTACCAGGGTCATACCCCAGGTTGCTCTGATCTCCTTCTGGAGAAGTCGCATTTCAATTTTGTCTTCAAAATCGAGTTTCAGGTATTCAGCCAGATCTGAAAAGCTGGCAAGCGACTGAGTGATTTGCTGAGTCTTGTATAGTGAATGGGCTTTCTCCCATTGAAGCCTGAGTTTTTTATATTCAGTGAGATTCTCTGGTGGATCTTTAACTAGTGACAAGACTTTTTGATGTTGGCCGGTCAATCGTAGTGCCTGCAACCTTGTGAAGTAGCCGATGGCACTCAACCTGGATGAGTCCGGTGCAAGTGATTCAAGCCCCTCTGTGGAATACTCCCCGGCCTGCCAGGCAATCGCGAAGTTCTGCAACGATCTGGCTAACGATTCTTCGCTGGGGGTGGGATTTGAAATTGACTCAACTGATACGTTGGCTTGCACACCTTTGAATCTTTGTGCAACCTGCAGGTCCACTTCCATATCGCGGTCTGATAGGTTTTCAAGCAGTACGATTTCAGTACCGTGATATGAATCTGGCCCATCCTGGATGGTGGTAGTGCCTGCCGTGTCCAGGCGAATCAGAAAATCTGCACCTAGTTGTTCAATAAGAAGAATTTCTGTCTTGCCTGGTGGGATCAGCCTCTTTTCAATCTGCCGCCAGGATCTGTCGGTATTTGATTCATAGCTCTCCTGGCCCAGTACATACCAGGGGAGGAGGAGAAACAGGATTATCGTTCGATTTACCATTTCCACGCAGTATAAACATACTCATGTCCGGGAAAATACCATAGCAGCAGTATCTGCTGCCCGTTCGAACCAGGTACCTTCTCCATGGCGGCATGGTGCAGTGTCCAGGGTCCAAATTCAACTGGGGGCTGAACTTTCTTAAACAGCAAAGTGGTTTCCGTGTCAGGTATCTCTGTAAATCTCAGGCTCTCCATCAAATCTCTGCTCGGTAAGGGCCAGTCCCCGATTGTCTGAATTCCAAGTTCATTGCCATAAACTATCGTTTCCAGTTCGAGACCGCTGGTTGGGTGGTAAGCGACCAGCGAATCCCGATAACTTTTACTGACCGTTTCCGGGATCATGCTGAAGTTGATGACGGTGGTGGTTCCAGTCCTCGCCCAGTCGACTAATGCCATTATTAATTCTCCTCAGATCGGTTAAGGGGTCCAGTTGCAGACGGCATAAGCAGCCTCGTTGTGATCGGCGTGAAACCAGAAGTACCTCATTTGGTTACTCACAATGGTGCCTGATGCATCGCTGATGTGTTTAAACATGCAGGTATGAAGCGTCCAGGGACCGATCATCATGGGATCTTCAGAGCGCTTCTCGACCAGGTTTGGTCGAGCCGGGGTTGTTATGAATTGTAGCTGTGAGAAGAAATCCATGGTGGTTGCTGACCAGATGCCAAATGGTGCCAGTGGCTCAACAATAATGTACTGCGCGAATACCGAACCCTTGAGACTGAGTTTGAATACTGCCTGTGGTGCTGGAATAAAAGATTCCAGCAAGGACTTGTCAGTATCAGAGACACCGTCTGGAACCGCCACCCAATTGTCATCGATCGTTGCTGAATCAACTGCCCAATCACTTAAATCAGACATGAAATACTCCTGTTTCAACATATTGAATGAGTTGTTGCATCGTATGAAGTTCTCCGCCCAGATGTTCAAAAGCAGCTTGTAAATCGACAGTGAGGTCGCGGCTTCCATGTTCAATTGATTTTTTTACGACCTCGGCGACGATCAGACTACCCAGGGGGCCAAGTTGGATACCGTTATGTTTTTTCTCCGCCTCAAGCAATATAAACAACCAGAGCGGGGTTTGGTCGACTGCCTTCGCTTGTTCCAACAAGCTGGCCTTGGTTGGGTCCTGCGGCATGACGTCGCTGGAAATGCCATGAGATTCCAGATTTGGGAAGGCTTTTAACAGTTGTTTGACGACTTCTTGACCGGACGAGAGTTCAGCATTAATACCTGCTTCGTGATTCTTCCGCGCGATATCCGGTGGATCACTATGCATGGCATCAGTGGTCCGGGGATCAATCGTACTTGCACCCTGATGGAAGAACCGGACCCAGTCGATAACCCAGTCATCCGGCAGTCGATTCTGGGAGAGCACACTCAATGTCAAACCTTCCTCACCGGTCATCTGGAACATCTTGGGTAGTGTTTCGAGCAGTCGGGCGGCGTTGAGTCTGTATGCTGGTCGGATCATGCTATGACCAAAACGAAAGACTGCTGATGTGAATTCACTCGGTAGAGGGGCGTTAGCTGGTACAGAAAGAAAATCAGAGTTTCTTGTGAGTTCCAATATCTCCTGATCACACAGCGTTGGCAGATAGTCTTCGTTGACCAGATGATGAAATATGCGAGTGACTATCGATCTTGCGGTCTTCACATTCTCGAGTACCGGACCGCTGGTGAGACTGGTGACCGCACGATTGTGGAAGCGCTGCATGAGGACGTGGAACTGGGCAATCACCAGATTGTGATCGTTCCTGGGTTCGGGAATCTGTGCCAGCTTGTTTTCATCCCTCAAAAGGTCGAGGGGCTGGCCGTTTATTGTCTGACCCATGCGAAAGGTGCCATCCAGTGCAAAACTGTCCCGATAGTGTTGCCAATCCCCAGATCGCCAGCGGCCGTTACCATATAGGCTTTCAAGATCCAGCGCAGATGATCTTTCAACAAGGTCTGCTCTGCCACTGGTGTCGTGTGCGATAAATTGTCCCCAGTAGGTATAACCCGCATAAGTCCCATTACGGTTGGATGGCCAGTTTTCAGAGACTTTAACCAGCCCATCCAGGTTGTCCTGGCAGAAACGGGCCATAGCCTTGTCGTGTCCAAACCAGTTATTTTTTTTCACAGGAATAGGATTCATTCAACAGCCGCCGGAATTAGTTTTTGTTGATGTGCTGCTTGAATCAAATTTACCTCACCTAATGTGTATTAAATTTCACCAATCCCATTGATAACAAGATTTGTGGACAGCCAGGAAGATTTGAGGAGGATTAGATTTGTGGACAGCCTAGATGTCATTGCGAGAACACATTTGGACAGAGTTGCGGACAGCCAATGAGTGCCAGAGTGAGAGTTGCGGACAGCCAAAATGAATTGCTAACAGGCCAGTTTCTCGCCAATCAGAATTTTAAGTTGTAAGTGTTTAGGACTCATCCTGAACAATTAGGATTGCGAGTCTTGGGTAAGTGGCACTAGACTTGTGGAATTGTTGGGGATCCTAGACTGATATTTATTTAGGGATCAGCTTTGCAATTTGCATGTGGAACCAAGTGGTTATTCTGGAACTTTAGTCGTCAATTGTTAAGCGCTGCAGGTGA
Source organism: uncultured Pseudomonadales bacterium (assembly GCA_964548025.1). Lineage (GTDB taxonomy): Bacteria > Pseudomonadota > Gammaproteobacteria > Pseudomonadales > Azotimanducaceae > JAHRVQ01. The sequence continues at coordinate 16,477 of CAZJRI010000046.1, forward strand.
ACAGCTGGTCATGATATTTGTCGGGGAGAGTGGGTCCTTATCCAGCACAGCCCAAGATCTTTTGCGTATTGTTTTAATGATTCAATAGAACCAAGTGCACGTTGCCAGCGACCCGGTGTGGGCAGGTATTGTCGAATCCACTTGTCTAAAGACGGAAACCCTGAAATGCGAGTGGGCCGTATCGATTGCTGTGCTTGCAGTGTCCATTCAACGAGTTGAATATATGCATCGAATGTGTAAGCAAATGGTAGTTTTTGCATCGACTTTCCCATAACAGTCATCGTCGAGGTTTTATCAACTTTGTCTCTCGCTCTCTTTACCAACGAGGTGTGAGCTGCCTGTGTCACATCAGGGGTTATTCCTGCCCTGACAGGATTTAAGTCAACATAGACCATAGCGCCCAAAATGGCCTGTTCATCGAGTAATCGTTGGGATTGAAAGCGGCCTTCCCAGAATCGACCCTTACAGCCATCTTCGCGATTAGCCAACCGAGCAAGTGGTTCATTGAGGTAGCGCATAAACCAGGACAGTGACCCAAGTCTTTGTCTCAATTCAGCCAATCGATCCTGGTCTTCCAATAGTGCTTCTATGCGGGATTGCTTTTTGGCTGCACTTTCGTTCTTTCGTGGGTTTAGTAGAAGCCATCGCTCGACAACGCTTTCATCCGTCCACTGCATGACGTTATCCGGGTTGACCTTTAAGACGATATGATAGTGATTTGACATCACGGCATAGGCAAAGATATCGATTGCGAATATTTCCGCCAGTGCCAAAATCCTGTCTTCCAACCATTGCCGTCTATGATCAAAACTGCGACCTGATAGTGGGTCAGTACCACAAAGAAAAGCACGGCGAACACATCGTGAGCAGACGTGATAAATACCGCCATTTGGATCGACGAGATGGGATCTTGGGTAAGTCATGGAGCACGATTCTAAACTTGGCCGCAAGTTTAGGAATCTGCAAATGTCGCTAACTTAGGGGAGAAAATTAGGGTGAGGCTTGTAGGACATTGTGGATATGTTGGGTGTCCTAAATTAGGTTTTTATAGGTTTAGGTTGTTGGGTGTCCTAGATTAGGGCTTAGGTTGTTGGGTGTCCTAGATTAGGGCTTGGAAGTCTGCCAGGCAGCTTGCGGTAGAAAGAGACAGTAGGCTAGGGGGCTTACGTTTTCATGATTGCAGACACACCTTTGGCCATCGGCTGGAAGCTGCAGGTATAGATAAACGCACCATTTCTACGTTGCTTGGTCATGTCTCAGGTGATATCACCGATCACTGCACGCAACAAGATCTGCAACACCTTCAACGTTGTGCTGATAGGACGACAGCTGCCAAAGCTGCTCAAGTTGTTAGATCAGCTGAGAGCAAGCCCACTACATGGGGCGGCAAAGACACTCACTTCATGGCTAGAACCCATTGTGGGCATGTGGCGTTTCAGTAAAAGTAATGGGATTACTGAGGGCTTTCATACCAAGATGGAGATGATGAGTCGGCGCGCTTTCGGATTTAGAAATTTTGAAAATTACAGATTAAGGGTCTTAACTCATTGTGGTGGGCGGTGCGGCGTTCCGATGGAATAATAAACAGAGTGTAGTGAATGCTCATCCCCCGTTAAGTGGGTAGAGCCCACATTTTCAACCGGTGAGAATGGACTAAGAAAAAGCCCTCGTGTGTTCCAATTTGGTGGGCCGTCCGCGACTCGAACGCGGGACCAACTAGTTAAAAGCCAGCTGCTCTACCAACTGAGCTAACAGCCCATTCAGGGAAGGCCGGTATGATACCTATTTGTTCTGAAAACTCAAGGTTTTACATCCGGTTATGTTCATATTTAACCGCACTGTTTCTCAAAGAAATAGTCAGGACGAGAATATATGATCAACAGCGTTCGCGGTCAGGTCATTACCGGTGAGAGATTCGATAGTGAGGAGCCCCCCCGGGTTAACGACGTTGAATTCGATCACGTAGGGGTAGGCCATATCGAGGCCAACGAAATCAGCGCCGTTGTTGATGAGCAGATTGCCAATGGTCTTGCAATAATCCAGTTCCTCTGCCGTCAACTCGCAGCTCTGTATCTCGGCGCCATGAAGAATATTGGTTCGATGATCTTTGCCCGGAAGACGCAGATATTGCCCGATTGGCACTCCACCGGCGAATAGTATCCGTTTTTCGCCCTTTAGAATTTCATCTATATAAGGTTGCAGCAAGCAATACTGATCGGCCTCGGGACCTGTCATGGACTCGAGTATGACGCGAGCGTTGGGATCATCGGCAGTGAGTAGAAATATATCCCGTCCAAGAGACCCTGCGGGTGGTTTGGCGATCCACTTGTGGTTACCAGATTCGATTATGCTGAATAATTCCGCGGGATCATTGGATGCGTAGGTCTTCGGGTAATTTATTTCAGTCTGACTCGCCAGGAAGTACTTGCTCTTGAAGTGCATGAGTGCAGTGAGGGAATTAATGATTCGGCAATCTTGTTCGAGGCAGTGCAGCAGTTGAACCTTGTCTAGAAAGCTGTGCCGCATACCCAGCGTGAGAATCCAGAGAATGTTCGCATCAGCAAGCCTGATCATCTGACTCGCGGGAAATTCGCCCCCTTTCTCGATACTGTCCGTGAGTGTAAAACCCCTGGCAACAACATTGGAATCATGCATAGCAATGGTTTCAAGAAAACACAGATCAACGCGGTAACCTCTGCGCAAGAGTTCATTACCGAATCTCAGGTAATTATCATCTTCGATTGATTCGCTTTGAGCGATAAGCAGTACGACGTGTTCCATTACAACGGTGTTTCGTTAAATTCAAAGAGACTGGATTGAGCAGTTTACCGTGTGTAAGCCGTTAAGATCACGCGGATAAGTATTTCCGCTGAATAAATAACAAAACATGCTCATGATGAGACTTGGGGTATAATCACCGGATTCAACCAGTGGTATGAACAGATGGGTAATACGGCCTTTGAGATCCCGGTGCATCAGAGTCACAGCCTGACAGATGAGGAGATCGCCTCTTACAGTAGCCGCATTAAAACGCTTTTAAAACAAGAAGATGCGGTTCTGGTTGCACATTACTATACAGATGATGCAATTCAGTCTCTGGCGGAAGAAACTGGCGGTTGTGTTTCTGATTCGCTCGAGATGGCACGCTTCGGCAATCAGGCTGAGGAGAAAACCCTGATTGTTGCCGGGGTTAGATTCATGGGTGAAACGGCAAAGATCTTAAGCCCTGATAAAAGAGTTCTGATGCCGACGCTTGAGGCAACCTGTTCTCTCGATCTCGGATGTCCAATAGATGAGTTTTCCGCATTTTGCGATGAGCACCCAGATAGAACAGTCGTTGTTTATGCCAATACTTCCGCAGCCGTCAAAGCCCGGTCCGACTGGGTTGTCACTTCCAGCATTGCACTTGAGGTGGCCGAGTACCTGATGGACAAGGGTGAAAAACTAATCTGGGCGCCTGACAAGTATCTCGGCTCGTATATACAAAACGAAACCGGTGCAGATATGGTCATGTGGGATGGCTCATGCATCGTGCATGAAGAATTCAAGGCGAAGGGGCTGAAGGATCTGATGCATGTCTATCCGGACGCTGCCGTGCTCGTGCACCCGGAATCCCCACAGGCAGTTGTTGAACTGGCGGATGTCGTCGGTTCTACCACCCAGATCATCAGGGCAAGCCAGGAATTACCAAATAAACAGTTCATCGTTGCCACCGACAAGGGCATATTTTACAAGATGCGGCAGATGGCACCGACCAAGACCTTCTTCGAGGCACCGACCGCAGGAGATGGCGCGACCTGCAGAAGTTGCGCACATTGCCCGTGGATGGGTATGAATATTCTTGAGAATCTACAAGAGACCTTGGAGCGGGGAGACAATGAAATTATCGTTGATCCCGCTATTGCAGCCCAGGCATTGCTGCCGCTGGATCGAATGGTCAACTTTGCCAATAGCAACGAATTGCGGGTGAAAGGTAAAAGCTAGACCCTGGGGTTGTTGATCAGGACCTGCCGGTTTGTGCAAGAATGGCGTAAATCTCTTCTATCCTCTGTTGAATTCTGGCGTTTTCCTGGAAGTTATTTCTCACAAGTGGTGATGCGAAGCCTAGCTGCTTTATCGCCTGATCATAGTTCCCGACCAGAACAAAATACTCTGCCCGGGCCTGGTGGACACCGACGATGTCATTTGCGAGCCCGTGAGCCTCTGCCAGAAGATACCAGACATCGACATCATTTGGGCGCAACTGAGTCATTGATAGGAGCAGTTCCGAGGCTTCATGAGCCTGCCGGTCTTTCATGAGTACTTCTGCATAAGCCATCGAGAGCGGGTAGTTTTTTGGGCTTACTTCCAGGGCGTCTTCAAGTACCCCGATGGCGGAATCGTATCTCTCCGCCCGGTTGTGAAGATCGGCTTCGGCGATTATGAAGGCAATTTTCCCGGGATGTTCCGCACGCAGCCTGAGGATGCTCTGCATGCTGTTGTCGAGCTGCCCGGCTCTGGTCTGTGCCAGGGCCAGACCATATCGTGCTGCAGTCTGGGTGATCGCATCGCCGGTAACAAGATTGTCTTTCATACGCAGGATCATTTCTTTATCAGATGATGCCGTCATTACCTGAACTCGTGCGCGCATCAGATGAAAATCCAGGCTCTTTTCAAAAATGCGATTTGGCTGTTTTTCAGTTTGGGAATATGAATCTGCAATTCGATTTTTGGTTACAGGGTGGGTCAGCAGGAATTCGGGAATGTCTCTGCCATTGAATCGATTGGCACGATTTAACCGTTCAAACATATAAGCCATTGCTCTGGGATCCAGTTCAGCTTCTATGAGTGTGTCGATGCCCACCCGATCTGCCTCGGCTTCACGTCCTCGGCTATAACGCAGCATTTGAGATTGTGCAGCCGCCTGTGAGGCAGTTATTGCTGCCATACCAGCTTCACCGCCACCGGTTGCCATGATGATGGCACCAGCAAGCAGTCCGGCCATATTTGCGAGGCTGGCCATTTTTGTCGCTTCCGAACGACGAGCGAAATGTCTCTGGCTAAGATGTGCCAGTTCATGCGCGAGAATTGCTGCTATTTCTGATTCAGATTCTCCTGACAGCAACAGACCCAGATTGACTCCGACTATCCCCCCGGGTGCGGCGAATGCGTTGAGGGTCTTGTCGTTTATAATGACAAGGTCAAGTCTTCGATCCTGCACCTGGCTGTGGGACGCAAGCCTGTAGATCAGAAGTTCAAGGTACTCCTGCAGAATAGGATCGAAGGTCAGAGGTGCTTTTGCTCGAATAGAGCGTAAAAACATCTGCCCCAGCTTTCTTTCTTCATCGAGCGAGACGATGCCTGAGGTACGATCGCCAAGGCTGGGCAGGTTCTGATCATTGGCCGCCGAAACCAGTTGTAACGGCATTACCAGGATTAGTCCTATGGCTATTTTTAGAATCATATCGATCACGTCAGACCAGCAGGGGTCGGTTTATAGTTGGCTACTGTAACTTGATTGGGCCACAGGCGCCATTCTGCAATGCCATCAGGCATCGTAATATTTGATCTGCATAGCACATGAAGGTTCCTCCTAGCGGGCTGACCCAGAGTAGTCCATATAGTGGTCAAATCTTAAATTTCCAGTGTTGACCGGATAACAGATATACTTGCAGGCAATCAATCAAATGTAGATACCCCATGGAAATTGCCGTTGATGAGAATCTCGACGCTTGTGGTCTCACCTGTCCCCTGCCTTTGCTGAAGGCCAAGCAGGCTCTGAATAAAATGGAGCCCGGCCAGGTACTATCTGTCGTTTGTACCGATTCCGGTTCGGTAAGGGATTTCAAGGTTTTTTCGGATCAAAGCGGGCATGAACTGCTCGAATCGAAGGAATCAGAAGGCAAATACTATTATTGGCTTAAGAAAGCATGAGAGGTTGGTTGCAGTGCTGATTTACGAACCCGGTGGTATCGTAAAGCTGGAAGGGCTTGGTTAGATGATTAATATCTTCAGAGGATGGATTGATCGCTTTCTCTCGAAAGAAGAAGCAGTGCTGCTCGCGGTACTTCTCATCATCTTCTTTGTCGTGATCCTGACAATGGGTAGCATTCTGGCGCCGCTCCTGACCGGCATTATCCTTGCCTATGTCATGCAAGGCATCATCAAGCTGATGGAGCGATACAGTATCCCCAACGGTTTGGCAGTGGCGGGGACGTTTCTTCTGTTCCTTGGTGCTTTTATCGGATTCCTGTTTTTTATCATTCCCCTGGTCTGGCGACAGATGAGGAGCCTGTTCAACGAATTTCCAAATATGATCAACCAGACTCAGGTAATGCTTAAAGACCTGCCAAATAACTATCCGACCCTCGTTTCTGAAAGTCAGATAAAGTCATGGGGTGAAATGCTAAATGCCGAGGCCGGGGATATCGGTCAGTGGGTACTGTCCTTTTCAATTTCGCAGTTACCGGTTCTGGTGTCAGTTGCTGTTTATATGGTGCTGATACCTATCCTGGTCTTCTTTATTCTCAGAGACAAAGAATCAATCCTGGACTGGTGTAAATCGATATTTCCGACCGATCGTCCTTTGCTCAATCGAATAACGCTCGAGATGGACGTTCAGATGGCCAATTATATTCGGGGTAAAGTGGTTGAAATAATCATTGTTGGCGTTGCAACTTACGCACTATTTGTGATTTTTGGTCTTAACTACAGCGCTTTGCTGGCTTTTCTGGTGGGGCTCTCCGTCATCGTTCCATACCTCGGCATTGTTGTCGTGACGATCCCGGTTGTCATCATCGCCTACCTGCAATTCGGCTGGACTTCTGATTTCTTCTATCTCATCGGCCTGTACGTGTTTATTCAGGGCCTGGATGGATTTGTGCTGGTGCCGCTGTGGTTTTCCGAGGCCGTTAATCTGCATCCTGTTGCGATTATCACGGCTGTACTGGTATTTGGGAGCTGGTGGGGATTATGGGGAGTTTTCTTTGCAATACCCCTGGCCACGCTGATCAAGGTGATAATGACGAGCTGGCCCCAGGAGATTGCTGAAGCGGGTTGAGGCTCGTACTTGTTCTGAATGCACAGCGTCAGTAATATTGACGACTTTTATTTTGAGGTGAAGCCATGATTTCAGGCAGTATTGTTGCGTTGGTGACACCGATGTACCCGGATGGTTCGATTGATTGGGACAGTCTGGAAGCGTTGGTGGAATGGCATATAGAAATGGGCACAGACGGTCTGGTTCCGGTTGGGACGACAGGTGAGTCTGCGACTATTGATATCCCGGAGCACTGCGAAATCATGAAACGGGTCGTTAAGCTGGTGAAAGGACGAATCCCGGTGATCGCAGGCACAGGAGGTAATGCGACATCCGAGGCGATTGAGCTGACACAAGCGGCCAAAGATGCAGGTGCCGATGCATGTCTTCTGGTTACCCCTTACTATAACAAGCCAACCCAGGAAGGGCTCTACCAGCACTATAAGGCTATTGCTGCAGCAGTTGATCTGCCGCAGGTCCTTTATAATGTGCCTGGTAGGACGGCCTGCGATATGTTGCCTGAGACAGTAGCCAGATGCGTTGAAATCGATCAGGTTAAAGCCATCAAGGAGGCGACAGGAGATATTGAGCGAACAAAGCAAATTCTTGAACTTTGTGGCTCTGATATTGTCGTTTACTCAGGTGATGATGCAACTGCAATTGATCTAATACTAAATGGCGCCAAAGGTACGATCAGTGTTACCGCGAATGTCGCACCGAAGTCAGTAGCAGAAGCATGTCATGCAGCGATTGCCGGGGATGCGGCGCTCGCGAATTCGATAAACGAAAAGCTCATGTCATTGCACAGGGATTTGTTTCTTGAATCAAATCCGATTCCGGTTAAATGGGCATTGGCAGAAATGGGAAAGATTGAAAAAGGAATTCGCTTGCCCCTCACAGAATTATCACCCGAATATCACGATTCGATACGCAGGGCGTTAAGACAAGCAGAAGTGACATACTGAATGATTATAAGAAAGAAAGGCCCGCTCGCTCTGCTACTTCTGGCGATAACCGTCTCTGGATGTAGCTGGATTGAGAATTTCGACAGACGTCAACGGTATCTGGTTGCGGAAGTGCAACCTGGGGTAACCATTCCTGATGGCCTGGACCAGCCACCCTTTGTCGATGCACTGGATATTCCTGAAGTGATTGATTCCCGGGGTATAGCAGGCAAGCCACTGGATGTTGGACTGCCGGAAGCCATCAGCACAACTTTCGGTGTAGAACAGATTGTTCTTAAGAGACTGGGTGAATCCCGGTGGATATTCCTGGATGTGCCGCCATCGAGTGTCTGGCCGAAAATTCTTCGGTTTATGGAGCAGAGTAATCTGAATATCCAGCGTGCAGATCCATCCAGGGGTATTATCGAAACAATCTGGATTACGTCAATGGAGGGAGATCCTGAGAAGGTATTCGAAGGTCTGGTCACCGGTTCTGGCTGGACAAAGGCAGAGGCAACTATTCAGAGCAAATTCAAAATTACTATTGAACCCGGTATTCGCAGTGGCAGCAGTGAGGTCTACCTTGAGCAAACCCAGCTTCCCCTGAATTCTCCCGTTAGGCCTGACTTTGCGAATTGGGATGGCGTATCAGACGATCAGGGGCTGGAAAACGAAGTGCTGACAAAACTCGCTTATGCGCTGGGCGAGACTATTAACGATCCTGTTTTCTCGATTGGCGCCACTGCGCTGCAGGGGAAGAAAGCAGAATTGGTTCCTGATCGTGTGAGACCGGTGCTTATGTACAAACTCGGGTTTGATCGTGCGTGGGCGACTGTTGGGGGTGCCCTCAAGAATGCACGCATCCAGGTAGAAGACCTCGATAGAAGCTCTCAGACTTATTATGTCTATTATGACGAATCAATTGATCGCGATCCCGGATTCTTCTCGCGTTTATTTTCCGGTGACAAGGAAAAAGAGAAGGATGATCAGCATCGATTACTCGTTCACCTGGACACAAAAAAGGATGAGGTTCTGGTAACCGTACTAAAAGATACATCGACACCAGCAGATTCCCAGATTGCGGAGCGGCTGTTGAGTATCATCAAAGAATCGTCTACCTGATTTGAGGCCTTAAATATGCGATTCGCATCTTTAGGCAGTGGTAGTCATGGCAATGGAACCCTGGTAGACGATGGGGAGACCTGCATCCTGATCGATTGCGGCTTTACGGTTAAGGAAACTGAGCGACGTCTTGCCAGATTGGGTAAGAAACCGCATGATCTTGATGCAATATTGGTGACGCATGAGCATGGTGATCATATTCACGGCGTTGCGCCTTTTGCCCGCAAATACGATTCTCCCGTCTATCTGACGCATGGCACCTATAATCTGAAGAAGATGGGCACCGTGCCTAAACTACATCACGTTAATTGTCATCAGTCATTCAGGATTGCGAGTCTGGGAATAGAACCGGTACCCGTACCTCACGATGCAAGAGAACCGTGCCAGTACATCGTTTCGTCACAAGGATACAAGGTTGGACTGTTGACCGATCTCGGTCATATCACGGCGCATGTGGAACAACAGTATGCACTCTGTCACGGTCTGCTATTAGAGTGCAATCACGACACTGAAATGCTAGCCAATGGACCCTATCCCTATCCGCTCAAGCAACGAGTGGGTGGTGATCACGGTCACCTGAGTAATCATCAAGCGGCGGAATTGCTCACGAAGATAGAACTCAACAAGTTGCAACATCTCGTCATCTCCCACGTCAGTGAAAAAAATAATCTGCCAGAGTTGGCTCACCAGACGATAAGCTCAGTCTTACAGGACTGGTCAGGGGACCTTCATATTGCAAGTCAGGACCAGGGATTGGACTGGGTCAAATTAATCTGATTCTGCGCGGGAATGTACTTGTACATTTACCTGTTGCTGGTCGTGGTTACCCCTCCTGGTGTGCTTACTTGTTGACACTCAGTCAATCATAAAAACCGCTTTAAGAGCTTGAATGCTGTCTAAATATACAGTACTGTATGAACATTCAGTTTCTGCTGAAGGGTTGACGACCCTGCATCAATCGTAACGGAAAGATTTAACGGCTTATAATTTGGATAATTCTGATGAAAGTGACTCATATACGATCAATAGATGTCTGGCTTCTTAGCAAAGGTAATAAGATTCTCTACAGGGGCCGGACCAGTCCGTGGCGTTCGCCGAAAGTGATAGCTGCCGCGCTTCGACGCGAGGGCTGTCTG
>CAZJRI010000046.1:26706-29249 GCA_964548025.1 uncultured Pseudomonadales bacterium
AACCACCAGGGTTGGAAAGCTGGTGAGACCCGGTGCGGTTCCGTTTAAGGTCTTAAAAAGGTACGCTACACTTTTGATCTACGGGTAGTAATAGGTTATTTCATGAGCGTAAATGCCAATGTTGTTGAAGTATCGGTTGAGAATTTTCAAAGTGATGTCATAGAGAAATCGAAGCAGGTACCTGTCCTCCTGGAATTCTATGCAGATGGAGCCGAACCAAGCCAGGCACTTGCCCCCGTGCTTAGAAAACTGGCAGATGAATATCAGGGTAAGTTTGTTCTTGCAAGGGTGGATATACAGCAGAACCAGCAGATCGTACAACAGCTTGGGGTAAGGACACTTCCTACTATCAAGATTATATTTCAGGGGCAAATGGCCCAGGATCTTGAAGGACCACAGGAAGAGAGTCAGCTTCGACAAGTACTCGATCAACTGACGATGAGCCCCATTGAAAGAATTCGGGAACAAATCAAGATGCTGCTGTCGCAAGGCAACCGCACAGAGGCAATCAGCATGCTGCAACAGGCTATAGCCGAGGAACCCAATAATCACGGGCTGCATGTGGAACTCGCGGATCTGCTTATCATGGAGTCAAGAAGCGACGAGGCACGACAGATCCTGAATGGCTTACCGGACGAGACTGAGGGAATCAGTAAACCCCAGAACAGGCTTTTGTTCATCGATAAGGCGAGCGAATTAACTGGCGTTGATGACCTGATGAAACAAGTCGACTCAGATGGTGATGATCTTCAGCTCCGGTATAACCTGGCGGTTTGCCTGATTGTAGATGACCAGATTGAGGAAGCCCTTGAGCAACTGCTGGTAATCCTGAAGAAAGACAAGACTTTCGAAGAAGAACTAGCCAGAAAGACCATGATTCAGGTATTCGATCTTCTGGGCAAAGGGGATCCGGTAGCAACTGCCTATCGTCGCAGAATGTTTTCTTTCCTGCACTGACCGGGAATTCTGGCAAGCCCGCGCCATTTGTCTCAGCAACAGGAATTTAAATAAACACCTCCGGCCTCCAGTGAGATTTATCCGGAGTGCTCCCATGATAGATGATTCGGGGCGGGGGCAATTGATGCGAAACAAATTTTGCTGGGCTATGTATAAATTTACAGTCAGGGTGTAGACTGAAGGGGTCAGTTCTTGAAGAGGCACCCTATGTCATCTGCACTAACTTCTGCACTTCTACCGACACCTTTCTGGATCGTCATTACCTTTGCTCTTGGGGTTCTTTCTGCGGGTTTTGTTTTGTGGTTGATACACCGGCGGGAAATTGAACGCAGGCAATTTGGCCACGAGGCTCAACTACAGATACTCAAAAGTGATTTGAATGCCAGACAGCAGGAAATTGAAAACCTGAACCTGCGCATTGCCGAATGCCAGACCAGGCTCCAGGACAAAGAGGGCGCACTGGAAAGCGCCCTGATGGCCAAGGCTGAACTCAAGGCCACACTTTCGCAGGAGCAAAAACAGAATCAGGAGAAACTCGTGCTATTGGACGAGGCGAAACAACAACTGGGTAATGAGTTCAAGAATATTGCCAATGACATCTTCGAAACCAAACAGCGAACGTTCAAAGAACAAAGCCAGGCACAATTAGATGGCGTGTTGAAACCGCTTGGTGAAAAAATAAAAGATTTCGAGAAACGGGTTCAGGATACCTATACCCAGGAGAGCAGGGAGCGATTTTCTCTTATCAAGGAAGTTAAGAATCTTCAGGACCTGAATTCGCGTATCAGTAAAGATGCGATCAATCTGACCAGTGCGTTAAAAGGCGAGAGTAAAACCCAGGGGAGCTGGGGAGAAATAATCCTTGAGCGGGTTCTTGAAAAATCCGGTCTGGTGAAAGGTCGGGAATACGAAATCCAGGCCAGTCTGAAGAATGAAGAAGGCAAGCGACTTCAACCTGATGTGATCGTTCACCTGCCTGAGAACAAAGACGTGATTATCGATTCAAAAGTCTCCCTGACAGCCTATGAAAGGCATCATTCCTCGGACGACGATGAAGAAAGGCAGGATCTGCTCAAATCACATCTTCAGTCCATACGAACGCATATCAGGCAACTCGGCGACAAGGGCTATCAGAACGTAGAGGGGATTCGGACACTGGATTTCATTCTGCTGTTTGTTCCGATAGAAGCGGCATTCTCACTGGCGGTTCAGGAGGATAATGAATTGTTCTCTGATGCTTTTGACAGGAATATCGTTCTGGTTGCGCCATCCACATTGCTTGCCACTCTGCGAACAATCCAGAATATCTGGCGATACGAGCAGCAGAACAAAAATGCTGAGGAAATTGCTGACAAAGCAGGCGCGCTTTACGACAAGTTTGTTAACTTTGTCTCGGATCTCGAAGATATTGGCAGTCGCCTGTCATCGGTTCAGACTGCCTATGATAAGGCACATAACAAATTGACATCCGGTAAGGGCAATCTCGTGGGTCGAGCGGAGAATATGCGTGAACTTGGTGCCAAGGTGAGTAAATCTCTGCCTAAAAACCTGGTTGAAATGCCCCTGCGGGAAAATACGCTACCCTC
>CAZJRI010000046.1:29259-33665 GCA_964548025.1 uncultured Pseudomonadales bacterium
TAGTTTCTGGTGTGATATAGCTGATTGAGTTTCTAAACTAGTATCGTCAACTAGCTCAACACCAGGTCGTGTTATTTGAGATCGACCAGGCATGAATCAACTATTTACCAGGGATACGTCCACTGGGATTAACTTCAATTAACAGCAAAGAAGACAATTTTGCAGCCCGGGTCGTTTGATACGGTGGGTAGATTGGACGAGCAGGTATCTTACACGAGGGTATTGAATTCAGTGCCAAAATCCCCGGGGAATCTTACGGAAACAATGGTTAAAGGCTTACAGAGTGGGATTCCTGGCGTTTGTGGACACTCACCATGCTGCCGTAGTTATTCACAACCTGACCCAGAGTTATAAGCTTACAATAAATTATAGAAGTACTGCTTCAGTACCATGAAAATACGCAAGTAGTTGATATATAAGAAAATATAGCTGTACAAAAAATAACCAATTCACTTTTTGTTGTTTTTTGACTATACATTCAACAAATTGAAAAGTTACCCCCAATGTTATCCACAGAATATGTGGACATCTTTTATTGAATCACCAAACTAAAATAATTCGACCGCGTGAATAGAGTCTAGTAGCCTTCGTTAAAAGAATTACAATTTTCGGAGCATCCTCAAAGTGCAAGAGCATACCAATCAATATTGGAAGGCAAATTTACGCCTGATGTTAATCCTGCTGTCGATCTGGTTCGTAGTGTCGTTTGTTTTTGGCATCGTGATCGTCGACTTTCTCGATCGGTTTCATATTTTCGGTTTTAAGCTCGGATACTGGTTTTCGCACCAGGGTTCGATTTTCGTCTTTGTGGGATTGATCTTTGTCTATTCCTGGCGAATGAACCGACTGGACAAACAATTTGGTGTAGACGAAGAGCAGGATTGAGATGAGTGCAACAGTATTAACCTACGTCTTTGTAGGATTGTCGTTTGGCCTTTATATAGGCATTGCAATTTGGAGTAGATCGAGTTCCACGAATGAATTTTATGTTGCCGGAGGACATGTTCATCCGGTGGCTAATGGTGCCGCGACAGCGGCCGATTGGATGTCTGCCGCTTCTTTTCTGTCGATGGCAGGGATCATTGCATTTGAAGGGGCAGATGGTGCCCGGTATTTAATGGGTTGGACAGGGGGCTATGTCTTGCTGGCTCTGTGTCTGGCTCCCTATCTCCGAAAATTCTCGAAATATACAGTGCCTGATTTCGTTGGAGAACGGTACTACTCCCAGACCGCCAGGCTCGTGGCGGTCATTTGTGTGATCTTTATTTCGTTTACTTATGTTGCGGGACAGATGAGAGGTGTAGGGCTCGTCTTCTCACGTTTTCTAGAGGTTGATATCAACACCGGTGTTGTTGTCGGGATGGCGATTGTCTTTTTCTACGCGGTTATGGGGGGTATGAAGGGTATAACCTATACTCAGGTCGCACAGTATTGTGTGCTGATTTTCGCCTATCTGGTTCCGGCAATTTATATCTCTATGATGCTGACGAATAATCCGTTGCCGATGTTTGGCTTTGGCAGCAGTCTTGCCGGAGAGGACACCTACCTTCTGGATAAATTAGATGGTCTTACCGTCGAACTGGGCATGACCGCATTTACGGCGACGAATAAGTCGCCGATAGATATGTTCTTTATCACTGCCGCGCTAATGGCAGGCACGGCTGGTCTACCTCACGTGATCGTTCGATTCTTCACGGTGCCCAAAGTTCGGGATGCAAGGATTTCAGCGGGTTATGCCTTAGTTTTTATCGCGCTTTTATACACCACTGCACCTGCAGTTGCCGCTTTTGCCAGGATCAATATTATCAATAGCGTTGATGGCATGGCTTATGTCGAAGCGCCGGATTGGTTTACCAAATGGGAATCCTCCGGATTGATTGCGTGGATCGACAAGAATGATGATGGCAAGGTTCAGTATCGAGGTGGCAATGCCCTTAGTCCGGTGGCACCCCAGTATGATAGCGGCAGGGGTTCCGAGGGTCAGAGAAGGCTGAGAAACACACCAACAGAATCCGAAAATGAACTCTACATTGATCGGGATATTATTGTACTGGCACATCCCGAGATCGCAAAACTACCCAACTGGGTCATCGCCCTGGTAGCTGCCGGAGGATTGGCGGCAGCCTTGTCTACGGCAGCGGGATTGCTGCTGGTGATCTCAACCGCGATTTCGCATGACCTGATGAAGAGTACCTTTCGACCGGGGATAACTGAAAAACAGGAATTAATGTACGCTCGCATTTCGGCGGCAGTGGCAATCTGTATTGCTGGATTGTTTGGCATCTATCCACCTGGATTTGTCGCACAGGTGGTCGCATTCGCATTTGGCCTGGCAGCCGCCAGTTTCTTCCCTGTCATCCTTCTGGGGATATTCTCGCATCGAATGAATAAAGAGGCAGCAATCACCGGCATGATAACGGGGCTGGTATTTACCTTTTCCTATATTGTCTATTTCAAATTTATAAGCCCGGAAACAAACAATGCCGATCACTGGTGGTTCGGTATCTCTCCTGAAGGTATTGGCACGCTGGGTATGATATTCAACTTCCTCGTTTCACTGGTGGTAATGAATCTGACGCCACCTCCACCGACCAGGGTACAGGAGATGGTTGAGAATATTCGAGTGCCTCGATAGAGGAGAACCAGGCAATGATAGATCCGGAAGAGTTGATTTCTAAGTATCGAAACGAGGGTATCCAGCGAATAAAGCTGGGGGTAACCGATGTCGACGGTGTTGTTCGGGGCAAGTACATCAGCCTCGACAAGTTCGAATCAATCGCAGGGGGGACTTCAGGATTCTGTGACTGCGTCATGGGCTGGGACGTGGACGATCAGTTATACGATAACGCCACGTTTACCGGCTGGCATACTGCGTTCCCGGATGCACTGTACAGACTGGATCTAGCCACTGAGCGACGCCTTCAGGATGAAGGCAATATTCCCTATTTTATCGGTGAATTTGTATCCGATGACAGGGAAAGCCTGCATCCTATCTGCCCCAGAAGCCGATTTAAGCAGGTGTTATCTGTCGCGAGGGATATGGGATTTGAAGCACGAATGGCATTCGAATACGAATTCTTCATCTTCAATGAAACACCACAAAGTGCAAGGGACAAGAATTACACCGATCTTGTACCGCTCTCTCCGGGGAATTTCGGTTATTCGATACTGAGGACCAATACCCATTCGGAATTGTTCAACGAACTGATGGATTATTGTATCGCCCACGACTTTGCGCTGGAGGGATTGCACTGTGAAACAGGACCCGGCGTATGGGAAGCGGCAATTGGTGTCGATGACGGGCTGAATTCTGCTGACAAGGCCGTGCTATTCAAAACGTTTGCCAAATCTTTTTTTCAGAAAAGAGAGAAGATCGCGACATTTATGGCGAAGTGGTCGATGGACTACCCAGGGCAAAGCGGGCACTGTCATCAGTCACTGACCGAAATAAAATCCGGCAAAAATGCATTCCATGACCCTGCCGACGTGACGGGTATGAGCGAAGTGCAGAAACACTATGTGGCAGGATTGCAGAAGTACCTGCGAGCCTTCCTTGCGCTTACCTCTCCAACGATAAACAGTTATACGAGACTGGTTAAGGGGGCATGGGCACCAACAGCAGCAAGTTGGGGAATAGAGAATCGCACCACGGCACTAAGGGTCATCCCCGGGGCTGAGAAATCTCAACGGGTTGAATTCAGGATTGGCTCGGCAGATGCAAATCCTTACCTTGTTGCGGCGGCAACACTGGGGGCAGGATTACTGGGTATTGAAGAGCAATTACCACTTGATAGTCCTGTTGTTGGCAATGCGTACGAAATTCAGGACCAGTTGCCGGGCGAATACCAGTTGCCTGGTAATTTACGTGATGCAGTTCGTGACCTTGCGGAATCTAAAGAAGCAAGGAAGGTCTTCGGAGAAGACTTTATTGATCACTATATTGCCAGCAGGGACTGGGAGATAAGGGAGTATGAGCGACACGTAAACGACTGGCAGCTAAAAAGGTATTTTGAAATTATCTAAACCCAATTGAGCGAGATCTGAGTGAAAATAGGCATACTGCAGGCTGATTCTGTTCTTGAACAATTTCAGCCGGAATTTGGAAACTACCCTGACATGTTTATTGAGGCGCTGTCAGGCGCTTCAGAAAAACAGCTTGAATTTTCTGTATATGACGTTGAACACGGACAGTATCCCGCGAGCGTCAATGATTGTGATGGTTATATTATTACCGGCAGCAGAAAGAGCGTTTACGACGATGAATTGTGGATTCACGAGCTCAATCGTTATGTTGTTCAACTCCATGAGGCCCGTGCAAAACTGATTGGCATTTGTTTCGGCCATCAGATGATTGCGATGGCGCTTGGTGGCAGGACTGAATCTGCGAGTGTGGGTTGGGGTGTGGG
>CAZJRI010000047.1:0-5460 GCA_964548025.1 uncultured Pseudomonadales bacterium
AGGGTCGACATGGCATCATAAAGTTCCATTTGTATTTCCCGTATTATTGGTTACTCGAATTTTCTGCGATACGGTCCTGCTTATCGCTCAAGCAGATTATTCACATTGTGAATTGATACAGTCAAATGGGATTTACTCCGCCACTTTACTCCGACCTCTTGTATCTTGATCTGACAGTCTTTCACGGGATAATGTGATCATATTTTCGTCAGTTCAGATGCATATGAACAAGTACTTCCATTTACTGGTGCTGGCAATGTCATTCTCCCTGGCCTGGCACTGTGAAGCAGAGAAAAACTACCGCTTCGAGCGAATGTGGCCGACGCTAAAACAACCCTGGTACTTTAACAACCCAGCCCAAATAGCAATTGACAGAAACAACAATCTGCGAATCACTTCATTTGCCAAGAGCCAGCTCAGAAAGTACACGACAGACGGGAATTTCATTTCTTCAAGAATTCTGGATGAAAGTCCCCACTTTCGAACGTTTGCTATCAATGAAGAAGGTTATCTCTACGCGAATCGCAGAACGTCCGGTGATAACGCCAATATTCAAAAATACGATAGCGAAGGTAATTTTCTACTCGAGTGGGGTCCAACAGGTTCGGGTCCGGGTGAGTTTTTGAAAGTTGCCGATCAGTTCGGCAACATCAATATGTATCTTGATATCCGGGTAGACTCGGCTGGATTCGTCTATATCACCGACCCCGGTAATCATCGCATCCAGAAATTCACGAGTGACGGTGTTTTTGTACTTAGCTTCGGTACCTTCAACGAACCCACGGGTATTGCGATAAACGAGAATGATCAACTTTATGTTGTTGACTCTAAAAACAACCGGATTCAGAAGTTCAGCTCATCGGGAGAATACCTTTCACAATTTGGCAGCAGAGGTAGTTTGGATGGACAATTTGTTTTTGAGGTACATGATCAGGATTTCGCAGGAATTGTCACGGACTCCCTGGGGAATATCTATGTTGCCGACCCGGGAAATGTTCGCATCCAGAAATTTGATTCAAACGGGAATTATCTATCCACCCTGGGCAGTGGAGAGTTCATTTATGAGGTCATCGGGCTAGCAGTAGATGCCTCCGATAACCTCTATGTCGCTGACTCAGATGGCAATAGAATCCTTAAATATGATCAATCAGGGAATTTTTCAAACCAGTGGTCCGGCGTTTCTTCCCAACCGGGATCTTTTAACTCGCCCCTGGACATTGAGCAGGATTCACTGGGTAGCATCTACGTATCAGACTTTCGCAACCACCGCGTACAAAAATTCGATTCACGAGGTCGATTTATAAGTCAACTTGGCGATGTCTCCCACGGTAGTGAGACAGGAGAGTTCAGCAATCCTTATGGAATATCGATTGACAGCACCAACAATTTACACGTTGTTGACTCAGGTAATTATCGTATCCAGGTCTTTGACGACAGCGGCACTTATATTTCCAGCTTCAGTATCGTGGACTACGATGGTAATGAGCTAACAACAGAACAAGTTTTTAGGCCACAGGCTACGTTTATCGTAATTGACGGTGATGACTTCATATATGTTGCGACTCACCATCAGATTGAATCGCAAGGAACATTGCAGGGGGATTCAGTAAATCAACGATTCTCTATCCAGAAGTATTCTCCCGATGGTGTTTTTTTAGAGCAATGGAAGGATCGAGCAGTTGATACACCTTTTTATTATATTTCTGATCTCGATATTAGCTCAGATCTGCTATATGTGAGCACAGATAACAGGCTCGTCTCATTCACGCTTGAAGGCGAAGTTCTGAACGAGCATGCCATTTCGGGTAAAAACCATTTCGTCGACGATGATCTTATTTACTCAGTAAACAACAATGGGACCATCTGGATTTATGATCACTCAGATACCTTGCTGAGTGAGTTTGGGGAGTTTGGTGAATACGTTGGTCAATTCGCAGGGGGTTCGGCTATAGGTGATCTGATTGTCGTGGAAGATACCATTTACATTGTGGATTCATCCAACCACCGCATCCAGAAATTCACCGAGTTCGACATCGCTAATAACAGCAAGGCAATCGTCGTGGCAGCCGGTGGTCCATTCGCCGGTAACAATCTGTGGGATACCACACAGCTATCCGCCAACTTTGCTTATCGAACGCTTACCTATCAGGGGTTTACCAAAGAAGATATTTACTACCTGTCCTCCGACACCAACCTGGATCTTGACCAGAATGGTGAAGCGGATGATGTCGATGCCGATGCCACCAATTCGAATCTTCAGTCCGCACTGACCGATTGGGCAACCGATGCCAATAGCGTTGTTATCTACCTGGTTGATCACGGCGGCGTGAATTCATTTCGAATGAGTGGCACCGAGGTCTTAAGAGCATCTCAACTGGCAACCTGGATAAATGAACTGCAGGCAGTCATTCCCGGTCGGGTAACCATAATATATGATGCGTGTGAATCTGGCACATTCATTAACGAACTCAAACCTCCGAACGGTGTAGAGAGAATCGTGGTGACCAGCACGCAAGCGAATGAAAATGCCGCATTCATTTCGCAGGGTTCTGTTTCATTCTCCAACTTTTTCTGGACTCATATATTCAACGGTCTTAGTCTTAAAAACGCCTTTACGTTGGCAAGCGATGCAATAATCAGAACTGCTGAACACCAACATCCAATGCTGGACAATAACGGTGACGGTATAAGCGACGACGATGATCTCACTGCTGTCTCTCAGCTTTTTATCGGAAACGGTACTGACCTCAGTGTTACTGCACCCCAGATTGGATCAATTACTAATGAACAGGTTATCAGCGGCACAAGCACAGCCCAGATAGCTGCCGAAGGTGTGACAGATGAAGATGGAATAGCCAGGGTCTGGGCGATTGTGCGACCGCCTGATTACCAGCAGGGTGAGTCCGGAAATCCTGTACTGGAACTACCAAGTTTTGATCTACAACCCCAGGGTAATGACCAGTATGCTGCAAGCTGGGATGAATTCTCTGTGCGCGGTACATACGTTCTCAGCATCTATGCTTCAGATCGATCCGGCAATACTTCCGTACCCCTGATCACCACCGTCTCGGTCGAAAGTGCACTACGCAGGAAAGCCATCCTGGTATCCGGCTTGAACAGTGGCGGCGAGGCAGGTGTCTCTGACGCCAGCGCCAACATTGCATACGATGCATTGCTTCAACAAGGTTATACAGACGACACGATTTACTACATGAGCCCAACGGGCACAATTGGCGTAGACGTATCACCAGATGTTAATAATCTGGACTTTTCGATCACTGAGTGGACAGGTGACAATACCTTTGACCTTATCGTGTACCTGGTTGGTACAGGTAACCAGCAGCAGTTCTTTATCAATGAAAACGAAGTATTGACTGCCGACAGTTTGAATGATTGGTTGGATGAAGCCTCTCCTTCGATACCCGGAACGCTCACCGTTATTCTCGACAGCGACGCCAGCGGCAGTTTCATTTCGACGCTCAGTGACGAAGATAACCGTATCGTTGTGACAAGTACCGGCCCTGATCAGGGTGCACACTTTTTTTCAAACGGCGATATCTCTTTCTCAAAGTTCTATTGGCGAAAGATATTTAACGGCGCGACGGTCAGGGATGCTTACCTCTTCGCTGTTCGCGCCATGCGGTTTGCTGCCGGTTTCCAAGATGCCCAGTTAGACGACGACGGAGATGGTGTTGCGAACACCAAGCAGGATGGCAGACTCGCACGGACCTATCGACATGGAACCGGTATTCTCCTGGCTGGTGATGAGCCGCTTATCGGGCGTATAAGCGACTCAACTACCCTCAGTAACACCAGCAAAGCGACTATTGAAGTTAGTAACATCACGACCACAGGCTCAATCGCAGGTGTCACGGCATTGATTACAGCACCTAACGGGGTG
This sequence comes from uncultured Pseudomonadales bacterium, assembly GCA_964548025.1. Lineage (GTDB taxonomy): Bacteria > Pseudomonadota > Gammaproteobacteria > Pseudomonadales > Azotimanducaceae > JAHRVQ01. Next base: position 3,902 of record CAZJRI010000047.1, read on the forward strand.
ATTCAGTCATTCACCCTGCAATCTCAGAATAACTTGTATCGCTCAACACTGTCGAATTTCTTCCTTGAAGGGACATATGAAGTCGCCGTTTATGCGGAAGACGACAGCGGTAATGTTTCACTCCCGGCAACAACGACTGTGGTGCAATCTGCAACTATCGAAGATACCGACGCCGATGGACTACCAGATAGCTTCGAGCTGTCTTCTGGACTGGATCTGAACGACGCAGCAGATGCATTGCTCGATAATGATGCCGATGGTCTTGATAATCTGACAGAGTATCAACTTGGCACCGAGCCAAATGTCTATGATGATCCCCACATCCGTGACAGTGACGGAGATGGACTATCAGATGCCATCGAGTCAGATGCCGGTTTCGATCCTTTCAACCCCACAGATGTGACCGGTTCACCCAGGGAGGTTTTCTGGCGACATGCTAATGGCCAGAACACCTTGTGGAGCCTGGAAAGTCACTATCGGGTCGAGCGAAATTCCATCCTGGCTGTTTCCGATCCGGACTGGGTCGTACAAGGCATGGCGGACTTTACTGGAGACGGATTCGATGAAGTGCTTTTCAGACATGTCTCGCGCGGAGAAAATCGTCTGTGGACCATCGAGAACGGCAGCCGTAAATCTTCAGAAGCGATTGCGAGTGCACACCCGGACTGGTCCGTGAGCGCAATGGGAGATTTCGACGCAGACGGTGATGCTGACCTGATGTGGAGAAACAGCAGAACGGGTGCTAATCGCTACTGGGAAATGGAAGGCAAGACCCGAATAAGCTCGTTAGCCGTCCGGTCGGTCGATCCAAGCTGGGAGGTAGCAGGCAGGGGTGACTTTGATGGCGACGGACGCAGCGATCTACTCTGGAGAAATATGGGTTCAGGCGCAAATATCGTCTGGTTAATGCAGGATCAGTCCATTACGCAGAGGGGTCAACTCATAACCGTTAGCCTGGACTGGAAGATCGTCGGCATCGGGGATTTTGATGCAGATGGTATGGACGATATCTTGTGGCGGCACAATTCTGGTTCAAATTCGATATGGCTTTTGAACGGTACTGGCCGAAAAGCCAGGGCTTCAATATCAAGCGCCTCACCAACCTGGCAGGTGTTCGGTGTCATCGATATGAACGGAGACGATATGGCCGACATTCTCTTTCGCAATCAAACAACAGGGGCAAACAGGCTCTGGTTGATGAATGGTACGGCGAGGACCAGCAGTCTGCCTGTTTACGGGATAACGGATCAGGGCTGGCAGCCTGTTGTTGTCGGGAACGTTTCAAACTAGTGCAAAAGTGAATTACCAGAACATCACTTGGGTTGACCGGGTTGGATTGACCGAGTTGGGATGATCGAGCTGGATTGACCGAGACGATTATTTCTTCCTGGCAGACAATTGATTTAACAGATCACTTAACTGCTGCAGGTTGTTTGCCGCCTGATCAAACTCTCCTTTACCCTGCAACTGCAGATAACGATCAAAAGCCGCTTTCGCCTGACGTGCAAGTGTCTCCATGCTTGCATCTGTCTCGATGATTTCCGGTTTATCCTTAAAGA
>CAZJRI010000047.1:5470-10591 GCA_964548025.1 uncultured Pseudomonadales bacterium
CCGCATAACTCAGTTTATCCCCGTGCATAACAGCGACCAGGCGTAACTCGGGATAAGCTGCGGTTTCAGCGCGCAGATAAATCGGTTCGACATAGAGCAGAGAATCATCCAGCGGAATGGCAAGTACATTGCCACGAATAACATCAGAACCCTGCTGACCCCACAAAGTGAGCTGGCCTGACAGAAAAGAGTCCTGGTCGATCTTGGTCTCAACCTGCTGTGGCCCGAGCATGCGTTTCTCTTTAGGAAAATTGTATGCAAGGAATCGTCCGTAATTATCACCGTCAGACAATCCTGCGATCCAGCCTATAAGTACCTGTTTGTTCTTGGGTGTGAACGGAAGAATCAGCACAAATTCTACCTTGTCTGAACCCGGCAGTTCCCACATGACATAGTAGGGCTCAACGGGAATAATATTCTTATAGTGCTTTTCGGTCGCTCTCACCCATAGATCTTCCTGGTTATAGAACACCTCCGGATCTGACATGTGGTATTGGGCATAAATGAGTCCCTGCACCAGGAGAAAATCATAGGGGTAACGTACGTGACTGCGTAATCCGGGCGGCATCTCAGACTTGGCCTTAAACAGCCTGGGAAAGGTTTTTTGCCAGGCTAAGATAATCGGGTCATTCTCTTCAAATACGTAGAGATCCACACTACCGGTGTAGGCATCAACCACCGCCTTGACTGAATTTCTGACGTAGTTTGCACGATCAAGTGCAAGTACATTGCGAGTACCTTCAGCCAGTGAATCAAATGACTGGCTGTAAGGGTAGTAATCGGATTTTGTATACCCGTCAATTATCCAGAACAGTCTCCCCTCGTGGGCAACAATGTAGGGGTCTTCATCAAAAGTGATAAATGGTGCAACGGTTTCTACTCGTTCAGAAATCTGGCGATGAAACATTACCCGGCTCTCTTTGGTCGGGTAGCCTGAGAAGAGCAGGACAGAACCATCCAGTTTCCATCCGAAAATAAATTTGCGCCAGAGATTTGTTAATTCCACTCCGCCACTACCCTGATATCGCGTATAGATATTCTTCTCGCCGCTCGGGTAGTCAAATTCTTCCTCTCGCGTGTTCACGACCGCTGCTTCGTCGGTTAGCTCTCCGTAGTAGATTTCAGGCCGGTCCACTGCCAGTTCCGGTACATGAGCAACCGGGGGTATGTCCTGCACCAGCAGATTTGGCAATCCTTCCTCGGTAAAATCACTGACAGCCGCGGCGGTATATCCATAACCATGAGTATATTTAAACCGTTTGTTAACGAATGTCTTACTCTGGGCAGATAAGTTATGTTGTCCCATCTCGCGAGCGGAGACCATCAACTGTCGATAGCGATCACCAATAACATATCGATCAATATCAACATCCACAAACTCGTAATAAAGGCGAATTTCCTGGAACTGTCTATAAACTGCATCAAGCGCACGCCAATCCCACAAGCGCACTTCCGAGAGCAGGTTGCGATTGTTGTTCACTGTTTCTCTGGTAAATTCAGCAGCGGGTGTAAACGCGCTCTCTTCCACTTTGTGAAGCCCAAACCCCTGGCGGGTGAACTCAATATTGTTGGCGATAAAAGGTTTCTCGAAGGTGATTTCATTCGGCTTCACCACGAGCCATTGGACAAGCGCAGGAATTAACAACATGACGGTGATGCACACTACTGCTATCACGGACCACACCACGGTCATTGCTGCGATCGCAGGGCGCCCGATATGAACCCACCGACTCAGCTGATAAGTCATCAGTCTGCGAAATCCGCTGAAAAACGGCAGTAAGCCGACAAAGAAAAATCCACTGGCAGCAGCAATCAATGCTGGGATACGCACGTTGATGTCAACCCAGCCTGGCCCCTGTACCACCCCCCAGTCGGAATAGAGCAGATGAAAAATACCCAGGATCATACCGACCATCAAAACCCACGCCAGACCTGCGTTCGCCATAGGCAAAACAGCAGTACTCCCCTGCACTTCATTGAAATGGCGAAACCGGACAATGCCTTCAGATTCCCAGACGAGAAGCGCGGCTACCAGAGCAATTACGGCGACGTAAAGGAGAAGACCGAGTAGATTGTCGTAAAAGGGCAGTTGAAACAGATAGAAACTAACATCCATATTCAGTATTGGTTCACGGATATCAGCCTCAGCACCATTCAGATAGAGCAGTAGTATTTCAGTATTTTCCACTCCCCAGATAACGCCACCGAGTGCAGCAATGATTGTTACCAATCTTCGAAGATGGACGCCAGTGCGCAAGGCGAGTAAAAACCCAAAGAGTCCTGCAGTAAACGCACCTAGTATCACCGCCCCAACCCTGGCGGTTATCAGAATCCAGAATCTGGCACCATAATCAAGATTCTGAAACCAGAGCCACTCACCCCAGAGACTCATTAGACCAAAGAAGAGCGGCGTGCCCACCAGGAGAAATAGTCCAAGGTACGAGCTGCCGCGACTGTTCTGTTCAACCCCCCGTTTGAGGCACCGAAAGCCTAAAAACAGCAAGATCAACAACAGTAAAATGTACATATTCTATTTTGAACACATGGCTATTTAACCTGCGTTAATCTGAACCAGATTCAGACCTTGAACTCGATCTGAATCCTTATTGGATAGCTGATACGGGTCATGTCAGTTGCTTGAGTACATCCTGCAACTGATCCCGCTTGCTTTTTAATCCGTCTCTGAATGCCTTTCTGTCTGTATCTGCAATTTCTACACTCATGTTTGACAGCACAACTTCGAGTGTTTCTTTCAGAATCCCGGCCTGTTCTTCGCTTAGATCTAAATGTGTCATCTCGTTTCTCCGAAGTGCTATCTTTCCATCTTTTGGGGCAAGGATTTGCGATTCAAGAGGCATTGTCCAAATACCCTAAAAACAGAGAGAAAAAGTGAATGTCGTAGTGCAACACCTTATGCCATATATTAAAACGATAAAGACTTTTTGGAACCCTTTTTAACCCGATTTTAGCTGTTGATCGTTTTCTACCCCTGGAGCCAGAGAACATCCAGGCCTGCTTAGCCATGAGCAATGAATTAAAAAGGAGTTGAATTCAACTTAGCTTACTTGTCTGCAACATTTCAGCACAACACTTCTAACGTTTCTCTTTCATTCAAAGTGTTTAATTACTCTTGTGTACGTGTATCGGAATCTCTGCAAAGTGAAGCAAATTTCAGCTTATCTTTCAGGTTTAAGGGTCGTTCAGGTAGTATCACCCAACGAATTCAATGCCCTTGGAAGGGCGACATATTATTCGCGTTCATTTGCTCAATGCAGCACACTAATTAGCCCACAGGAGATAATGCATTCATGACCCCGGTTCCCCCAGCCGTTAGTGAGAGGCAAACTTCAACACAAACTTCAAGCCAGCCTGAATTGGCAGAAGATTTGTTGATCCTGGATGCTCATACCTTTAAGGATCTTGAAATCTTCGAGTCAGAATCCGGGGAACAAAGCCTCTACGACTATTGTAATCTTGCACGAACCCGGGGTGGAGCGAGAGTATTGCGACAGCGCATGGAACATCCGTGGTCGAATCCCGGACGAATAAACGCCACCCAGGAGTCTCTCTCTTTTATCCTCGCACAACGGCAAGCTTTCTCTATGTTGCCATCCGCCTATGCTACCAGTCGGGCTGAGCACTATACTCGCGAGGTTCTGCCAATTGTGACGCATGAGAATCCAATTGAATTCAGCCTGGACGCCTTTGCGCTCTGGGCTAACAATGATAGCCACTACTTCAATATCGTTCGCGGTGTGCAGCGTACCTGCGGAATGATCCGCAAATTAAGGTCCTTCATCAGTCAAGCCGAACTGGCATCGCCTGTCGGTGAAATTGCCCCACTGCTTGAGGAAATGCAGGGACTGCTGGCACACTCAAAGTTAGCCAAAGTGCCCGATCAGGAACTATCAGGCTGGGCCTTCAGAATCCTGCGAATTGACCAGGTATTCCGACTGCACGAGAAGTCAGCCATAAACCGGTTACTTCAACTTATCTATGAGATTGACGCCCTTGTCGCGATGGCGGACGCTACCCGAAATTACGGATTCGTTCTGCCGCGTATTGAAGAAGGTTCTCTTGGTGTTCATGCTGAAGGTCTTGTGCACCCGTTTATATCAGAAGCCGTCGCAAATCCGGTCAAGCTGGACCAGCAAAGCCGAGTTCTCTTTCTGACGGGGCCAAATATGGCAGGCAAGACAACCTACATTCGCGCATTCGCAACAGCACTATACCTGGCGCACCTGGGAATGGGGGTACCCGCAAACAGCTTCAGATTTGTGCCAGCACAGAGACTTTTCAGTTCGATATCACTCAACGATGACCTGCGTAGCGGTGTCAGCTATTTCCGCGCGGAAGCATTGCGCGTAAAAGCGGTTGCACAAGCCGTGGCGGATGGCCTCCGCGTGGTTGCATTAATGGACGAACCCTTCAAGGGTACCAATGTCAAGGATGCGCTGGATGCTTCTCTTTCGATCCTCCAGCGATTTGCAACCCGACAAGATTGTCTGTTCATGTTTTCATCACACCTGATCGAGATAGGTGAAGCACTGAGCACTACCGAGCACATTGACTGTCGTAATTTCGAAGCTGATGAGAACGAAGGAAACCTGCGATTTGATTACCGGCTGCATCCTGGTGTTTCCAGCCAGCGGCTCGGAATGCGGGTGCTGCGCGAGGAAGGGATATTTGAACTACTGGACGAGATCTCAGACCAGGACCAGTAGCCTTTCGAGCTGTTGTGTCTTCCCAACTTCTGCTGCAATTTGAATCTTACCTCGTCTGAATTCAACCGTGGAACCTTCCTAAATATCATCACTATCCGTGATAGTCGTACAAGCATCGGCGTCTCTGTTAACTCAGGATATGTAAGCCTTCGACTATTGGGGCTGTCAGATAAAACGACTTGTTGGTTGTCCTGTAATTTTTTTCCGTATTTTTTCCTGAGATCCTTCACTACCGGGATTTGGAAACAGGTACCCATATTGCATATCTGGAAATTCCTGCCAATAGCGGACATCTGGTGATAGAAAAGATAATATTCCTTTGGAACCAAAACAAACTACCAGCCCATGATCATAATTCGTGATGCAATCATCGAAGACTGCGACCAAATAGGTCTTG
>CAZJRI010000047.1:10645-33258 GCA_964548025.1 uncultured Pseudomonadales bacterium
CCCGGAAGAGTTCATTGATTTCTCATGGACACCTGAGGATAGTGCAGGTAACTGGCGCAAAGGATTTGGTGAAATCACCGATCGAGGCCAGCGGTTCCTGGTTGCAGAAGAAGACCGTCGAATATTGGGTTTTGTTTGGACGAAACCCTGGGCAGAGACTCAAGGCTTTGAGGCGTGTATTCAGGGTCTTTACGTTCTGCCAACTTTACACCGTCGCGGCATTGGTAGACAGCTAATAAATTTTGCTGTGATTGAGCTGATGAAGCTAAACAAGCAGAAGTTAGAAATTGGTTGTGTCGTTGAGAACCCTAGCTGTGATTTTTATCGTCATCTGGGTGGAGTAGAGGTTGGAAGACGCCCCGCAAAAGTTGATGACTATGATACGGAAGAGATTTTATTTGGCTGGCAGGATATATCTGCTCTACGAGATCACCACTCATGAAAGCGTCTACTTCGGGTTGACTGCATCCCCTTTCCTTCATGGTTGACAAAAATTATAATATTTAACAGTATTCTGGCTGGTAACCAGGATTTTTTCTTGAGCGTATCGCTTTGAGTAGCCCGCAATATTCAAGGGATATAACATCATAATGATATCGTTTCTACAATCATGGACTTATCTAACCTTGTTGTTTTTGCTAACGGTGGTAATTCCTGCTCATGCTACTGATAATTCCAACAGCCTTGTAGACAAAAATAACCCTGCAACAAATAGCGACCCGATAGCTAAAAAGGGTGTGCTTGATTTAAGCAATTGGGATTTCGAATCTGCCGGTACCAGAAGTTTGAGCGGGGATTGGGAATTCCATTGGCAGCAGTTACTCACCCCTGATCAACTGAAGGCAGATAAATCACCAAAGTCATATCGTCATGTCCCGGCACAATGGCTGGAATATGCTGAGGTAAGCTCCAGTGAGGGGTACGCAACTTATCGCTTAGTTATTCACCTCCCTCACCAAGAACTCGTTTATGGCTTATTCATCAAGGGAGAAGGCAGTGCTTATCGATTCTGGATTAATGGTGATGAGCTAGCCAGTGACGGTAAGGTAGGCGTTGATAAACAAGCAGAAAGTCCAGCGAAGAATCCGAAAGTAATTTACTTTAACTCAGCTGGAGGTGAAACAGAATTCGTCATACAGATCTCGAACTTCAATCACCACAAGGGAGGTTTTCGTAATGAGCTGGTATTGGGGTTGGCGACGGATATACAGGAAAGGACTAACCAATCTTCATCGTTCCAAGCAGCCGCAATCAGCGTACTCGTTATTATTGCAGTCTATCATTTTTTATTTTTAGCTATCGCAGGGAAGAGGCATTTGCCCTCTATTTCGCCGTCTTATGCTTGATGGTAGCGCTTCGTTTAGGTTTGACGGGGCCAAAAATCTTGTTGGCGCCTCTTCCTGAGCTTGATTGGTCGCTTGCACTACGTATTGAATATCTGACTTTCTTTTGTTTGTTTCCCATCTTTACCGCAATGATGAGATCACTATATCCCGAGGATATTCACCGCTCCTTCATGCATCTAACTATTGCGATTTCTGGCGTTTTTACACTTTATGTATTCAGTGTCGATACCTTAAGTGGGAGTAAAACGATTCCTGTGTATCAAATAATTCTATTGTTGCAATTGATCTATGGGCTGTATTTTGTAGCGAGAATTTTCCTTAATAAAAGAGAGGGGCGATATTTTTTCGGCATAGCCTCTTTAGTTGGGATGATGGGCGTTGTAAGTGAAGTTTTATTTCTGAAGGGATATTGGGATGTGATGAAAGTAGGTTCCTTCGGGATTATCGGATTTATATTTGTTCAGGCGATTTCTATCGCCGCCCGATTTTCAAAATCCTATTATCGAGTTGAAGAATTATCGGGTCAGCTCGAAAAAAGAAATGTCAGTTTGAAGGAAAGTGAGTACCGTTATCGAAGAATCTTTGAAGATTCAAAAGATGTGATCTTTGTGACTGATCAACTCGGCAATATACAAGATGTCAGCCCTTCGAGTATTGACCTGGTTGGTTACACTCCGAAAGAGCTGAGAGACTTGGAAGATCTGAATCTGTTGTGGGATAAAGAGGATAGAGCTCATTTTGCACAGTCAATGCAGGATACCGATTACATTGAAGACTTTGAAGTAAACCTTCGCCATAAAAAAGGCCATCAAGTCAGGGTGCTGATTAATGCGAAATCATTGCGCAGAGGAAGTGATGGTGTCGTTGGTTATCAGGGCTATGCGAGGGATATTAGTGATAAAGTTCAGGCGCTTGAGCAACGCCAAAGAGCTGAACGTCTTGAGGTTATTGCCACCAAGGATCCATTGACCAAAGCATTCTCTCGCCGATACTTTTATGACGCAGTGCAGAGAGAGATGGCCAGGGCAAAAAGAACCGGATCATCATTGGCATTGGTAATGCTCGATATCGATCTGTTTAAACATATTAATGACCAATACGGGCATTTGGTTGGTGACAAAGTATTGGTTGCTCTGGCTGATCTTTGCCAGGAGAATTTGCGAGCGACGGATATATTTACCCGCTTCGGTGGTGAAGAATTTATTATTCTGATGCCAGACACAGATCTCGAAACCGCATTGCAGAAAACTGAAGTTCTGAGGGAAATGGTAGAGCATCGGCCTTTGACCACAGTGGGTGAGGATGAACTAACCATAACATTTAGTGCCGGTGTTGCTATTTGGGTTGCCGATGAAGATGTTGAGTGTCTAATAGGTGGTGCGGACAGTGCATTATACGAGGCAAAAGCGAGTGGTCGAAATTGCGCTAAGATCAGGTCTCAAATTAGCGCATAGTTTTTCAGATCTTTCCTTCGTAAATATTCCTAAATGTTGATACCAATTCTTTTTGTGCTTTTCCAGATTAGGAACGGAGAGCGATACCCCTTGTTGCGTTAGTCGTTTCCATCAACCTATGCCTTACTGTCCCAGGTGAACAGCGATAGACACGTAGCGCGTCGCTGTGTCGCCGCAGTTGGTCTCGACACGCACGTCACCGTTCCCACGAGGACCAACAACATCGGCATAGAAAGCGAATACCTCCTCGCACGACAGTGTTGTGAGTACATCAACCACGAATCCTGGCCCGTCTTCGAAATTGTCGCGTTTTGCCCTGTAGATTTCACCGCTAATGATAGGAACGTCAGCCGGAAAGTCAGCGGGTATTTTTGTGCTGTGATTCATGCAGCCAGCCAATAGCGCTATTACAAAGTACAGCATGATTCCTGATTTCATTTACTTTTGCTCAACAGTGTTGTGATCTGGTTGTCTGATACCTTTTTAGACCGGGATGTGCAACGTCTGCTTTCGCTCAGGAGCCGCCAATACCAATTCTGATGTAATATCACCTCAAATCGCATGGGGAGGATATATGAATATTCAAGATTTGGGATCGGTAGGTGAATTAATTGGCAGTATTGGGATGATCGTAACACTTACGTACGTGGCGATTCAGGTTCGACAAAACACATTAACCACAAAGATGCAGATGATCCAGGACGCAGCTAATGCCCAGCAGCAAATGATCCTGAGAATTATGGATGATGACATGGCTGAAAGGGCCGTAAAAGATCATCGGGGAGAAGCGACTACCGAGATTGAAGTTTACAAATCGAGATGTTGGTATATCGCTAATCTAAGGGGATATGAAAGTTATTTCCTGCAGAACCAACAAGGTCTATTCGATAAAGAACTCCATCAGGCTAAATCAAATCTGTTGATGAGCTGGTTTGCCAATAAAGATATGAAAGATGCCTGGGAAGGAGCGGCCGGTCGGGGAACCTATCACCCGGATTTCGTTAATTATGTAGATCAGCTAAGGGCGACATAATTGACTTGCATCTGCATCGTCGGGCGCGGCCGGAATAGATTGAATTGATATTATTGTTGGGCGTTTCTGATCGGCCAATAGGAAACCTGCTCTCTGCTATGGTTCAATTCAATATGTTTGTATGCCTGGGTTCATAGCGTTAGTGTGTGAATCTGATTCCAAATCAGTAAAGGGAGCCCATGTATGAACGTCATTGGGATTACGAGTGTACTCTTCGGCTTGTTGATCATCATGAGCCGCGGAATGTTGGCGATTGCTCCAGCCACCACCCTGGTTGGCTTCAAAGCCTTGATCAAGACAAGCAAACGCGCGAGGATTTTGGGGTTCTGCATACTGCCTTTGGGAGCGCTGATGATCTGGGCAGGCTACTCGGATTCAGGCTACTCGGATTATAGTACCCTGGCGGAGATACTGATGATCATTGGCTGTATAGTCACTGCTGGAACAATGTTCTTGCTGGTGATCTTTCCAAAAGTCTACATCGCTCTCTTTGAGGCGTTGGTTCCCTCAGAACCCACCTCGGACTTCGCTGGCTGGCGAGTGCTGGGACTGATAGGCGTTGCTATCGGCGCCCTTTTCATCTACTTCGGACTGTTAGCCCTTTAACCTGTTAGCGAATCACTGATCAGTCTAGCCAGAAAACAGAAGCCTGGGTCGTTCCCCATTTCCCCAGATTGCTCAAGTAATGTAAGCCTTCGACCATTGAATAATTGGGGTCAGTGTAAAGTTTTCATTTGACACTTGGCCTTTGAACCTCTTTTCCGGTGAAACTACGGTTAACCAGTCAGCGCTTCGCAATTCTTCGAATTGCTTGTGAATCTTCTCAGTACCTAAAATAAACCCGGTTTCCAGGCACCGTTTGATATCGTAAGTAAGCGTCTCATTCAGCTCGTGTTCAAAAAAAGTCGGTAGCCGATTTGACGAGTACTGGTAACCCCGCATTCTTTAACGATATTTTTACACTGACCTCAATTATTCTAAGCCCCTGTTGGCTATCGTCCCTGTTGGCTGTGCACAACCCGCTGGTGTATCACATCTGCGAGTTCCCGCCCAAGCTGCGGGTTACCCGAGGTGTTGACGCCGACCAAGGTATTGTCTGTGCCCAGGTCGATCGCGTCGAGTACCTTTCCACGTTGCCCGATAACAGTGTTACCGCTGCTTTCTGGTGCCAGGTACAACGAAGGACCAGACCACCTGTGAAAGTCGTTGCCGAGAAAAACCGACTCAACGCCGTTGTAAACGATGGCTATGTTATCAGCTCTAGTCCCCGTGTACCTATTGTTCATGACGACTGAGCGAGTCCACCACAAAAGGTTTGACCACGCTCTATCAGAATGAAATTGGTTATTATTAATCACTGCGTCGATGTTACCTATGAGTTCCACCCCAGCCCTGTTCGCACTTGCAGGTTGGACGATCGCGCTGTGAGAGATCTGAACACTGGATCGATTCATCGAATTCCAGTTCAACGAAGATATCACATTCGTATTTTGAAAAATGCCTCTGTCCACGACCAGATCTAGATCAGGAGAATCACCATGGCTCATGTCGATGGCTGATTCTGCAAGGTTAGCAAAAACACAATCATTGAATTGCCAGACACCCGATGAATTTCTGAATCCAAATCCGCCAGGCCAACCCGTCACGTTCCTGACTGACAGGGTTTCGCCGCGATAAGTAATCGCGATTGTGTCCTCAGTGAAATCAAACTGGTTAAGGAACTGCACTCCCCAATCGGCGATATTGCCGCCGTCGATCTCAACAGAGTTGAAAGTCGCATTGATCTTCACCGTCTCACTTCCTGAGGTTCCATGGAATTCAATCATATTTGTAAAGGCAAAGGTGTCTCCTAATAAACCTACGGGAATCGGCGATTCGGTCAGTGTGACTGAAAGGTGTTCGACGGTGATATCCTGCGTCAATGCTGTGGGATCCCAGGTCGAGTCCTGTATGAAAATAATAGGGGTACCAATGGGTAGAGTTGGCGCTGATGAGCCTTCAAGCCCTCTTCCCGGGGGATTTGTGATGACGGTGACATCCATGCCAGCACCAGCGAATGTTCCACTGAAATTTGTTACCTGAATCGGTCGCCGAATGTAGAATGTACCTGGTTGTAACTTGACCACTGAGCCGTACCCCGCCTCCTGTGCTGCATCGAAGGCCAGCATGATATTCTGCCAATCGGTCTCGCCGGTGATGTCATCACTTGGTGACACGCTGAATACTTCAGATGGTGCAGCATGTACCTTGACGGTTATTAGTCCAAGAGCGAAAAAGACGCTCAGTCCTATAAGACTGGACAGGAATGACGTCGCAAGCTGCCGTCTAACATGACGGCCAGAGATAGTGTGTTTGTTCATGACGGTTTCCTTTATAAAAAGAACCAAGCCGTGAAGACTGTGATTCGAGAAAGGTAGAGTGCAATGTTTTGCATGCGAGCTTTGGTTTACCAACCGCCTCGCCACATTAACCACCAGGCCGATGCGGGTGTAGAGTAAACAAGACTTAACACCAAGAGCGCCGTGGCTGCTCTACCCAGACGTAGATAGCGTTCTATAGGTGATTTTCGTGTTTCTACATTCTGTTCACACGTGGTTTTAGCTTCCACCTTCACAGTATTTGTAACCAGTCTGTTATAAATGGTCTGGTATATGGTCGCTGATTCCCGCGCAATTCGATGACAGGCTGCATTTGTTAATTTGATCATGACTGTTCTCCCTTGAGTTAATCGTAATAAAGCCGTGTGGCTTGGAAAGCGATATTCCTGATTCGAAGCAAACAAGTCCTAGATTAAAACTAGAGAAAATCTATATTGTTTCTATAGCCGTAAGTTATTGAAATAAAAGAAAACATACTGAAGATATAGGCCAGACAAGACTGAAATTACTTCTGGCATCTGTTGAGGGGATTATCTTCTCGCGATTCAGTAACATACCAACATTGGTTTCTCCATGAGACACTCAGGTGATCAATTACCAAATCGGTGACTGGCTAGCAGAACCAGGAGGAGGGCTGCTGACAAGGGGTAACGAGAAACGCCGTCTTGCCCCACACACAATGGATGTTCTGGTGTATCTAGCAGAACGATCGAATGAGGTGGTATCGATCGAAGAACTGCTGGATGCAGTATGGTCTGGCTCGTACACTGGTGATTATGCCGTACATGATGTCATCTCGAAGTTGCGCCGTGCGTTTAAAGATGATTCGAGACACCCTTCCTATATCGAAACGGTACCTAAGAAAGGGTATCGACTGATTGCATCCGTTAGGAAAAACAACCAGAAGCAAGAATCGACACGGGAAATACCTTTCCCCTCCTATGAGGGTGATAAACCTTACATTTTCCTGAGTTTTGCTCACATTGATGCCAGACAGATTATTTCCGAGTTGAGTTGGCTACACGATCTCGGTTTCAAATTCTCGTACGACGATAGCATCGATGCAGGTGCTGAATGGTCCGAGGCGTTAGCGGAAGCCATAAAACAGACAAGTTTGTTTCTCTATTTTGTCACACCTGATTCAGTGCAGTCACAAAACTGTCGCGACGAATTGAACTTTGCGGTAGAGAATAGTATTCCCATTGTTGCTGTCCATCTGACTGAGACGAATCTGCCAGATGGTTTGTCATTGACTCTCTCTACTCGCCAGGCGATTCTGAAACACAAAATACCAAAAGACGAATATCGGCAAAAACTTCAATCAAGTATTGTTTCTTCCCTCAATCTACCGATTAACCGATCTATCGATGGCAAACGAAAGTACACTATTCCGGCGAAGGGTGTTGTGATTGCCGCTGTCACAGTGACTGGAATTCTCATTATCGGGCTGCTTCTTTACAATCAACAGGGAGCAACACTGGCTGGAGATCGAACAGCCGAACCTGTTCAGGAAACCGACAAGACCCCTCGCTCTGGCGAAGCTACTAATCAGGAGGCTGTCGCGCCGACACTAAGTATCGCAGTACTTCCCTTCGTCAACATGAGTGATGATGTTAATCAGGAGTATTTTGTCGATGGGCTGACCGAAGAAATAATCAATAGTTTAAGCAGAATAAATCGTTTGTCGGTGACCGCACGCTCTTCAAGTTTTGCCTTCAAGAATAAGAACATCGATTTGAGACGGGTTGCCGGGGCACTTAACGTCAGCCACCTTATAGAAGGCAGCGTGAGAAAAAGTGGTGAGCGAGTTCGTGTTACCGCCCAGTTGATTGATGGTGACACGGGGAGTCATGTTTTCTCGAAAACATTCGACCGAAACCTTGTTGATATTTTCGTTGTGCAGGAGGAGATCAGCGAACAGATTGCAGCGGTATTAAAACTCGCGCTAATTCATGATGATGATCAGTACGATTCCGCCCTCGAAAAACTCGACTACATTGCGGTTGAGCAACTGATTAGCACCCGGGCACAGATTTTTGAGTTGACAAAATGGTCAATAACAGGCGCACTTGCAACGCTCGAAAAACTCAGCCAAATGTATCCGGATACTGCAGCTATTCTGGGATTGCAGGCACTCGCTCTTATGGAACTCGCGTCAACCAGCGGTGCTGAAAAAACACACCACGACCGCATGATAGGCTTTGCTGAAAGGGCTCTGGCGCTTGATCCAAGCAACCTGGATGCACTGTACACTTTGAGCAATGTCTTTGATGACACTCCCCAATACCGAGTGAGAGCAAAACAGCTTAACAAAGATCTCATTCGCTACTACCCAGGTAGGAAGACTAACTACGATTCAATGTTGCGATTTCTGGCCAGGTCGGTTGCGCCATGTGCTGAACTTCAAAAGGTTATCAGTTCTGCACCAACTGCCATAGCCCAGACCAGCGTTTTAAGTGCCTGGAATGGTCGGATAGACACTTGTCTTAACCCAGCAAAAGTAACAGTTTCGCATGCAGCGACAAACCCGGAACTACAACGCCAGACAGATAGACTCAATGCGTTCTTTGGTGCCCCGAGTGATAAAACCTATACCTATTACTCAGACAGCGTTAGAGAAAATCCTAACCAACGGAATCTAAGCTTTCTTCATATGTATCAAATGAGCATGGGAGCTTATCAGTCTGCCAAAGAAACGAATATGTTGATTGATTATGCAACACCAGGTTTTTGGCGGAGGATGACATCCTCCGCAACCTACTTACATTCTCATCAAGGCTATGAGTTACCCAGCTACATCATAAATGCACCCCCCACATCCAATGCTTTCTGGATCTTCCCGCTCATCAAATATGCCAGAGAGGAGAAACGTGCGGATTTCATCATCAACTACCTTAGGGGCGTACCTGACTTCCCACTTAAGATGATGAACAGGAATGATGCTTATGGCTTAATGCTATTGCAATACCACGCAGGTAGAACTGAGCAGAGCCAACGAACCGCCACCACAATGTTGGATTTATTCGATCAGTATCGTCACGAGTATCCGGAGTCGTATCAGTTTTATGGACTTGCTGTCCAGCACATAGTATTTGCGTTTTATAGCGGTAAATCTGAACAAGCGAAGGCAATACTTGAGAAGGGCTTTGCGAAGAATTATGACTATTGGACAAATGAAATTGTCATAACCCGACTCATCCTATCTCCCTGGCTTAATCATCCAACCGCCATAGAATTTATGGATAGAATCGAAAAAGATAGAAAACGTGCCATTGCGAAATTCAATCTCAAGTAATCCTAAGAGTGACCGAGGAGTTCTACCTTCAGCTAGTCGAATAAATAGCACAAACGAATAATTCAATTGGTCGGGACGAGAGGATTTGAACCTCTGACCACCACACCCCCAGTGTGGTGCGCTACCAGACTGCGCTACGCCCCGATTGAATCACTTTATGAGCAAACTAGAATTTCGACTTAATTTATCAGGCACCACACTGAGTGTGGGGCGTGACCAGTCGGCGATGCCGAGTCGGGGACGCCTAGTCTGCGCTACGCCCCGAAAACAAGAATGGATATTCCTTACCCGAAGGCGCGAATTCTAACTGATTAATGCTGAAGATTTAAGACTTAAGGACTTCCAGAACTTCTTCCAACTCGACAATCATCTGGTGGATGAGTTGTTTGTACTGGGTATTGTCTTCTTTCTGGTCGTCGCCGGATAATCGCTGGCGAGCGCCGCCGATGGTGAAGCCCTGTTCGTACAGGAGTGAACGTATCTGGCGGATCATCAATACGTCCTGGCGCTGGTAGTAGCGGCGATTACCTCGTCGCTTGACCGGTTTTAGCTGCGGAAATTCCTGTTCCCAATAACGCAGGACGTGGGGTTTCACGTCGCACAGGCCGCTGACCTCACCTATGGTGAAGTAGCGCTTACCTGGTATGGGTGGAAGCTCAGCGTTATGGTCTGGATCCAGCATACGCCTCCACTCTGGCTTTCAACTTTTGCCCTGGTCTGAATGTGACCACTCTGCGCGCCGTAATTGGGATTTCCTCGCCGGTTTTGGGATTTCGCCCTGGTCTCTGGCTCTTGTCTCTCAAATCGAAATTACCAAAACCCGAGAGCTTAACCTGTTCATTACCTTCCAGAGAAGACCGGACTTCTTCAAAAAAGAGTCCTACTACTTCTTTCGCCTCTCTCTTGTTCAAACCCAGCTCTTCAAATAGCTTTTCTGCCATCTCGGCCTTGGTCAACGCACTCATGTACTAGTTCCTTAAGCTGGCACCCAATCTTTTAGTCAGTACTTCAACGACTTCATCAACGAATCCGTTGATTTCGTCATCTGTAAGAGTGCGCGATGCGTGCTGGAAGGTCAAGCCTAAAGCAACACTTTTTCTATTAGGATCAACACCTTTGCCCTGATATACGTCAAACAACTTTAGGTTTTTCAGGGCTGGATTTTCAACGGAATTGACGCAGGCGTTGATATCAGCGGCACTGACGCCATCTTTAATAATTATAGCGATATCTCGCCTGACTTCCGGGAATTTCGATAAATTTGTTGCAGCAGGAATGCGTTTGGGCACAACCCGATCAATCTGCAGCTCAAACAGGTAGATATTCTGCTCAATATCGAGGGATTTCTGCACTCTTGGGTCCATCAGGCCCAAATAACCGACCAACTCACCATGCCTTGAGATTTTGGCTGTTTGCCCTGGATGCAATGCGGGGTGATGTCCTGCTTCAAAGATGAACTCATCAGGGATGCCTGTGAGGCCCAGCACAGATTCGATATCGCCTTTAATATCATAAAAATCAACAGCTTGCGGTGCGTTACCCCAGCTTTCGGGACGTCTCGGACCACAGGCTATGCCTGCTAGCATTCGCTCCTGCCGGATGTCACCCATGTCAAGATCCACTTTGTTGGGCGGTTGCAGGAAGCGCAAGCCACTTTCAAACAGCCGAACCCGGCTCTGCTGACGATTTATGTTATGAATCAATGACTTAACAAGACCAGACCACAATGTGGTGCGCATTACGGCCATTTCATTTGAAATAGGATTGGCGAGGCCGATTGGGTCATTTTCAGGATCGAGGGTGTTCTGGGTAATCGGATCGACAAAACTGTAAGTAATCGCTTCCTGGTAACCCCGTGCCACAAGCTGGTTCTTGATATTGTCGACAGACAATATGCCCTCTTCCATCGGTGCCATGATGAGATTGGTTCTGGGGGTTCTGACCGGCAGGTTGTTATAACCGTAGATCCGGCTTATCTCTTCAATCAGGTCTTCTTCGATCTCAATATCGAATCGGTGTGAAGGAGAATTGATCTGCCAGACAGATTCATCTTCCTGGGTCTGCTGAGAATGCTCGAATCCCAGCCTTGAGAGAATTTCGTCAACCTGCTGCGCGGCTATTTCAACGCCGAGTAGTTTGCGGACCCGACTCAGTCTTAACGGCACGCTGCTTGTTTTTGGTAATTGGTCTTCAAGTACTGTTTCAGTGGTTGGTCCGGCTTCACCACCTGCTATCTGGAGCAGCAGGTCGGTTGCCCGCTCTACGGCTCTTGCCTGGCCCTGCCAGTCAACGCCGCGTTCAAACCGGTGAGAAGCGTCGGTATTCATACCATATGATCGGGCTCTCCCCGTAATCGCCGTGGGCGCAAAGAAAGCGCTTTCGAAGTAAATGTCTTTGGTTTCCTGGGTTACTGACGTGGTGAGTCCACCCATGATTCCGGCCATACCAATGGGGCCTGAATCATCAGTTATCAGTAGTGTATCTTCGTTCAGACTCACCTCAGAATTATCGAGTAGTGTCACCGACTCACCCTGTTTCGCCAGTCTGACAACAATCTTGCCGCTCAATTTGTCTAGGTCATAAGCGTGCATGGGCTGGCCAAGTTCAAGCATCACGTAATTGGTCACATCCACCACCGGGTCAATGCTCCTTACGTCACTTCGTCTGAGTTTTTCTTTCATCCAAAGCGGTGTCTCGGCGTCGAGGTTAATACCTTTAATCACCCGACCAACGAACCTCGGGCAAGCTTCTCCGGCATCCAACTCAACAGGAAATGAATCGTCACAGGATGCGGGAAGCTGGGCTACGTCAAGGGGATTCACATCAAGCGCGTTAATCACCCCTGTTTCTCTACCCAGACCAACTATACCCAGGCAATCGCTCCTATTAGGGGTTAAATCAAGATCAATAATCGAATCATCAAGTGACAGGTAGTCTCTAATGTCCTCACCGGTCGGTGCATCGTCAGGTAATTCCATCAACCCTTCATGGTTGTCAGAAAGACCGAGCTCTCTTTCAGAGCAGAGCATGCCAAAGGACTCTACGCCCCTCAGCTTTGCTTTTTTGATTTTGAAGTCTTCCAGCTTTGCGCCTACCAGCGCGAAAGGTACTTTAATTCCGGCTCGGGCATTGGGCGCGCCACAGACAACCTGGTGCTCTTCGCCACCTGAACTGACGCGACAAACCACCAGTTTGTCCGCATCAGGATGAGGCTCTACATTTAGGACTTCACCGACCACAACTTTCGTAAATTCGCTGGCTACGGGTTCAAATCCATCAACCTCCAGCCCAGCCATGGTCAACTGATCAATCAACTGCGCGGTGGTCAGATCAGGATCAACAAGTTCTCTTAGCCAACTTTCACTGAATTTCATCTGACTCGCCTAGTTAAACTGACTTAAGAATCGCTGGTCATTCTCAAAAAACAGGCGAAGATCATCAACGCCATAACGCAACATTGCCAGCCTGTCGGGCCCCATGCCAAAGGCAAATCCGCTATATTCCTCAGGGTCGATACCGGAATATTCAAGTACCCTTGGATGCACCATACCGGAGCCCATTACCTCCAGCCATCCTGTGTTGCTGCATACCCGACAACCCTTGCCAATACAGTGAACGCATTGTACATCTGCTTCTGCAGACGGCTCCGTAAAGGGGAAATAGGAAGGCCTGAATCGAACATCCAGATCCTTCTCGAAAAAGACATGCAGAAACTCAACAATGGTGCCTTTAAGGTCTGCAAAACTGGATTCTCTGTCGACCAACAATCCTTCGACCTGGTGGAACATGGGCGTATGAGTCAGGTCGGAGTCAACCCGATAAACCCTGCCAGGGCAGATTATCCGAAAAGGAGGTTTTCGATCCTCCATGGTTCGAACCTGAACCGGGGACGTATGCGTGCGAAGCAGAATATTGGGGTTGAAATAGAAGGTATCGTGCATCGCCCGGGCAGGGTGATGCTGGGGTATATTCAGTGCTTCGAAGTTATGATAATCGTCTTCGATTTCAGGGCCTTCGACAACATCGTATCCAACGCTTCTGAAAAAACTCTCTATGCGCTGCAGGACCATTGTCACTGGATGCAAGCCGCCCACTTCCACATCTCGCCCGGGCAAACTGACGTCTATTATCTCAGAATTTAATTTGGCATCGATTGACGCCTGATCCAGGGTGGTTTTCTTCTGATCAATGACATCCTGGATCTTCTGCTTCGCTTTATTGATCTCGGCACCGGCCGCCGGGCGTTCTTCTGCGGGTAATTTCCCCAGGCCTTTAAGCAACCCGGTTAATTCACCTTTTTTGCCGAGGTATGAAACACGCACTGAATCAAGCGCGGCAAGATCTGTTGCAGCTTCAACGGCCTGTTGGGCTTGTTCAATGATTTCTACCAGATCAGGCATAAGACATCCTCCCCCTCTTCCCGGTTGAATCCGGTATCAGAGGCTCATACGGTCAGGCAGCTTGTGCTTCTTTAGCTCTCTCGGCAAGCGCGGCGAAAGCCTCTTTCTCGTGCACCGCAAGATCAGCAAGAACACGGCGATCAATTTCAATATTCTGTAACTTGAGGCCATTGATCATGCGGCTATATGAGAGACCACACTCTCTCGCTGCTGCGTTGATTCTCTGAATCCAAAGCGCACGGAACATTCTCTTTCGAACTTTTCTGTCCCGATAGGCATATTGACCGGCTTTGGTAACGGCCTGATTGGCAACCCGATAAACCCTCGATCGAGCCCCGTAATAACCTTTGGCCTGTTTTAGTACTTTCTTGTGTTTGCGATGTGCCGTGACACCACGTTTTACTCTAGGCATTTCATATTCTCCAGACGAATTTTCTTAAGTTTCGAATCAATGCGCGCTGTTCCTCGCAACTCGCAGTTAAAAACTCGAAACTGCTCTTAATGTCCAAGCATTCGCTTGATCAACGGCACATCGGCATCAGCAATCTGCTTCATATTTCGCAGTTGTCTTTTACGCTTTGTCCCTTTCTTCGTCAGGATATGATTCCTGAATGATTGACGGTGCTTGTATCCGCCTTTTCCGGTTCTCTTGAACCGTTTGGCAGCACCTGTGCTGGTTTTTAGCTTTGGCATTTTC
Organism: uncultured Pseudomonadales bacterium; assembly: GCA_964548025.1. Lineage (GTDB taxonomy): Bacteria > Pseudomonadota > Gammaproteobacteria > Pseudomonadales > Azotimanducaceae > JAHRVQ01. The sequence continues at coordinate 25,249 of CAZJRI010000047.1, forward strand.
ATACTCCGCAATTTTGTCGCTATACATAAATAAACGAGCCTGGCCCCTTTTGAAGGGCGGCTCGCGCTTCTCGTTTGGTTGAAGATGGGTACCCTTCGCAAAATATGCTTTGCAGTATTTTCCTGGGGTGTTGAAGCTTCGCTACCTCGAAGTTCAACTAGGCAGTAGCTTGACCTTTCTTCTTACCTTTGGGGGCTAACACCATCGTTAACTGTCTTCCTTCCATCTTTGGATGCAATTCAACAGTACCGATTTCGGCAAGATCTCCTTCGATCCGCTTTAACAACTCCATGCCGATTTCCTGGTGCGCCATCTCTCGACCTCTGAATCTCAAGGTCACTTTGGCTTTATCGCCATCATTTAGGAAACGTGTCAGGTTGCGTAGTTTTACCTGATAATCTCCTTCTTCCGTCCCTGGTCGAAACTTCATTTCTTTGACGTGAGTCTTGCGCTGCTTTTTCTTAGCGGCGGCTTTACCCTTCTTGGCTTCGAATACGTGTTTTCCGTAGTCCAGAATCTTACAGACCACCGGATTCGCGTCCGATGCAATCAAGACAAGGTCCAGTTTCGCTTCCTGGGCCGCATCCCGCGCTTGTTTGATAGGCACGATACCTACCTGACTTCCGTCTGCCCCTATTAAGCGGACTGTTTCCGCTTCAATTTCTTCATTTATCAGGGACTTGTTAGAACTAGCTTTCTTAATTCCGCTTCTCCTTTAAGCCGGGTCGGGGAGTATACCTAAAATTAGTCAATTCTTCCCTTTTTTTCGACTTGCTTTGATAAAAGTTCTGAAAATTCGTCAACACTCATGGTGCCAAGGTCATCTCCATTACGAGCTCGTACGGCCAATTGACCATTTTCCACTTCTCTGTCACCCACAACAGCGAGGTACGGCACGCGCTGAATTGTGTGTTCTCGAATCTTAAATCCAATTTTCTCGTTTCTCAAGTCCACATCGGCTCGAAACCCCTTATTTTTCAGCGCTTTACACGCATCAATTGTGTAATCGGACTGACTATCTGTGATATTCATGACCACTGCCTGCACGGGTGCCAGCCAGACGGGCATTTCACCGGCGTAATTCTCGATCAGAATACCGATAAATCGCTCGAATGAGCCCAACATGGCCCGATGTAACATAACAGGTACCTGACGGCTGCCATCTTCTGCCACATACTGGGCATCGAGACGACCCGGCATGGAAAAATCCACCTGCATGGTGCCGCATTGCCATACCCTGCCAAGACAATCTTTCAGTGAAAATTCAATCTTGGGGCCGTAAAAAGCACCTTCTCCCGGCAAAATCTCATATTCAAGACCTTTAGCGTCCATCGCTTTTGCAAGCGTCGCCTCTGCCTTATCCCAGACCTCATCACTGCCCACTCGCTGTTCAGGCCGGGTGGAAAGTTTGATGATGATCTCGTTAAACCCAAAATTGGCATAGACGTCTTCGATGATGTTAATAAAATCGATGACCTCTTCCTGGATCTGATCTTCAGTGCAGAAGATATGGGCATCATCCTGCACAAATCCCCTGACCCGCATAATTCCCTGGAGTGTGCCGGATGGTTCGTCGCGATGACAGGAGCCGAATTCTGCCAGGCGCATTGGCAGTTCCCGGTAGCTCTTAAGCCCCTGGTTGAAAACCTGTACATGGCAGGGACAATTCATGGGTTTGAGCGCGTACAGTCGGTTATCTGTATTCACTGAAAACATATCATCGCCGAACTTGTCCGCGTGTCCTGATTTCTCCCAGAGGGACATATCAACCATCTGGGGGGTTCTGATTTCCTCGTAGCCATTAGACTGTTGAACGTCTCGAATATAATCTTCAATTACCCGCCAGATCTCCCAGCCCTTTGGATGCCAGAACACCATGCCGGGCGCTTCTTCCTGCGTATGGAACAAATCGAACTTCTTGCCCAGCTTGCGATGGTCTCTTTTTTCGGCTTCTTCCAGGCGGAAAAGGTATTGCTTGAGGGCTTTCTTGTCAGGCCAGGCAGTGCCGTAGATTCTTTGTAGCATTTCATTACGCGAGTCACCCCGCCAGTAAGCACCAGCTACTTTGGTTAATTTAAAAGCCTGCAATTTGCCCGTTGCCGGTACATGGGGGCCACGGCAGAGATCGATAAAATCCCCCTGTTTATAGAACGATAAATCCTCTTCAGACGGTATACTTTCGAGAATCTGGACCTTGTAGTCCTCGCCCTTCTGCTTAAAGAACTCGACTGCTTCAGTCCGGGACATCAGCGATCTTTCGATCTTCAGATTCTGGCGAGCGATTTCGTGCATTTTCTTTTCAATCGCTTCAAGGTCTTCAGGGGTAAATGGCCGCTCGTACGCAAAGTCATAATAGAACCCGTCTTCAACAACTGGCCCTATAGTGACCTGGGCAGATGGAAACAACGCTTGCACCGCCTGGGCCATCAGGTGTGCACATGAATGACGCAGAACCTCAAGACCCTGATTATCTTTGTTTGTGATGATTGAGATTTCCGAATCGGCATCAACGACATGAGAAGTATCAACGAGTTCACTATTGATACTTCCGGCCAACGCGGCTTTGGCAAGTCCGGGGCCTATGGATTCGGCTATTTCATGGATGGAAACTGGATGATCGAACGACTTCTGACTTCCGTCAGGCAGAGTAATGACTGGCATAATATCCTCGCTTTCAGTGGTGACCCCTACTAAAGGCCACGTGGTTTCAGCATGTGATTTAAGTTTCGAGTTGCGAGTTACGAGTTACGAGACTCTCACTGCGGCAACTGTAGTTAGTGTTACGTCCACGACTCCAGCGGATTTCGCTTTGAATCGGGTACTTCTATTCTAGCCGAAATCTAAGATTCGGCCGTGAGTTGGTAGGAACGCTCGGATTTGAACCGAGGACCCTCGCCTTGTCGAGACGATGCTCTAACCAACTGAGCTACGCTCCTACGTCTTTTCTCTCAATTCTCCCGCGTATTCATACAATGAACGGGTTACGGAAGTCCTGAGGGCGCGTATTTTACCAATCTTTTCATCACTGGCAACAAAAAAAGAAAAAAGCAGCAGCTGGCTGCTGGCCTCTGGCCGCTAGCAAGAGCAAAGGGATGTATAAAGCAGTTGCGAGTTGCGAGTTTTTAGTTTCGAGTAAGAGCTTAAAAGCAAAGCGAATATAAAACCAAGATCTGTCATTGTGCCTTTTCGCTCTAGCCAGGCACCAGATGCCAGCAATCAGGTAACTTTTCTTGGCACCCCACAAGATACAAGGTCACCCGCTGCTCGCAACTCGAAACTAAAAACTCGTAACTCGTAACTCGAAACTCGCTACCGCTCATCGCTAAGCTTTAGCTAGCAGCCAGAAGCTAGAAGCCAGCAGCCTTATCGTCCTACCCACTGCTGCCGCAGTTCCTCAATCTGATCCCTTAGCTTGGCTGCCTCTTCGAATGCCAGGTTTTTGGCATGGTCAAACATCTGCTTTTCCAGCGTGACAATCTGTTTTTCAAGATCTTCCTGATTCAGCACATTGCTTCTATAACGACCTTTTTTATCGGCAACCCTGGCGCCACGCTTACCTCTTGCCGGGCCATTTCTTGCGCCTTCAAGAATATCCGTGACATCACGGGTAATACCAATCGGGATAATGTTATTGGTTCTGTTGTAATCTTCCTGCTTCTCACGGCGTCGATTGGTTTCATCAATAGCGCGCTGCATGGAGTTCGTTATGCTGTCTCCATACATGATGGCTTTACCGTGCAGATTTCTTGCCGCACGACCGATGGTTTGTATCAGCGATCTGTCTGAACGAAGAAAGCCTTCCTTGTCTGCATCAAGAATCGCAACCAGCGATACCTCGGGCATATCGAGCCCTTCCCGCAGCAGGTTGATACCAACGAGAACATCAAACTCACCGAGGCGTAAGTCACGAATGATCTCCATACGCTCAACGGTGTCGATGTCGGAGTGCAGATAACGAACACGAACCCCGTGTTCGTCAAGATACTCGGTCAGATCTTCAGCCATCCTTTTGGTCAGGGTTGTGATTAGTACCCGTTCATCTTTCTCAACCCGCTGTCTGATTTCTGAAAGTACATCATCCACCTGTGTCTGTGCCGGACGAACTTCCAGATCCGGATCTACCAGGCCAGTCGGTCTGACCACCTGATCTACCACCTGTCCTGACTTTTCATTTTCATAGGGGCCGGGTGTCGCCGAAACAAATACCATCTGCGGTGCCAGCTTCTCCCATTCATCAAACCGCAGAGGCCTGTTGTCGAGTGCCGAGGGCAGGCGGAAACCAAAATCAACCAGGGTCTCTTTACGGGATCTATCTCCCTTGTACATGGCACCTAATTGCGGCACGCCGACGTGGGATTCATCTATCACAAGCAGTGCATCATCTGGCAGATAATCATATAAAGTGGGGGGAGCCTCTCCCTGACCCCGACCAGACAGATACCGGGAATAGTTTTCGATGCCATTGCAATAACCTAATTCCTTGATCATCTCAAGATCATAGCGGGTGCGTTGTTCAAGACGTTGCGCCTCTACCAGTTTGTTATTGTCTTTCAGGTATTTAAGATGGACAACCAGTTCGTCCCGAATTTCATCCAGCGCTTTTTCGATGGTTTCTCTGGGGGTGACATAATGAGATTTGGGAAAGATCGTTGCCCTCGGTACACGTCTTATCACCTCGCCTGTCAGCGGATCGAAGTAGGCGAGGTCTTCGATCTCATCATCAAACAATTCCACCCTGATTGCGTCCCGATCTGATTCGGCAGGGAAGATATCAATAACATCGCCCCGAACCCGGTAGGTTGCCCTGTGCAACTCCATTTCATTTCGTGTGTATTGAAGCTCTGCAAGCCTCCGCAGCATCCATCTCTGATCAACTTTATCACCACGATCAAGATGCATGACCATCTTCAGATAGGCGCCGGGATCACCCAGTCCATAAATAGACGATACAGAAGCCACAACGATTGCGTCCCTTCGCTCCAACAGGGCTTTGGTCGCGGACAGACGCATCTGTTCAATATGTTCATTGATCGCCGCATCTTTCTCTATATAGGTGTCGGATGAGGGAACATAAGCTTCGGGTTGATAGTAGTCATAATAAGAGACGAAATACTCAACCGAATTCTTGGGAAAATACTCCCTGAATTCACCATAGAGTTGCGCTGCTAGTGTCTTATTAGGCGCCATAATCAGCGTGGGCCGCTGAATGTGTTCAATGACGTTAGCAATGGTGTAGGTCTTTCCTGATCCGGTGACACCCAGCAGGGTTTGAGAAGCCAGACCCGACTCGATCCCGTCAATTAGCTTATCAATTGCCTGGGGTTGATCACCCGACGGCTCATAGTCCGAATACACTTCAAACTTAACTGATTTCATAGTTTCCCCAGTCTGGAAAGCGAATAGTAGCGGAGTCGAGTGGAATGTTCCCGTAAAATCATCAACACTACTGACAGCCTTATGTCAGTATTTCTTATCAGCAGGTGTTCACCGGTTTAATGGATCAATTTCCACATGGACTATTCGGTTTCCGAAGAAAGGTAATCGCTGAATATGGCCCTGCAAAGCAGACAAAGTTGACCAGATTAACCACTCCCTATACAATTCGCACCCTTCTGACGTTCCCCGATAGCTCAGTTGGTAGAGCAAATGACTGTTAATCATTGGGTCCCTGGTTCGAGCCCAGGTCGGGGAGCCACTCTTCTGCTTATAACAGACCGACTGGATCCGTAATTGACACCATCGAGCCTATGAAGATCTTACTCACAGGATGTGATGGCCAGGTAGGATGGGAGATCTGCCGTAAGGCACCTCAATACGATATCAGCGTCATCCCAACGGATATCGGCAATCTCGACATCACCAATATCGATGCCATTCGCTCACTTCAGGCCGAACAAAAAGCCGATATCGTCATCAATTCGGCTGCCTATACTGCCGTCGATCAGGCGGAATCAGAGCCGGAACTCGCCCACAGGGTAAATGCCATCGGTGCCGAGAATCTCGCGCTCGTTGCCGCTGAATACGATTTACCCATATTGCATATTTCTACGGATTATATATTTAGGGGTGATTCATCCATTCCAAACAAAGATGATAGCGACCCCGATCCTCAGGGAGTTTATGGTGAAACAAAACTGGCAGGCGAAAGACTGGTGGCCAGTGCCAATGCCCGCTTCATCACATTGCGAACCAGTTGGGTATTTGGTATCGAGGGAAATAACTTCGTCAAAACCATGTTAAGACTCGGCGGCGAACGAGAAGAACTCAACGTTGTGGCGGATCAGTTTGGCTGCCCCACGTTTGCGGGTCATATTGCGCGAGCCCTGCTGTCGCTCACCAGCATATACAGGCAGGATGGGCAACTGCCATGGGGTAACTATAATTTTTGCGACGCAGGTATGACGTCGTGGCATATGTTCGCTACAAAGATTATGGAACTGGGTGCAAGCAAAGCGCTCATTAAACAAATACCAAAGGTATTACCAATCAGAACTGAGGACTATCCTTCAGCCGCAAGGCGGCCGCATTATTCTGTGTTGGACTGTTCACACTTCGCCAGGACATTCCCCGATATTGGGATTTCCAGTTGGGAAGAAGGACTTGAAGAGATGATCGACGCACTTTCGGATCAGAGTGACTAGCATGAGAATTCTGGTAACGGGCGGGGCGGGATTCATCGGTTCTGCTGTCGTCAGGGAAATTGTAAACAACAGTGAGGATACTGTGCTCAATCTCGATTGCCTGACCTATGCAGGCAACCTCGACAACCTGAAAGAAGTTTCTGATTCCAGCCAGTATGAGTTCAACCAGGTGGATATCTGTGATATCGACGAGGTCAGAAATTCAATCAACACATTTAAGCCCGACAAGATCATGCACCTTGCCGCGGAGAGTCATGTCGACAGATCGATTGACGATCCTGGGGCTTTCATCAAGACCAATATACTGGGCACCTTTAATCTGCTCGACTGTGCACTTGACTACTACAGGCAGCTCGCAGACGCGACAAAAACAAACTTCAGGTTTCATCATATTTCCACCGATGAAGTCTTTGGCAGTCTTGGCGAAGAAGGTTTTTTTAAGGAAGACACCCCGTACCAACCCAACTCACCCTACTCGGCTTCAAAAGCTTCCTCCGATCATCTCGTCAGAGCCTGGTTTACAACATTTGGACTACCAACAGTTATTACCAATTGCGCAAACAACTACGGTCCCTTCTGTTTCCCCGAGAAACTGATCCCTCTGATGATATTAAACGCACTCGAGGGCAAGGACCTGCCCGTCTACGGGGACGGTCACCAAATCAGGGACTGGTTATTCGTAGAAGATCATGCAAGGGCGCTGCTAACGGTTGTCAAAAAGGGTGTCCCCGGAGAAACCTATAACATAGGTGGTTCCAATGAAGTGAAGAATATCGATGTTGTACGGGGTATTTGCAGCATACTGGATGCAAAACAGGATATAGAGAAACCATCTAGTCTCAATCGATTCGAGGATCTGATTACATTCGTCGAAGACAGACCGGGACACGATGTCAGATACGCCATCGATGCCACCAAGATCAAGGACAAGCTTGGCTGGGTACCCAAAGAAACATTTGCAACCGGATTGGAGAAGACGGTTAACTGGTATCTCGAAAACCAGCAATGGTGCAAAGACATTGAATCGGGCACCTATAAAAGGGATCGGCTCGGAGTGATTAAATGAAAGGCATAATTCTCGCGGGAGGCTCCGGGACACGATTGCATCCGGCAACCCTTGCAGTATCCAAACAGCTTCTGCCCATCTATGACAAACCGATGGTCTACTATCCGCTATCAACCCTGATGCTATCGGGTATCAGTGAGATACTGATTATCTCAACCCCGCTGGATATTGGCCGATTCGAAATGTTGTTGGGTTCCGGTGAACAATGGGGGTTGAATCTTTCCTACCAGGTCCAGGAAGAACCCCTCGGTCTCGCCCATGCATTCATCGTTGGTGAGGCATTTGTCGATGGCGATGATTGCG
>CAZJRI010000048.1:0-7101 GCA_964548025.1 uncultured Pseudomonadales bacterium
ATCCGGCAAACCTTCATGAAGGAGGTTGCCAGTGACAAGTGAATTAAAACGCGATCTACTTATAGAAATAGGTACCGAAGAACTTCCGCCCAAATCCCTGAGCAGGATGATGCGCCTCTTCGGCTCTGGAATTGAAAAAAAGCTCAAAGAGGCACAATTTACCTTCCGCTCAGTCAAAAGCTTCTCCACACCGCGACGTCTGGCGGTACTGGTCGAACAGCTAATAAGCGCACAACCCGACAGAATCGAAGAACGACGCGGTCCCTCTATTAAAGCTGCCTACGGTGATGATGGCACGCCTACTAAAGCAGCCATGGGTTTTATGCGATCTTGTGGTGTAGACGATATCGAACTCCTGGACCAGTTAGAGACGGATAAAGGCGCCTGGCTCGTCTACAAAGAACACAAGCCTGGTGCACAGCTCAAGGATCTTATTTCCGATATCATCCAGCAGAGTCTGGCTGACCTGCCTGTGGACCGAAACATGCGCTGGGGTGCAAACCGAACCGAATTCATTCGTCCGGTACATTGGCTGGTCGTACTTTTTGGTGATGAGGTACTACCAGCAACAGTTTTGGGGATTGGCGCAAATAATATTTCCTATGGTCACCGGTTCATGTCAACCGGACCGGTACACCTCATTAATCCCGGTGAATATGTGGAGACTCTCCGCAAGTCATACGTCATAGTCGATTTTGAGGCACGAAAGAGTCTGATCTTCGATCAGTTGGCTGCAGTAGCCACTGGAGAGAATGCGGAAGTAGTCATTGATGAAGATTTACTAGATGAAGTCACGTCACTGGTTGAGTGGCCAGTCGCACTCTCAGGTAATTTCAATTCTGATTTTCTGTCTGTACCAGAAGAGGCGTTGATTTCCGCAATGAAATCACACCAACGATATTTTCATATGATCGATAAACAGGGACATCTACTGCCAAAATTCATCACCGTCGCCAATATAGAGAGCACCGATCCACAGGTTGTTATCACTGGCAACGAGAGAGTTATTGCACCCCGACTGTCGGATGCAGATTTCTTTTTCAATCAGGATAAGAAAACCAGTCTGGATGAAAAACTGGCGCGGCTAAAGCAGGTGGTCTTTCACTCAAAACTGGGAAGCTACCACGATAAAGCAACAAGAATTTCCAGGCTATCAGGGTATATTGCCAGATCACTGGATGCGGACACGGCAGCGGCCGAGCGGGCCGGGTTACTTTGCAAGTCGGACCTGGTTTCCGACATGGTTAACGAATTCCCTGATCTACAGGGACTGATGGGCGGTTACTATGCCAGGCATGACGGAGAACCTGATAGCGTCAGTGAAGCTATCAGTGAACACTACAAACCGACAGCCTCAGGTAGCGACTTACCCGTATCGTTAGTTAGTCAATGCGTCGCTATTGCCGACAAGGCTGACACTATCTGTGGCCTTTTTGCGGCTGGACAGCCACCTTCCGGTTCTCGGGATCCTTTTGCCCTCAGACGTCAAACCCTTGGGATCATAAGAATCTGCATTGATCATTCATTGCCGATTAATCTCAAAGACTTGTTCAAACAGTCGATAGATCTGTACGATCTCGATTTCGACGAAGGAGAAATCCTTTCCTATCTGCTGGAACGCCTTGGTATCTGGTATCAGGAAACAGGCATCGATTTTGATACTTTTAATGCCGTTCGAGAAAGCAATGTTCCTATATCGATTCTGACTGAAGCCGATTCTCGGATTCGATCATTGCAGGACTTTCGCCGCCATCCAAAGGCTGTAAATCTGATCGCCGCAAATAAGCGATTGGCAAATATATTACGCAAGGCTGATACATCGAAGTTACCAGATGTAGATGTGGCGATGTTCCACGAAAGTGCAGAAAGTTCCTTGATTAAAGCCATCGAGGCTGCATCGAAGACTCTCGACGGGACAATCACAAACGAAGAGAAGTTTCTTGCCCTGGCCGATTTGCAACCAGATATCGATCGTTACTTTGATGATGTCATGGTGATGGCAGATGATGTAGCTTTGCGCAATAACAGATTGGCAACCCTGCTAAAGATGAGAAGCTTATTTTTGTCGATCGCCGACCTGTCTGTGCTTCAGTAAGCGCATGACCATCGTCATCCTGGATAGAGACGGTGTTATCAATTTTGATTCACCCGATTATATCAAGTCTCCTGCGGAGTGGATCCCGATACCTGGTAGCATCGAAGCGATTCGACTGCTGACGACGCTCGATTGCCGGATTTACATCGCTACCAATCAGGCTGGTATTGGTCGGGGGATTTTCTCACTTGAAGCCCTGGAAGAAATACATGAAAAGATGCTTGGTGAAATCGAGAAGATCGGCGGGCAATTGCAGGGAATCTATTATTGTCCACATCATCCCGATGAACGTTGCGAGTGTCGCAAACCAGAGATCGGCTTACTCACCAAAATTGCAAACCATTCTGGTCACGATCTCCGGAACCAACCATTTGTCGGTGATTCTCTGAGAGACGTTCAGGCAGCCTCGTCAATGGGATGTAAACCGGTTTTAGTCAGAACGGGCAATGGTCAACAAACACTTAATCAACTTGTTGGCGAGGTCGATGTATATGATGACCTGCTCGCTTTTGCCAGATCACTTACCTGGATTGAAAAAGTTTAGACATCCAGATTCGCGACGGCGAGTGCGTTGTCCACGATGAAGTTCTTTCGCGGTTCCACCTGGTCACCCATCAGCGTATTGAACATATGATCTGCAGCAATTGCATCTTCAATGGTCACACGTAACATAGTGCGAGTATCCGGGTCCATTGTCGTTTGCCATAACTGGTCCGGATTCATCTCACCCAGACCTTTGTATCGTTGACGGGAATGGCCTCTCAAGGCTTCTTTCTGCAACCAGTTGAGCCCTTCTTCAAGGGACGATACCGATTCCTCTTTTTCACCTCGTTTGATCTTCCCATTTTGTTTCACGAGCGAGGAGATTCGAGCGCCAAATGTTGCAAATCGTTCGTATTCTGCAGACTGGAAAAAATCCAGACCCAGAACGTATTCTCGCATCACACCGTGATTTACCACCTGGATTAATGGGTAGTACAATTTTCTTTCAATATCCTGAGTAACATCAAAATGATATTGTGTATGCGATGAGTTGAGATTCTGCATCGACTCACCCAGGCTATCAACCCACGCTCTTACCTCTGATTCGGTGGCGAGATTGTTCTGTTCAAGCCTGGGCAGATAGATCACGCGCTCAAGCACCTCAATCGGATAAACTCGCCTCAGTTTGTTCATTTGCGCCTGATTGTCGTAGTACTCCTCAGCAATCGACCGGAGATTCTGTCCTTCGATTGCAATAGCGCCATCTCCCGGTAAAAGTGATGCATCTTCCAGCGCGACTTCAAGTACATATCCGGTCAGTTCACCTTCATCTTTAATGTATCGCTCACTCTTCCCTCGCTTCATTTTATACAGTGGCGGCTGGGCTATAAGTACGTGCCCTCTTTCTATGAGTTCAGGCATATGTCTGAAGAAGAACGTGAGTAGCAGGGTCTTAATGTGAGCGCCGTCCACATCGGCATCGGTCATTATGATTATTTTGTGATATCGCAGCTTCTCTGGCTCAAACTCGTCCCTCCCTATGCCGCAACCTAGTGCAGTAATCAGCGTACCCACTTCCTGCGAAGACAGCATTTTGTCAAAACGTGCTTTCTCAACGTTCAATATCTTGCCTTTCAAAGGCAAAATCGCCTGGTTTTTCCTGTTTCTGCCTTGTTTTGCGGAACCACCTGCTGACTCTCCCTCCACCAGGTAAATCTCTGATTTAGCAGGATCTTTTTCCTGGCAATCGGCTAATTTACCAGGCAACCCGGCAACATCGAGTGCGCCTTTTCGCCTTGTCATCTCCCTTGCTTTTCTCGCGGCTTCCCTTGCTCTTGCTGCATCAATCATTTTCTGAACAATGGACTTGGCTTCTGTCGGGTTTTCCATGAGGTAATCCATGAAGTGAGAGCCCATCTCTTGCTCGACAGCAGATTTGACCTCAGATGAAACCAACTTGTCTTTAGTCTGCGAGGAAAACTTAGGATCCGGCACTTTTACGGATATTATCGCGGTTAAACCTTCACGGGCGTCATCCCCTGTCGTGCTGATTTGATCTTTTTTGCCCAAACCCTCTCTCTCGATATAGTTATTCAAGGATCTGGTTAAAGCTGCTCTGAAACCCTGTAAGTGAGTACCACCGTCGCTCTGAGGAATATTGTTGGTATAGGCGAGCAGGGTTTCCTGGTATGAGTCGTTCCACTGCAGCGCGATTTCGACGGAAATACCATCCTGCCGGTCAGATCTGAAGTGAAATACACTGTTTAGCGCTACTTTGTTCTCATTCAGGTAATCAACGAAAGTTTTTAATCCCCCCTCATACTCAAACAGTTCTGATTTGCCTGTTCGTTCGTCGGTTAGCTCGATGCTTACACCCGAGTTCAGAAAGGACAGCTCTCGCAAACGCTTGGCAAGTATGTCGTAGTGATATTCAATATTGCTAAAGGTATCTGAAGAAGGTTTGAACCTGGTTTTGGTGCCAGTCTGCTCGGTATCCCCAACTATCGTGAGTGGTCCTGCGGGATGTCCATGATGATATATCTGCTCCCATACATGCCCTTCCCGCCATATGGTTAGCTTGAGTTCTTCTGAGAGTGCATTGACGACTGATACGCCTACACCATGCAATCCACCAGATACTTTGTAGTTGCTGTCATCAAACTTACCGCCAGCGTGCAGAACCGTCATAATAACTTCCGCTGCAGACTTTCCCTCTTCTTCGTGCATATCGGTTGGGATTCCACGTCCATCGTCCGTCACTGTAATCGATTCGTCCGGATGTATGACAACCTTTATCGCGCTGCAATATCCTTCAAGCGCTTCATCAATGGAATTATCTACCAATTCCTGGACCATATGGTGCAGTCCGGTGCCGTCATCCGTGTCACCTATATACATGCCGGGCCTCTTCCTCACAGCCTCAAGGCCCTTTAGGACCTTGATACTCGTGGAGTCATAGGAATTGTCGTTACTCATTTTGTTGCTCCTGCGCTCTAAAAACGCCTTGTTCCACGTGAAACACCTTTCGGGGCACATCTCCCCATCCAGTATTCAACATCTTCTCTTCCACACCAGTTACCAAAATCTGGTTCGCACTCTCCAGTAATAGCTGACAGATTCTGTTCCTGTGACATTCGTCCAATTCGGAGACGAAATCGTCGACGAGATATGTCAACGGTTGATCGCTTTCCTCAGCCATCATTCGCCCCTGGCTCAATACCATCGCCCAGGCCAGGAGCTTTAACTCACCTCTTGAACAAGTGGAAGCGGCGGACCTTCCGCCAACAGTTACTCTTATATCCGCCCGATGAAAGCCACTTTGCGTATATCCACGTTTGATATCCGACTCTACCTGATCAAGGCAGACTGTAGACAACGGCTTATCCTGATCCCAACCCCTCGAATACTGGCATTCCACATCCTGAAAAGCTGTGAGAGTCTTGCCGAGTTCCATGAAAATTGCACTAAAACGATCGCAGTAATCTTTCCTCTGCTGATCTATTTTAACAGCACATTCTACCAGCCTATCCGTCCAAATACTGAGTTCTTTTCGATCCAAACCCGGGTTTCGGAGTAGTCTGTTCCTCTGCTTTAAACAACGATTAGCGTCAGCCCAGACCTCAGAAAATCCACGTTCCACGTGAAACAATCCCCAGTTTAGAAACCGCCGACGATCACCGGGATTTCCCAGCAACAACTCAACTGTATCTGGGCCCAGAACCAGAATAGGCAGTTCTCTAGCCAGGTCAGAACTTCTACTCTGTACCTCACTATTGATCTTCAATTCTCGTTTTCCATTTAGACCACGGTGAACACCGAGCCTGACAGACCGACCTTTCGTATCAAGCAGGCCAAATACCGTACAAGAGTCCTGTCCCTTACTAATGAAAGGTTCTAACTGGCTACTACGAAAAGATCGACCCGAGCCGAGAAAGTAGACTGCCTCAAGCAGGCTGGTTTTCCCGCTCCCATTAGAGCCACCGAATAAATTAAGTATAGGATCTAGATCGACCGTCGTATTGCGGATTATTCTGACGTTTTCAATCTCAAGCCTGACCAGGCTCATAATTTCATCGGCATTACCACGTATACCGAGTCATCACCTTCCTCTTCTTCCAGCAAAGCACTGCTATTGCCGTCATGTAGCGAAACCCGGACTTTCTCCCCTTCCAGCACTGAAAGCACATCCTGAAGGTAAACAACGTTAAAACCGACTTCGAGCGAATCTCCCTCATAATCGACATTAACAGATTCTTCTGCTTCCTCCTGCTCCGGGTTATTTGCGGACAATTCAAGCAATCCGGATGAGAGGTTAACCCTAATACCCCGGTATTTCTCATTGGAAAGAATAGCTGTGCGGCTGAGTGCCTGACGTAGCTCTACTCGATCAGCGAGCACAAATTTGTCGCCGTTTTTTGGTATCACCCTGTCATAGTCAGGAAAGCGCCCATCGATCAGCTTGCTGGTTAAAGTAAATTCGCTCGATTCAGCACACAAATGGTTGGAGCCGATAGTAATTGCAACCTCTCCCTCTACTTCTGCCAGAAGACGCTGCAGTTCCAGCACACCCTTTCTTGGCATAATTACCTGTTGAATATCCTCGTCTGCGTCATCTACCTCAAAACTACTCATTGCCAGACGATGCCCGTCAGTAGCCACTGTACGCACCACTCCCCTACCCAACTCAATCAACATACCATTGAGAAAATATCTGACATCCTGCTGTGCCATTGCAAAGCTGGTTCTGTCTATCAGACGTTTTAGCGAGTTACTTTCCAGGCTCATCGAGATCTTTGATTCAGACTTGTCTACAGATGGAAAATCGCTCGCTGGGAGAGTTGACAATGTTGAACGAAAACGGCCGGACCTGATCGTCAACCGCTGATCTTCAATCCCCATCTCTAACTCTGCATCCTCCGGCAGCTCTCTACATATATCCATCAGCTTGCGCGCTGGCACGGTTACCTCACCAGGTTCCGCTTCATTCAAACCAACTCGTCCAACCAACTCTACTTCCAGGTCTG
>CAZJRI010000048.1:7111-7406 GCA_964548025.1 uncultured Pseudomonadales bacterium
CCCGGTTACAGACAACTCATTCTTCTCGACCTGAAGCAGCACATTCGCCAAAATTGGCAGCGTCTGACGCCTTTCGACGACACCAGTCACCTGTTGCAACGGCTTTAGAACGACTTCACGGTTAACCTTAAATTTCATCTAGCGTCCACATTAGTTAGTGCTCACGTACCTCGAGAGCCTTGTTAAAGCATCATCGGGCTTACAACATATTTGGAAACCTGGTCATCCGGATCAGTTAATAACGCCGCACTATTTGCGTCACTCAGGCATATCTCCACTCTTTCACCGGTCATTT
>CAZJRI010000048.1:7416-21019 GCA_964548025.1 uncultured Pseudomonadales bacterium
GAGGACATCTATCAGGTAACTAACGTTGAACCCAATTTCTAACGGATCTCCTTCATAGTCCACATTCACGAACTCTTCGGCTTCTTCCTGCTGGGGATTGTTCGCATTCAGTTGTACCTTACCGTTTGACAGACTTAACTTCACATTTCGATATACTTCATTCGATAAAACAGCTATGCGACCGAGTGCTTCCCTGAGTTCCTTTCTATCAACAACTAAAACCTTGTCCCCGCCGGTTGGAATAGCCCTCGTATAGTCCGGATAGCTCCCATCGATCAGTTTGGTGATCAGACTGGCCCCATCTTTCATCGCCCGCAAGTGATTGGTCGAAAAATGAAGGTCGACCGTCGCTTCGCCAGCCTCTTTTGCAAGCCTCAGCAGCTCCTGGACGCCTTTACGCGGCACGACATACTGATTCACGGAACTTGCATCAGTTTCACATTCGACTGAGCTTGTTGCCAATCGCTGACCGTTAGTTGCGACCGTTCTGAGCGTGCCATTCTCTACTTCAACCAGCATACCGTTGAAGAAGTAACGAACATCTTGCTGGGCCATTGCAAAGCCTGTCCTGTCAAGCAGACTGGCAACAGTATCTCCGGGCAGCGATGCCTTCAGTCCAACCTCCTCCATCTCAACCTTAGGGAAGTCCACTGCCGGTAATGTCGCTAACTGGGACTTGTAGCGACCACTCTTTATACTTATCCAATTATCCTTCAAATCAATCTGCAGACTTGCTTCGCCTGGCAAACTACGACATATATCCATCAATTTTTTTGCCGGAAGGGTAATTTCCCCGGATTCTTCGTCGCTGATTGAGCCCGTCACAGCCGACAGTTCAACTTCCTGGTCCGATCCCGTCAGGCTAAGTTTCCCTGACTCAATTACTGTTAACAGGTTGGATAATACGGGCAAGGTTTGACGACGTTCGACTACACCTGACACTAATTGCAGCGGTTCAAGCAAATGCTCTCGCCTAATTGAAAACTTCATTAACTCCCCTTCTTCTACCGATATTGACGCTATGCAGTCAGAATACGCAGTAGATTATTATAATCTTCCCTGATGTCCCGGTTAATCTCCCGAAGTTCTTCGATCTTCCTGCAGGCATGCAGCACTGTCGTATGGTCCCTGCCACCAAAAGAATCGCCTATTTCAGGCAGGCTGTGATTGGTTAACTCTTTGGATAATGACATCGCTACCTGTCGAGGCCGCGCCACTGAACGGGTTCGTCGCTTCGCATGCATGTCTGCCACCCGTATTTTGTAATAGTCCGCCACAGTTTTTTGGATATTTTCAATCCCTACCTGCCGGTCCTGTATGGCCAGCAAATCCTTCAATGCCTCTTTTACCTGATCTATCGTAATTTTCCGACTTGTAAATGTTGCATTAGCGATCACTCTTTTCAACGCACCTTCTAGTTCCCGAACATTGGACCTGATTTTCTCTGCTATAAAGAATGCCACATCATGAGGTAGCTGAGCCCCTTCAACTTCTGCTTTCTTTATTAAAATCGCTACCCTCGTTTCCAGCTCCGGTGGTTCGACCGGCGCAGTCATTCCCCATACGAACCTGCTCTTCAGACGTTCTTCGAGCCCCTGTATTTCCTTTGGGTACCGATCGCAAGTAAGAACAATTTGACTACCATTCTCTTGTAACCTATTGAAAACATGGAAGAATTCTTCTTGTGACTTAACTCCCTTGGCTAAAAACTGAATGTCATCCATCAGCAGTACATCAACGCTCCGATAGTACTGGGTAAATTCGCTCATATTGCCACGTTCAATTGCCTTTACCATATCTTCCATAAAACGCTGTGAATACATGTAGGCAACTTTCAAGTGTGGTTGTCGTTCCAGAATTGCATTCCCAACAGCATGCATAAGATGAGTTTTGCCAAGACCTACGCCGCCGTAAAGCAGCAGGCATTTGGACGTATTGCCGACATTCTCACAAACCTGCATTGCTGATGCCCTGGCGAATTCGTTTGAACTACCGGCGACAAAAGTGTCGAAGGTAAACTCCTTATTCAAATCCAGAAGGGGATAAAAACTGGTTGAGTCCTCTTCCGGCGAACGCCTCACGCCAGGATTGACCTGGGCAATTGACCCCTCCGAAGAACCAATTTCAAGACATACCGTATTTGCGCCATTTTCATGCACGAGTTCTGTTATACGATTTAGAAAGTGATTACTTACTTGGTCTCTAATGTACCTGTTAGGCGCCAGCAGAGTAACTTCCTCGCTGGTCGACTCTGCATGTAATGGTCTTATCCAGGTGCTGAATTGTTGGGAAGACAGTTCATCTTCAAGACTATACAGGCACTTTTGCCAGACTGTTGTGCCCACGGGCCCTCCAAATGGTGTGTGTATTGGATACTTCGAGGATTTTCGGCTTTTTTATTAGACTAACCGTCTCTTTTTTCTGGCGTCAATAGTAACTCCATTTCACTCTTCAAGCCAACTTATGACCGCAAAAAAAACAAATAAAAATGCTTAATTTTCAATGAGTTATACATTAACCAAGTCAGCAACTTCTGGGTAACCTGTGGATAACTTGTGGATAGGATCACCACCCCGTTAAAAGAACAGCTCTTCAGTGCATAAGTCCGCTTTTAATACCCAGTTTGTACACAGTTTAGAAACACGCCATTCAACCGATAGCCACAGACTTTGCCTCGGCTTAACTTATTGATAAACATTGGAAAAAATTAACTAGTGCACCAATTTACTGACTATAATATTAGTAATAATAATAAGCTCTTAATATAAGACTATATATATATTAGAGCCACCCGTAAGTGATTTCAGTGAATTGAGACTCCCTTCGTTTATTCAGACGAAAGGTAGGTACCAAATGTGTGTACATTGTTGATAGAGATCGCAATAGGGTCATTGGAAGTGACCAGAACAACAATACTCACACAAAAAGGACAGATAAATTGACTGTTTTACCGTTCTTCATTAGAATCGCGGCTCTTTTTTACCCCTCCAGACCCCGGTAATACAAGATGAAAAGAACATTTCAGCCCAGCGTGATAAAACGCAAGCGAACACATGGCTTCAGAGCGCGTATGGCGACCAAAAATGGTCGTTTGGTGATTAAACGACGAAGGGCAAAAGGCCGTAAAGTACTCTCAGCTTAAGGAAAGGCATCGAATCGAAAGACAAGGGCCGAATTTTGAGTTTCCAGCCAACCGGCGACTCCAGACTCCCGCGGAATTTGATTATGTATTCAAAAATAACCGGTATAGGGTCGGCTGCGACGAATTTCTGGTGTTGGCCGTAGCTAATGACCACCTGACGAGTAGAATTGGTATAGTGATCGGCAAGAAAACAGCCCGATTAGCCGTTGATCGAAATAAAATTAAACGCCTGGCGAGAGAGTCCTTTAGAACATCGTTCAATAAAGGATTGTTCGTCGATATCGTTTTAATTGTGCGGCCACCAGCAAACAATGTAGTGAAAACTGAGCTGATGAATATATTGAAATCGGGCTGGCACAGGCTTGAAAAAAAAATAGTGGCTGCTGACAGTAATGGTTAAGAGAATTTTGATTGTGGCAATCCGCGCCTATCAGGTAATGATAAGCGCTGTCCTGGGTCCAAGATGCAGGTTCTATCCGAGCTGTTCAGAATATGCCAGACAAGCCATAGAGGAACATGGCATCACTAAAGGTGTCTACCTGGGCTCAAAACGAATTTGCAAATGTCATCCATTTAATCCGGGTGGGGTAGATCTGGTTCCTCCCAACAAGCAGGGTAAGGTCAAGCAATAATGGATTACCAGCGCATTGTGATTCTTCTCGGCCTTGCAGTAACTTCATATCTGCTGATCCTCGCCTGGAACGAGGACTATAAGCAGAGTCCGGCATTGATCGATGCACCTGTTATAGAGCTGCCGGGTGAACAAGTGAGCAGTGGCGACGCGAATCTGGTTCCCTTGCCAGTTGAAGATGTAGAGCAAGACATTGTGCCCACTATTGAACCAGAAGAAGAGCTAGTACAGGAAACCTCGGCTGGCAGTGCCCAGGCAACATCAAACAGGTTGGTTAAAATTGCTACTGATGTACTTGAGGTGACTATTAATACCCTGGGTGGAGACATAGTTCACGGCGCACTACCCGGCTATCCTGCCAGTCTTGATACGCCGGATATCCCCTTCATTATTCTTGATTCGAGAAATATTTATAGCGCACAAAGTGGGTTGATTGGTAAGAACGGGACCGATAACGCCGAGGGCAGACCTCAGTTTCATACAGATACCAATTTCTTCGAGATGGGTGAGATGAGTGAATTAACAGTCAATCTCAGACTGCCGGAAGAGAATGGAGTAAGTATTACCAAGCAATTCATCTTCAAGCGGAGTGATTACCTGATAGACGTTAAATATATCGTCGAAAATAAATCAGGTGACGATTGGCAGGCGTCCATTTTTACGCAGATTAAAAGAGATAGTCAGGAGCCGTTCGTCGATGCAAATGCGGGGATGGGGTTGCAGCCTTATATTGGTGGCGCAACTTTCCAGGAAAATTCTCCTTATACGAAATTGGAATTTGATGACATAGAAGAAGCGCCTTATAAGCACAAAGTTAATGGTGGTTATATGGCGATGGTGCAACACTACTTTGTCAGTGCCTGGGTCCCTGAAGACAAAGAGATATATACCTACCAGGCTCGAAAACTTAAAGATCGTGATACCTACCTATTTGGTTTCACAGGCACAACCTGGCGAGTGGCATCGGGTCAGCAAGACAGCAAAATCATCCGCTTTTATCTGGGGCCAAAGGATCAATATCGCCTGGAAGAGATTTCTCCCGGTTTGAATCTGACAGTTGACTACGGCTTTTTGTGGTGGCTCGCTCAACCACTGTTTAATCTCCTGACCTTTATTCACGGTTTTGTAAACAACTGGGGTGTTGCAATCATATTCCTAACGATTGTAGTGAAGGCGCTGCTGTATCCACTTTCAGCCGCGAGTTTCAGATCGATGGCGAAAATGAGAAAATTGCAACCGGAAATGGCCAGGCTTAAAGATCGCTACGGGGATGATCGCCAACAGTTTTCACAAGCCATGATGGATCTTTATAAAAAAGAAGGTGCCAATCCACTTGGTGGTTGTTTACCCATGTTGTTGCAAATGCCTGTTTTTATAGCTTTATACTGGTCATTAATGGAAAGTGTCGAGTTACGGCAAGCTCCTTTCTTCCTTTGGATTCATGATTTATCAGCGATGGATCCCTATTTTGTTTTGCCGATTCTGATGGGTATTTCGATGTTTGTCACTCAGATGCTACAGCCAGAACCGCCCGATCCGGTTCAGGCAAAAGTTTTTAAGATGATGCCGATCATGTTTACCTTCTTCTTTCTCTGGTTTCCATCTGGTCTCGTACTGTATTGGTTTATCAACAATTTGCTGTCGATATTGCAGCAATGGTATGTGACGCGACAGATCGAAAAAACGACATAGGTTGTCCTAACCTGTGAGCAGTGACGTTATCAAGAAGGATACGATCGCAGCGATAGCGACTCCCGCAGGGCGAGGTGGTGTGGGCATAGTTCGAATCTCCGGTTCCCGGGTTCTCGAGATCGCCAAAAAAATACTGTTTAAAGTGCCGGAAGCGCGAATGGCGACCTATCTGGACTTTCTGGATGCGGACCATAGCGTCATTGATCAGGGCATTGCCTTGTTTTTCCCGGGACCCAATTCATTCACCGGTGAAGACGTGTTGGAACTGCAGGGCCATGGTGGTTCGGTTGTTATGCAGATGTTGTTGGATCGGGTTGTTCAACTTGGTGCAAGGTTGGCCCAGCCGGGTGAGTTTTCTGAAAGAGCATTTCTTAACAACAAAATTGATCTCGCGCAGGCAGAGGCCATTGCCGACTTGATTGATAGTGCGACCCAACAAGCAGCAAAAGGTGCGATAAGATCTTTGCAGGGAGAATTTTCCAGAAGAATACACGATCTGGATGAGCAGGTAGTCAACCTGAGAATATATGTTGAAGCAGCCTTGGATTTCCCTGAGGAGGAGATCGATTTTCTCGCCGACAAAAAGATTCAACAGACAGTCAATACGCTGCATGATGGGCTGTCTGGCGTACTACAAAAAGCAAGGCAGGGGACTTTGCTAAAAGAAGGAATAACCCTGGTTCTGGCGGGAAGGCCGAATGCTGGTAAGTCAAGTTTGATGAATGAACTCTCGGGTCGGGATTCCTCGATAGTGACGACAGTCGAAGGTACAACCCGGGACCTGGTAAGTGAATCAATCCAGCTTGATGGTATCCCTCTAAACCTGGTAGATACAGCAGGAATCAGAGTAGCGAGAGATGAAGTAGAAAGAGAAGGTGTGCGAAGAGCTCTGAATGAAATGCACTCGGCAGACGGTCTGTTGCTACTGATAGATTTAGTCGCCTGTGGAGACTGGCGATCTGATGTCAATGCACTGATCGCTGACCTGCCACCCAATGACAGTGCGATAGTCGTGTTAAATAAGGTGGATTTGCTGGACGATTTACCCATTGTCCCATCAGACTTTCACTACCCGGTTGTTTTCATTTCCGCGAAATTTGGAACCGGGGTAGACGAGTTAAAATCTGCCATCAAGCAGACGCTGGCGATTGAACTTTCGGAAGAAGGATCATTCATCGCCAGAAGTCGCCACGTAGACGCGCTGACCAGGGCGCAGCATCATCTAGAGAAAAGCAGCACTGAACTGACCTCCGGTGTGGCCGGAGAATTAGTCGCAGAAGAACTCCGGCTGTGTCATGAGATGCTGTGCGAGATAACGGGAGAGTTTTCGAGCGATGACTTGCTGGGCAGGATATTTTCGAGTTTTTGTATCGGCAAATAGCCAAAACAACCGCTCTTGTCTGTCTGACATGGACAAAAAACACCTCGTGCGTATACTTGCCAACCCGAATTTCTGAATCCCCGTCAAATATGGATTATTCCAAACAATATGACGTAATCGTGGTAGGTGCTGGTCATGCCGGTACAGAAGCGGCGATGGCATCCGCTCGAATGGGCGCGTCAACGCTGCTTGTTACGCAGAATATTGAAACGATGGGTCTGATGTCCTGCAATCCTGCCATTGGCGGTATAGGAAAAAGCCATCTGGTGAAGGAAATAGATGCCCTGGGGGGTGTGATGGCAAGAGCTGCAGACCTTGCCGGGATTCATTTTCGTGTTCTCAACTCGCGTAAAGGACCGGCGGTAAGAGCTACGAGGGCTCAGGCCGATCGTCAGTTGTATAAGCAAGCCATTCGCGGATTTCTGGAGAACCAGCAAAATCTCTCCATTTTCCAGCAGAGCGTCGTTGATCTCATTGTTCAGCAGGACCGGGTGGCGGGTGTAGTCACGAATGGGGATATAAGATTTTACGCAGCGACGGTGATACTGACTGTCGGGACCTTCCTTGGAGGCATAATTCATGTTGGCATGGTGAAACAAACCGGTGGGCGAGCTGGTGATGCTTCCTCCGGCAGGTTAGCGGACCGGCTAAGAGAGCTACCTTTCAATGTAGACAGGTTAAAAACGGGTACACCACCCAGAATCGATGGGCGGACCGTTGATTTCACCGGGCTGGAGGAGCAACCGGGTGACGATCCCAGGCCGGTCATGTCATATATGGGTTCAGTGGGCGATCATCCAAGGCAGGTGTCATGCCACATAACCCATACCAACGAACAAACCCATGAAATTATCAGGGGAGGCCTGGATCGATCTCCTTTGTTCACGGGCGAAATCGACGGGATCGGACCGAGATATTGCCCTTCCATAGAAGACAAGATAGTTCGATTTGCCGACAAGAACTCTCATCAGATCTTTATCGAGCCAGAGGGCCTGGCGACCAATGAGCTATATCCGAACGGTATCTCCACCAGTCTCCCATTCGATATTCAACTTGAACTGGTGAGAACTATCAAAGGATTTGAGAAAGCCGAAATAACTCGGCCTGGGTATGCGATTGAGTACGATTATTTTGAACCGAGAGATCTTGATTCCACCCTTGAAACAAATCATCTGGCCGGTTTGTATTTTGCCGGTCAGATCAATGGCACAACAGGCTACGAAGAAGCGGCAGCGCAAGGCCTGATAGCCGGTATTAATGCGGCGAGAACAAGTCTGGGCAGACAACCGTGGTCTCCATCCAGAAGCGAAGCTTATATCGGTGTGCTGATAGATGACCTGATCACCATGGGAACCAAAGAGCCTTATCGAATGTTTACGAGCAGGGCGGAGCATAGGCTCATATTGCGGCAGGATAACGCTGACAGGAGGCTAACGCCTGTCGGAAAAGAAATGGGCCTGATCGAGGAAAGCCGTTGGCAACGATACGTCGAGAAAACAGAACTGGTAGAGCGAAGAAGAGGCGAGCTTGCTGCCTGCTGGTGCCAACCAGGTGAAGCCGAAATAGAGAAGTATCTGGGTCAGCCGCTCAGCAGGGAATACAATCTGGTGGAGTTGTTGCGCAGACCGAATGTCGATATTGAAGAACTTCTGTCCATTCGGGAATTCGACTGGTCAGACAAGGAAGTTAACGAGCAGATTGAAATAGATGTGAAATACGAAGGTTATATCACTCGACAGTTGGAGGAGATAGAAAGGGTAAGTCGCCAGCAGAATGTACTGATTCCCCGGCAGATCAGGTACGAAGATATCGCTGGACTGTCAAATGAGGTAGTCCAAAAACTTACGCAGGTTAAGCCAGAAACGATTGGTCAGGCGAGTAGAATATCCGGGGTGACACCAGCCGCTGTATCCCTTCTTCTCATTTACCTGAAAAAGACCAACCAGCTTTCTACAAGAAAATCTGCATGAACCATCAAATGGAGATTGGTGAAGGGTTAGAGAGGATTGGATTGGGTCAATCGGCAGGACTGGTGGATCAGTTGGATCTGTTTATTCAAAGCCTGATTAAGTGGAACAGAGTTTATAATCTGATTGGATCTGGCGAAGAAAAAAGGATCATCAGCCGTCATTTGCTTGATTCATTGACCATCCAGCCCCATATAAGAGGTAGTCGGGTAGTTGACGTTGGATCAGGTGGTGGCTTCCCTGGTGTACCATTGGCGATTTATATGCCGGATACCCATTTCACGTTGATTGACAGCAACGGTAAGAAGACACGCTTCCTGGAGCAACTCAGAATAATTCTTCAGCTTGATAATTGCGAAATTGTTCAATCCCGGGTCGAATCAGTTGAATCCAGTTTTGATCAGGTTGTCTGCAGGGCTTTCGCCTCACTTGCAGAAATAACAAGGAAAACGGCACACTTGCTGATGACAGGGGGTGAGATCCTGGCGTTGAAGGGCCGATTGGATTCAGATGAGACTGATGTTTGCCTGGCCCCGTTTAGGATAAAGGAGATTCTCAGTCTGAATCAGCCTTTAACAGATGCAGAACGTCATCTGGTTATCATGGAAAAAGCATAAATTAATTAAGGAGCCGTTTTTGGGGATCATTTTTGCAATAGCCAATCAGAAAGGCGGTGTGGGTAAAACAACAACCTCCGTCAACCTGGCTGCATCCCTGGCGGCAACACATAGAAAGGTGCTACTTATAGACCTCGACCCACAGGGCAATGCCACTATGGGTAGTGGAATAGACAAGAGTGAACTGGCTGGCTCTGTCTACGATGTACTGATAGAAGGCGATACGGTTTCTGAATCGATAGTGCGGGCAGAAGAAGCCGGATACGATCTTCTCGGCGCTAATGTAGACCTGACGGGTGCGGAGCTTGAGTTGATGGATCTGGATCGGCGTGAATACAGACTGGCCGATGCGCTATCAGCGGCACGAGATAAGTATGAATTCATCATTATTGATTGCCCGCCGTCGTTGAGCCTTCTAACTGTCAATGGGCTGGTTAGCGCTGATGCGGTCATTATTCCAATGCAGTGTGAATACTTCGCACTTGAGGGGCTGTCTGCGTTGAGCAGCACGATTGCCAGAATTACAGAGCACCTGAATCCTCGCTTAAGAATTGAGGGCATCATTCGCACTATGTATGATCCGCGTAACAGTTTAACCAGGGATGTTTCGAAACAACTGATTGATCATTTTGGCGAAGTGGTCTATCGAACGGTGATACCACGTAATGTGCGCCTGGCAGAGGCGCCGAGCTATGGATTGCCGGTACTCTATTATGATAAACAATCCCGGGGAGCCAAGGCATACCTGACGCTTGCCGGGGAAATTAATAGGCGTTATGACGCAACGCGACTCATATCTGAAGAAGATAGGTCGGGAGCAGATCAATGATGGTTGTAAAAAACTAATGGCTGTCAAAAAGAGAGGATTGGGCAGGGGACTGGATGCATTGCTGGGTTCTGAGAAGAAGGCGGAACCAGACACATCCGTCCGACCCGGTTTGGATGAAGTACCAGTGGAGTGGATCCAGCCGGGTAAGTATCAGCCGAGACAGGTGATTGACGATGACACTCTGCAGGAGCTGGCCCGTTCAATAAGTGCTCAGGGTGTTATGCAACCCATTGTTTTGAGATCTATCGGCGAGAACAGGTATGAAATCATCGCGGGTGAAAGACGCTGGAGAGCAACCCAGTTGGCGGGTTTGGACAAGATCCCGGCAGTCATCAAAGAAGTTGATGACGAATCTGCAGTTGCCATGTCGCTTATTGAGAACATTCAGCGTGAAGATCTCAACCCGATGGAAGAAGCTTTAGCCCTGCAAAGGTTAATTGAAGATTTTGACCTGACCCACCAACAGGTCGCCGATGCAGTGGGCAAAAGTCGGACAGCGGTAACAAATATTCTCAGACTGATTAATCTCTCCCCGGAAGTCGCACAAATGCTGGCTCATGGAGACATAGAAATGGGTCACGCCAGGGCGCTTTTGAGCCTGACATTTGAACAGCAGGGTCAGGTGGCGCGGGAAGTAGCCTCACTTCATCTAAATGTAAGACAGGCCGAAGCTATGGTGCGGAAGATCCTGTCCGGAAATATGGGGAGAAAACAGAACAAAACCAGTGATCCGGACACCCGCAACCTGGAAGACAGATTATCAACCACGATAGGTCAGCCCGTCGCTATTCAGCACAGCGCGAAAGGGAAGGGAAAACTGGTTATCAAGTACAACAGCCTGGACGAATTAGACGGAATTTTATCCCGCTTTGGCGATTTGGGTTAGGTCCTTAAAACGGAATTCAGAAAAGCCTGAAAAACATCTAAAAAAGTCTGGTTTTTAGGTGTCTTCAAGTTGAAGCGGCATGTTGAAATCACTATACTCTGCACCGCGACGGATAGGGCGAAATTGACTTAGTTTTAGCGATTTATAAGTGCCTCCAATTACTGAGTGCGTACTGAGTGTGTAGTGAGGGAAAGTCATCGTCCAGGTTTACCGAATTGTCATAGCGCAGTTTATTGCAACGTTTCTCACAGCAGCTTTGTGTTTATTTGTTGATTGGGTCGCGGCCTATTCTATACTTTTAGGCGGTCTTACCTGCGCACTACCGAATGCATTTATGGCGTGGCGACTGAAGCAAAACGACGCAACTTCAACCGCGGCGTTCAAGCATGTTGTAAGAGGTGAGGTAGGCAAACTGGCACTAACGGTGGCGATGTTCTCAAGTGTCTTTTACTGGATAAAGCCATTGGAAGTCGGATACTTTTTCGCGGCTTTGGCGATGGGACTGTGTTTAAACATAGCGTTGCCCGTGATTGAGAATATCCGCGATAACAATCGGATGTCCACTGTGGACGAGAACCGTCAATGACGGAAAGAATGACGAAAAGAATGACGGAAAGACAAGACAACTAACGATGGTTAGGGATTGATTAACAAGACAGAGACCTTATGGCTGGCGAAGAACAAACACCTGGCGAATATATCCAACATCACATTACGAACTTGACCTATGGGCAGCACCCGGACGGTACATGGGGTCTTGCGCATTCAGTTGAAGAAGCGAAGGAAATGGGATTCTGGGCGATACATCTCGATACCATGTTCTGGTCCCTTACCCTTGGATTCGTATTTATCGGGCTGTTCATGCTTGGTGCACGCAACCTAAAAGCCGGTGTCCCGGGGGGACTACAGAACTTCTGTGAGATAGCGGTTGAATTTGTAGAGGACAATATTCGCCAGGTATTCGGCACAAGACCAAATCCGATAATTGGCCCCTTATCGCTGACTATCTTGATCTGGGTTTTCCTGATGAACCTGATGGACCTAGTACCGGTTGACTTTATCCCGGCACTAGCACAATTGCTTGGCATTCATTACTTTAAAGTGGTACCTACCACTGACCCCAATGCCACCCTTGCCATGTCCCTTGGCGTATTTTTTCTGGTTATTTATTACAACATCAAAATTGCGGGACCGATTAAATTTGTGACCGGTAAATTCACGCACCCGATTGATCATTGGGCGGCAGCGCCATTTAACTTCATACTGGAAATGGTCGAGCTTATAGCCAAGCCACTGTCACACGGCTTGCGACTCTTCGGCAACATGTATGCGGGTGAAATGATCTTCATACTGATCGCTTTGCTACCTTTCTGGGCACAGTGGACTTTGTCTATACCCTGGGCAATTTTTCATATTTTGATTATTAGTCTCCAGGCATTCGTATTTATGATCCTGACGATTGTCTATCTGGCACAGGCTCACGAGGCTGGAGATCATTGATCACACGATTTTGTTAACTTTTTTGAGCAACACTTTTATTAGACGAGCTAGGAGTAAGTCATGGAAACATCCTTAATCTATATTGCCGGTGGCATTCTGATGGGTCTCGGCGCCATTGGTAGTGGCGTTGGTATTGGCCTTCTGGGCGGTAAGTACCTTGAAGGGGTCGCGCGCCAGCCTGAACTGCAGCCCATGCTGATGACACAGTTGTTCATCGCCCTGGCTCTGGTAGACGCGGTGCCTATTATTGCGGTTGGTATATCACTGTATATGATCTTTGCGCTTTGAACCGATATTTTACCAATACCCGAATCTCTTGAGGTGAAGTGTGACTATTAATCTAACCATGCTGGGCCAGTTAATATCATTTGTCCTGTTCGTTCTGTTCTGTATGAAGTTTGTATGGCCACCCCTGACGGAAATCATGCGAGAACGCCAGAAGGCACTGGCAGAAGGACTGGACAAGGCAGCAGCGGCGGAAAGGCAACTGGAAGAAGCCAATGATGCGGCTGCCGTAGAGCTTGAGGCAGCCAAGAAACAATCTGCGGAGTTAATCGCTCAGGCAAGAAATCGCGCCAATCAGATTGTTGAAGAAGCGAAAGGCGTGGCACAGGAAGAAGCAGATCGTATCAAAACCGGTGCGCAGGCAGAGATTGACCAGGAGGTCAATAGAGCCAGAGAAGTATTGCGCGCACAGGTCAGCGATCTAGCCGTTGAAGGTGCCGAGAAAATACTGGAAAAGTCTGTCGATAAGGCAGTTCACCAGGAAATGCTCAACAAAATTGCATCGCAGCTATAAGAAGCGCAGGTAAAAAATGGCAGAGTCAGAATTATCAACGATAGCTAGACCCTATGCGAGAGCCGCATTTTCTCAGGCGCTGGACGAAGCGTCCGGGTTGCCTAGCTGGTCCAGAATGCTGGGTTTGTTGGCCTCAGCCGTACAGCAAAAAGCTGTGGT
>CAZJRI010000048.1:21035-31914 GCA_964548025.1 uncultured Pseudomonadales bacterium
ACCACGATAAGCGAAGCGAATCTGGTTATAGAGATCATGGGAGAAGAGCTGTCTGACAAGGGACAGAACTTCATATATGTATTGGCTGAAAATGGCAGGTTAGGGCTGATACCGCAGATCTCTGAGATGTTCGAGCTGTTCAGGGCCAATCATGAGAAGACAATGGATGTAGAAATTTCCAGCGCCTTCGAAGTAGAAGAGTCTGACAAACAGATACTGGCTGATGCGCTGAAAGAGAGATTACAAAGAGACATTAACCTGACGGCGAAACTCGATACCGCATTGATTGGCGGTGTTGTAGTTCGTGCAGAAGACACTGTTATTGATAATTCTGTCCGCGGTAAGTTGGACAAATTGTCACAGGTACTTAATTAAATTAACCATTCCTCGAGGATTGGAACATGCAACAACTGAACCCTTCCGAAATTAGTGAGATTATCAAACAGCGGATCGAGAAGCTTGATATCTCTTCTGAAGCACGAAACGAAGGCACACTGGTCAGCGTATCTGACGGGATTGTGCGGATTCATGGACTCGCTGACGTACAAAACGGTGAGATGATTGAATTCGAAGGTAATATTTTTGGCTTTGCGTTGAATCTTGAACGAGACTCCGTCGGTGCGGTTGTACTCGGTGATTACAAGCAGCTCAAAGAAGGTCAAACGGCAAAATGTACGGGCCGTATACTTGAGGTGCCGACCGGTCCGGAACTGTTGGGTCGGGTGGTTGATGCGCTTGGCAACCCGATAGACGGCAAGGGCGCGATAAATGCGAGTTCAAGCGCACCAGTTGAAAAAGTTGCTCCCGGCGTAATCGCACGAAAGCACGTGGATCAGCCTGTACAAACCGGATTGAAATGTATCGATTCAATGATTCCCGTCGGCAGAGGTCAACGCGAGTTGATTATCGGTGACAGACAGACAGGCAAAACGGCCATTGCAATTGATACGATCATCAATCAGCAGAAGTCCGGCATCAAGTGCGTCTATGTCGCAATCGGCCAGAAGTATTCGTCAGTTGCCAATGTTGTGCGAACGCTTGAAGAATACGGTGCCATGGAAAATACCATCGTTGTCGTAGCGGGTGCCTCGGACCCGGCGCCGATGCAGTATGTATCAGCCTATTCAGGCTGTACCATGGGAGAGTACTTCCGCGACCGGGGAGAAGACGCCCTGATCATCTACGACGACCTGACTAAACAGGCCTGGGCCTATCGGCAGGTATCGCTCCTGTTGAGACGTCCGCCAGGTCGAGAAGCCTATCCTGGAGACGTATTCTACCTCCACTCAAGACTGCTTGAGAGAGCGGCAAGGGTAAACGAGGAATATGTTGAGGCTGAAACTGGCGGAGAAGTTAAAGGAAAGACAGGGTCACTGACTGCATTACCGATAATTGAAACTCAAGCCGGTGACGTATCCGCATTTGTGCCAACCAACGTCATTTCTATTACCGACGGCCAGATTTTTCTTGAGTCAGACAAATTCAATGCTGGCGAGCGACCCGCTATGAATCCAGGTATCTCTGTATCCCGGGTTGGTGGTGACGCCCAGGTTAAGTTCATGTCCAAGATATCAGGTGGTATCAAGCTGGCATTGGCGCAGTTCAGAGAACTGGCTGCATTCTCACAGTTTGCATCAGATCTTGATGACGCGACCCGACGACAGTTGGAACACGGTGAGCGAATTAACGAATTGATGAAGCAGAAACAATATTCGCCGATGACAGTAGCAGAGATGGGCATTGTGTTGTTCGCTGCGAACGAAGGTTATCTTGAAGATCTTGAAGTAGACAAGGTACTGGATTTTGAGGCAGCACTGATCTCATATATGAATTCAGAGCACACAGACTTCATGGAAGAGGTAAATAGTCAGGGAGCCTATTCTGACGAAGTTGTCGAAACCATGACAAAGGCGTTAGAAACATTCAAATCTACCCAAACGTGGTAAGTAGTTGAACCAATAGAGCGTAACCTAACGAGGATATCATGGCGAACGCCAAAGAACTTCGAAAACAGATTGGTAGTATTAAGAATACGCAGAAAATTACCAGCGCCATGGAAAAGGTGGCGGCTAGTAAAATGCGTAAGGCTCAGGAGCGAATGTCACGCGGAAGACCTTATTCAGATTATATACGTACAGTTATTGGCCACGTTGCCAATGCTTCTCCTGAATATCGACATCACTTTATGGTTGAGCGTGAAGTAAGAAGAATTGGCTATATCATTGTCACAACTGATAAGGGTCTGTGCGGTGGATTGAACATCAACCTTTTAAAAGAGACGATAAAGGACATTAAGACCTGGGTTGATCAGGGCATCGAAGTCGATCTCTGTCTGATCGGTAACAAAGGTGCACAGTTTTTTCGCAGTTATGGTGGCAATGTCATTGCAGCCAGCAGCCATGTAAGCGAAACCCCCGCAATGGCTGATCTTATCGGTAGTATCAAAGTCATGTTGGATTCATTTGATGATGGCACGGTTGATAAGATCTATCTGGCAAACAATGTATTTGTTAATACGATGACCCAGATCCCTACAATCAAGCAGTTGGTTCCATTGGACCCGGAAGAGCAGACGGGGGATAAGCGCATTTGGGATTATATCTACGAACCAGATGCCAGGCAGTTAATTGAGGGGCTGGTGACCCGTTATATTGAGTCACAGGTTTATCAATCGGTTGTAGAAAATGTGGCATGTGAGCAGGCGGCAAAAATGATTGCCATGAAAAGCGCCACCGAAAATGCGGGCGATTTAATCGATGAGCTTGAGCTCATTATGAATAATGCACGGCAGGCTGCTATTACGCAGGAATTGTCAGAAATTGTGGGTGGTGCTGCAGCGGTCTGATCGATCTGGCCATAGCATCCCATTAGAGTTTAAGTTTAAGAGGAATTAGCAATGAGTAGCGGACGTATCGTATCAGTCATTGGTGCTGTCATTGATGTTGAATTTCCGCGGGACGAGGTCCCTCAGGTTTATCACGCACTTAAGGTAGATGAAAACAACCTGACGCTGGAAGTGCAGCAGCAACTTGGTGATGGAATTGTAAGAACCATTGCCATGGGAAGTTCTGAGGGCGTGAGTCGTGGACTTGTGGTGAGTGATACCAAAGAACCTATCGCGGTACCAGTGGGTGAAGAAACACTCGGTCGAATTATGGATGTGCTGGGTAATCCGATAGATGAAAGAGGACCGATCGGTGAAAAATCACGTATGCCCATTCATCGGGTGCCGCCCTCCTATGAAGAGCAAGCGGGTGGACGTGATCTGCTTGAAACCGGCGTTAAGGTTATCGACCTGATTTGTCCATTCGCCAAAGGCGGTAAGGTCGGCTTGTTCGGTGGTGCCGGGGTTGGCAAAACCGTGACAATGCTTGAGTTGATTAACAACATCGCCAAAGAACACAGCGGGTTATCAGTCTTTGCCGGTGTTGGCGAGCGAACCCGGGAAGGTAATGACTTCTACCATGAAATGCAGGACGCAGGTGTTCTGGACAAGATCTCGATGGTATTTGGTCAGATGAACGAACCACCTGGGAACAGACTGCGAGTGGCGTTGTCCGGTCTGACAATGGCTGAAAAGTTCAGGGATGACGGTAAAGATGTACTGTTATTCGTTGACAACATCTACAGATATACACTTGCTGGTACTGAAGTGTCAGCATTGCTGGGTCGTATGCCATCTGCTGTTGGTTATCAGCCGACACTTGCAGAAGAAATGGGAGTCTTGCAGGAGCGGATTACCACGACGAAAACAGGGTCGATTACGTCGATTCAGGCAGTTTATGTACCGGCGGATGACTTGACTGACCCCTCACCGGCGACAACTTTTGCCCACCTTGACTCAACTGTTACCCTATCGAGAGATATTGCGTCACTCGGTATCTATCCGGCTGTTGATCCGCTGGAATCTACTTCCAGACAGTTGGATCCTCTGGTAGTTGGCGAAGAGCATTATGAAGTTGCCCAGGGTGTTCAGGGCGTGCTTCAGAAGTATAAGGAGCTGAAAGATATTATTACGATCCTTGGTATGGATGAACTTTCCGAGGAAGACAAGCTGACGGTATACCGGGCGCGTAAAGTATCCCAGTTCTTCTCGCAGCCGATGCATGTGGCGGAAGTATTTACTGGTCAGCCGGGTGTATATGTATCACTGGCTGACTCAATCCGCAGTTTCAAAGGTATTCTCGATGGGGAATACGACGACCTGCCGGAAGCAGCATTCACCATGGTGGGCAGCATTGAAGACGCCATTGAGAAGGCTAAAACCTTATAAGAGGAATTTAGAAAGATGGCATCAACCGTACACTGCAGCATTGTCAGCGCCGAGAAAGAGATTTTCTCTGGACCGGTTGAGATGGTTGTTGCGTCAGGCACAATTGGTGAGCTGGGGATCTTTCCTGGTCATACGCCACTGCTTACCGGCGTGAGACCAGGACCAATCAGGCTGAAACTGGAAGGTGGAGAGGAGGAGATTTTCTTCGCATCGGGCGGTTACATCGAAGTCCAGCAAACTTCTATCACAGTATTGGCAGATACGGCCCTTAGAGCTGATGATCTTGATGAAGCGGCAGCACAGGCGGCGCAAGGCAAAGCTGAACAGGAGCTGGCAGATAACAAATCCGATATTGATTTTGGCAGGGTCCAGGCAGATATTCAGGAAACTGCAGCAATGTTGAGAACAATCCGCAAATATCGAAAGTAGTTGTGACTATTCAAGGAAAAAGGCGGTATATACCGCCTTTTTTTTGCCCGAAACATCAGCAAGCGAATGTAAGTGATCGACTATTAACCTGTCGTCTTGGGCGACTTGCGATACCCACAGTGTGGTTGAAAGGGTAAACTCCCCGCATGCCAAAAAACATTGAAGTATGCATTCTCTCAGGCGGTCTGGGTTCCAGGATGAACTCAGACAAGCCGAAAGCCCTGCAGCAGTTGGGCGGAAAACCCATTTTAGCTCACCTGCTTGAGACAAGTTTTGCCATCAATCCCATGCAGGTGCACGTCGTCATTGGTACTGGTGCAGCACTGGTTAAATCAACTTTCGCCAACGATCAGGTGAACTGGGTTCTGCAGGCTGAACAGAAAGGCACCGGTCATGCAATGATGCAGGCCATCGATCAAATTGGTTCCACATCGAAAGTGATGATTCTGCTGGGTGATGCGCCGCTGCTTCGTTTTGAAACGATGCTTGAGCTACTCGCTACTGAGTGCGATCTTGCAGTGCTGACAGTCGATCAACAAAATCCCCATAATTATGGGCGAATCATCAGAGATGGTGAACGACTGGTACAAATTGTCGAAGAATGTGACGCGAATGAGCAGCAGCAAAAAATTTGTGAAATAAACACCGGGGTCATGGTGGCCGATGCCTCTTCATTACAAGGGTGGCTGAATCAGCTCGATACGAATAATACCCAGGGTGAATACCTGCTTACCGATATAGTTGAAATTGCGAATACCGAAGGGGCGGTTGTAAAACCTGTAAAGGCTTCTGATGCCCAGGAGGTGCAAGGAGTAAATACTTTCTCACAACTGGCGGCACTGGAGAGCTACTATCAGAAGAGGATCACTGATCGGTTAATGACTGAGGGTTGCCACCTTGTGGACCCAACACGAGTCAATATAAGAGGGAATCTGACGGTCGGACGGGATGTGTCGATCGATATTAATTGTATTTTCGAAGGTGAAGTTATCCTTGGTGACAATGTTTCGATAGGTGCTAACTGTATTCTTCGTGACACCAGTATCGGCAATGACTGTATTATCAAGCCGGATACGATAATAGAAGGCGCGCTGATCCGTGATGAATGCAGTGTTGGTCCGTTCGCACGTATCCGTCCGGGTACAGAGCTTGAGGATCAGGTCGCAGTAGGCAATTTTGTTGAAATTAAAAAATCCACTCTGGGGAAAGGAACCAAATCCAGTCACTTAACCTATCTGGGTGACGCGACGATCGGCGCTGGTGTGAATATAGGTGCCGGAACTATCACATGCAATTATGACGGTGTTCATAAACATCATACTGAAATCGGTGACAATGTATTTGTAGGCTCAAATACTGCATTCGTAGCACCTGTAACGATTGGAGAAGGTTCGACCATCGCTGCAGGATCAACCATAACCAAGCAGGTCGTTGACAAAACCCTGGCAATTGCACGTGGCCGACAAAAAAACCTGGCCAACTGGAAAGGGCCAAGAGACAAATAATGTGCGGCATTGTTGGTGCAGTCACTCACCGAAAAGCGAGCGGAATCCTTCTTGAGGGCCTGCAAAGGCTGGAATACAGGGGGTACGATTCAGCAGGAATCGCAATTTTCGACAACCTGGGAGATATCCAATGCCTGCGTCGGGTAGGAAAGGTTAGCGAACTTAAGTCAGCACAGCTTGAAAATCGACAGGACGGGAATGTCGGCATTGCCCACACAAGGTGGGCTACGCACGGCAAACCTACAGAATCCAATGCGCACCCTCATACTTCAGGTGATTCGATTGCAGTAGTCCACAACGGCATCATCGAAAATCACGAGTCACTTCGCAACGATCTCATTCATAAGGGATATAGCTTTGAGTCCGAAACCGATACTGAAGTTATCGCTCATCTGATTTGCGATGAAGTAGCACAAAGCGGCGCTTTCCGTGAAGGAGTGAGACTGGCGCTTGCAAAACTGGAAGGAGCCTATGCGATAGCTGTTATACACAAAGAATTTACAGATACCATCATTGCCGCCAGAACCGGCAGCCCGCTGGTTGTTGGATTGGGAATCGGCGAGAATTTCGTAGCATCTGACCCGCAGGCTCTGCGGCCGGTCACAGATCGATTTATTTTTCTCGAAGAAGGTGAAATTGTAGAAATTTCAGCCGAGGAAGTATCGATCTTCGGTATCAACAAGTCATCGATTGAAGGGCGTACAGTTCGGCTCGACAGCCAGTACGATGCAAGTGACAAGGGCAACTACCGTCACTACATGGTGAAAGAAATAAATGAACAGCCGGAAACGATTCAGGCAACTTTAGAAGGCAGGTTGACCGATAAGCGGGTGCTGATCAGTGCTTTTGGTGCGGGCGTTGAGGATGTATTCAAAAAAACCAAAGCGGTACAGATAGTTGCATGTGGCAGCAGCTACTATACGGGGCTCATATCAAAGTACTGGTTTGAAGAAATTGCCGGAATACCGTGCAATGTAGAGATTGCGAGTGAATTTCGTTACAGAACCGTTGCCAATATTGACGATACATTGTTGGTGACAATATCTCAGTCCGGTGAAACAGCCGATACCCTGGCTGCGCTGAGGGATGCATCAGACCAGAATTATCTCGCAACACTTTGCCTGTGTAATGTAGCAAATAGTTCGCTTGTCAGAGAGTCAGACTTCAGTCTGATGATAGAGGCAGGTCCCGAAATCTGCGTGGCCTCGACGAAAGCGTTTACAACCCAGTTGGCTGACCTGCTGATGCTGGTCATAGCAATCGCCAGACATCGGGGCCTGAGTGATGAAAGGGAAGAAGAACTTGTCAAAGCGCTGCGATCTGTGCCTGCCCAGATATCTCAGGTATTGGCGCTGGATGACCAGATAGAGAAACTCTCAGATTTATTTGTTGAAAAACAACATGCATTGTTCCTTGGCAGAGGTGCTCATTATCCGGTTGCCATGGAAGGCGCGCTCAAATTGAAGGAAATCTCCTATATACATGCTGAGGGATACCCGGCAGGAGAATTGAAGCACGGCCCCCTCGCGCTAGTGGATGACAATATGCCGGTGGTTGCAGTGGCGCCCAGTGATGAACTCCTCGACAAGGTAAAGTCTAATTTGCAGGAGGTTCATGCAAGGGGCGGTCAGTTAATCGTATTTGGTGACGAACATCAGTTCGCTGGCAATGAAGATGGCAGGACCTTGTTGATGCCTAGCTGCCACCCGGTAATTTCACCAATTTTATATACGATTCCAATGCAGTTACTTGCTTATCACGTGGCTGTTCAGAAAGGGACCGATGTGGATCAACCGCGGAATCTGGCCAAGTCGGTCACAGTAGAATAGATGGACGTATCTCATATTCTCGATGAATTGAATGATGCTCAACGGCAAGCCGTTGCTGCACCCGCTGGCAGTTACCTGATTCTGGCTGGTGCCGGAAGTGGCAAAACCAGGGTACTCACTCATCGAATAGCGTGGTTGATTCAAACCGAAGATGTATCACCGTTCAGTATTCTTGCGGTTACTTTCACGAATAAAGCCGCTGCGGAAATGCGTGGCAGGATTGAATCATTACTTGCAATGCCAGTGCGAGGTATGTGGGTAGGGACTTTTCATGGTATAGCCAACAGGTTGCTTCGCATGCACTGGCAGGAGGCGAAACTACCTCAGAATTTTCAGATACTGGACGCAGATGATCAGCTCCGACTCGTTAAACGTATTATCAACAACCTGGACCTGGATGAGAAAAAATGGCCCGCTAGACAAGCGGTTTGGTTTATTAATTCACAGAAAGATGAGGGATTGCGCCCCCACAATATAGAAGACTATGGGGATCTCTATCTCAAGACACATCTTGAGATCTACAGGGCATATGAAGACGCCTGTCAGCGTGGCGGCATGGTTGATTTTGCCGAGATGCTATTGCGAGCGCATGAGCTGTGGCTGAATAATCCCGCGCTGCTCAAACATTACCGTGAAAGATTTTCTCACTTGCTGGTGGATGAATTCCAGGACACCAATACCATCCAGTACGCCTGGTTGCGTGTGCTAGCAGGCGATCGCGACAATGTCCTGGTTGTTGGTGACGATGATCAGTCTATCTACGGGTGGCGAGGCGCCAAGATCGAGAATATCCAGAAGTTCAGTAAAGACTTCCCTAATAGCGAACTGATTAAACTTGAACAAAATTACCGCTCCACCGGCACTATTCTCAAAGCTGCAAATGGATTGATTGATCAGAATGCTGGCCGCCTTGGCAAGGAACTCTGGACCCAAAGTGGAGATGGCGATGCGATCAATCTTTACGGGGGATTCAATGAGATAGACGAGGCTCGATTTATCGTTTCGCGAATCAAGGACTGGTCAAGCCAGGGGAACAACTACAAAGAAGCGGCTGTATTGTATCGCTCGAACGCACAGTCCCGTGTATTGGAAGAAGCCTTGCTCAGATCTCAGATACCCTATCGCATTTATGGCGGTCAACGTTTCTTCGAGCGGGCAGAAGTAAGAAATGTATTGGCCTATATGCGGCTTCTCACTAACCGGGACGCTGATGCGGCATTTGAAAGGGTAGTTAATACGCCGACCCGGGGGATTGGCGGCAAAACCGTCGATGAAATTCGTCGGCTCGCCAGGACCAGCGAGATTTCGCTCTGGCGGGCTGCGGAGCAGATTGTCGCCTCAGCCGATACAAGTAACAGAGTTCGAAATTCAATTCAGAATTTTATTAAGCTCATCGAAGCCATGGATGAGGCTACGAAAGATTGCGACCTGGTCACACTTTGTGAATTAGCGATCGATCAATCGGGTTTGAAGGCATATTACGAGAAAGAGAGAGGAGAGCGAGGTCAGGCAAGACTGGAAAATCTGCAGGAACTGGTAACAGCCTGTAGAACTTTTGATCCGGAAACTGATTTTTCATTCGAAACCTCTAACCAGCCCGACACCGGCGAATCCATGAGTCTGCTGGATGAATTCCTGAGCCATGCGGCGCTTGAAGCGGGTGAGGGTCAAGGTGATCCTCATCAGGACTGTGTGCAGATGATGACATTGCACAGCGCCAAGGGACTGGAGTTTCCCCTTGTCTTTCTTGCCGGAATGGAAGAAGGACTCTTCCCCCATATGATGTCGTTAGAGGAACCTGGTCGATTAGAAGAAGAAAGACGGCTTTGTTATGTTGGTATAACAAGGGCCATGGAACAGTTGTACATGACCCATGCGGAATCAAGACGTATCAATGGTGCTGAGACCTATAACCGGGTTTCCAGATTCGTTAAGGAGATCCCCGAGGACCTGGTGCAGGAAGTTAGACTTAGTAATGTCGTGACCAAACCCGCCGATTCTTCGTCTCGAGCAGGCGGCAAGTTTCACGACAGTGCGGTAGAGGGCACTAATCTGAAACTCGGTCAACGTGTAAAACACAATAAATTTGGTGAAGGAATTGTTCTTAATTATGAAGGTACCGGGAAACAGGCCAGGGTTCAGGTTAACTTCAATTCTGAAGGCAGCAAGTGGCTCATGATGGCGTACGCGAATCTTCAACCGGTTTAGAGAACCTGGTTAGAATAAAAGGAATGAATATGTTAGATCGACTACTGATTTTACTTGTAACTGTTGTGCTGAGCGGGTGCGGGGCAGAAGAAAAGACTCAGGAGATTCAGCAACAGGCTGAACAGGAAGTTTTCAAGTGGCGAATGGTTACTACCTGGCCCAAGAATTTCCCGGGGATGGGTATTGCGCCGGAAACTATCGCATCGATGGTCAACAAGATGAGCAACGGTCGCCTGCAAATTACTGTTTACGGAGATGGAGAAATAGTGCCTGCACTAGGGGTGTTCGAGGCGGTCTCACTGGGTAGTGCCGAAATGGGTCACGGAGCGGCCTATTATTGGAAGGGGAAGGTACCGGTAGCCCAGTTTTTTACGGCAGTACCTTTCGGATTGACCGCCCAGGAGATGAATGGATGGTTGAACCATGGTGGCGGTATGGCGCTCTGGGAAGAGCTATATGCAAGATACGACCTGGTGCCCATTCCTGCTGGCAATACCGGTGTTCAGATGGCGGGTTGGTTCAACAAAGAAATCAAGACCATGGATGACTTCAAAGGCCTTAAAATGAGAATCCCGGGCCTGGGCGGAAAAGTTCTGGCCAAAGCCGGTGGTAATGCGGTTCTGGTCGCCGGTGGC
>CAZJRI010000049.1:0-31676 GCA_964548025.1 uncultured Pseudomonadales bacterium
AACATCCACCGTTACCACCATCCTGATCCAACTACCGGCCCTAACGGTTGTAACAATCGGCATGACACTCGTGTTGATCTGCGGTGGTATTGATCTGTCAGTGGGCTCGGTAGTCGCATTGAGTGCCGGTGTTATCGGCGTTGCCCACACCAGCCTGGGATTATCACTGCCTGCCGCAGCTTTACTGGGTATTGCCGCAGGCGGTGGTATCGGCTGCGTCAACGGGATCCTGGGCAGTTATTTTCGTCTGCCGATATTTATTGTGACCCTGGGTATGCTTGAAGCGGCACGGGGATTAGCGTACCTGTCATCTGATTCACAAACCATCTATATCGGTGCCAGTATTCAAACACTGTCACTACCTCTGCCGGGCGTTGGAGTTTCAATCTCATTTATTTTCGCGCTTGCGCTGGTTGTGGCGGCGCAATTTCTGCTGACTCGAACGGTCTTCGGACGCTACATCATCGCAATCGGCACCAATGAACCCGCCGCTCAGGTTTCTGGCATTAAAACCGAACCTTATATCATGCTTGTGCTTGTCATTTCCGGCATGCTGGCGGGTGTTGGTGGTTTGATGAATGCGGCATATCTTGGGTCTTCTGACCCGAATGCAGCAACCGGTATGGAGCTTGCCGCCATCGCAGCAGCGGTAATCGGTGGCACGAGTTTAATGGGTGGTCGCGGGTCCATTATAGGCGCCTTTATCGGCGTGTTAATTATTTCCGTTTTGCAGAACGGTCTGGCACAGATGGGTGTATCAGAGCCAGCCAAGCGCCTTGTGACAGGTGCCGTTATTATACTGGCGGTCCTGATTGACCATTGGCGAGCCCGTTGAATTCTGTCGAGGACAAGATTATGAACAATTTCACCAGGAACTTGATGACGGCTCTCCTCGTTGTCGCTGTTTCTACTGCGCAATCGCTTCACGCAGGCGACAACAATGAAGCTGCTACCGGTGGTTTAATTACGATAAAAAGTGCGGTTTTGAAAGACAAAATCAAAGGCGCATGGGCAGGCCAGACTATCGGCGTAACCTATGGCTTCCCCGTTGAGTTTAAATTCAACAGCAAACGGGTTCCTGATGATAAGGAGATCCCCTGGTACGACGGCTACCTGAAAGAAACCTATGAACAGAATTCAGGTGCATACGACGATATCTATGTGGATCTTACCTTTGTCCAGGTATTTGAAGATGAGGGCCTCGACGCCCCTGCCGAGGCTTTTGCCGATGTCTTTGCCAACGCGGATTACTATCTGTGGTTCGCCAACCAGATAGCGCGCTATAATATTCTACATGATATCAAACCGCCACAATCAGGACATTGGCTTAATAATCCTGCAGCGGATGATATCGACTTTCAGATAGAAGCCGATTTCGCCGGTATTATGAATCCAGGCATGGTGAACAGCGCGATCGAAATCAGCGACCGTGTCGGCCACATAATGAATTACGGCGACGGCTGGTATGGTGGCGTTTTCATCGCTTCAATGTATTCCCTGGCATACCTCTCAGATGATATTGAATATGTTGTCGTAAAAGCCCTGTCAGCAATCCCGAAGCAAAGTAAGTTTCACCAGGTCATCTCCGATACCATCAATTTGCACAAACGATACCCCAATGACTGGAAGAAGGCCTGGCAGGGAATTCATGATAAATGGTCGAATGATGATCTGGGTGCCTACGGTGTCATGACACCATTCAATATTGACGCAAAAATTAACGCTGCCTGGGTGGTCCTTGGCTTGCTCTATGGTGATGGAGATTTTACCCGCACACTCGAGATCGCGACACGTGCCGGTGATGATGCGGATTGCAATCCTTCTTCTGCTGCTGGAATACTGGGCACTATACTCGGCTACGATGCAATCCCTGACCACTGGAAACAGGGGCTCGCAGAAGTCGAGCCGATCAATTTCAAGTATACAAAGATCTCCCTTAATGACGCCTACGATCTTTCGTACAAGCATGCGCTGGCCATGATAGAGCGCAACGGCGGTTCCGTTTCAGGTGATTCGATCACCATCAAACAGCAGCAACCGGTTACCGTCCCGCTTGAAATCTCCTTCGAGAATCACTTCGCCAAGGAAGTCAGACCTCTCTCAGGTTCGCTGGATAAAAGTCTTTCGCTAACATTTGATGGCATCGGATTTGTGCTCATGGGTGAAGTACAAAAGGTGGAGAACGGCGGAGAAAATCACGTATTCAAGACCGAGCTCTACATCGATGGAAAATTAACCGAATCCGCCGACTGGCCCGCCAACTACACCGAACGACGATTCTATCTGTATTGGAAATATCAGTTGCCAAGAGGTGAACACAAGGTCGAGATCAGGTTGCTGAATCCAACGGATAAAACCACGGTAGCGCTTTCTAAACTGGTGGTATTTGATGACAGACCTAACGATTAGACCTGAGGTGATACCTGATCGACTAACAATTAAAGTATTAAGTAATCTGCCAATTTAGCTCCCGTGATGTCTGGTTTACTGCAATAGCTTTAAATGGGTACACTGTTCGCGCCATCAACAGATTCTTGACCCCGGAACCAACTATTCAATCTAAATTGCAACCAAAGGAAAGCACATGGATTCAGTCATTTACGAAATCAAAGACAGAATTGCGCATATTACGATCAACCGTCCTGAAGCGTTGAATGCATGCGATGAACCCACCTACGATCGCCTCGCTGAAATATGGCAGGATTTCAGCAACAATGATGATGCCTGGGTCGCCATACTAACGGGAACAGGCGAGCGCGCTTTCTGTGCAGGCAGCGATATCAAAAAGAACTTTTCGGGTAAGCCATACGAATTCAAGCATACCCATAAAGGCACACTGAATCGCGGTCTGGAAATCTGGAAACCCATCATATCCGCTATCAATGGACACTGTAATGGTGGTGGGCTGGAGATGGCGCTTGCCTGTGATATTCGCGTGGCAGCCGATAACGCAATGTTTGGCCTGGGTGAAGTCAACCTTGGTTTATTACCGGGCGGCGGGGGTACCCAGAGATTGCCAAGAGCCATATCCTTGTGCAACGCACTATGGATGCTCTACACCGGTGATCGTATCGATGCCGAGGAGGCCTATCGTATCGGTCTGGTGAATCGGATCGTACCGCTTGAGAATCTGATGTCCACTGCTGAAGAAATGGCACTCAGGATACTCGATGCCGGACCGCTTGCCGTGCGGGCAATCAAACAGGCTGCGATTGAGGGACTGAGTATGCCTCTGGACGATGGCTTTAAGTTGGAACAGGAGCTGTTTGGTATGCTGCGTTCAACAGAGGACAGCCAGGAAGGTACCAGGGCTTTTGCGGAGAAACGGAAACCGCAATGGCAGGCTAAATAGTCAAGAGCAAAGACTGAACAATCTGCTATGTCTGCGCTTGCCCTATCGAGATCAATCCCGACAACTCGAACCTGGGTACACCTGCACCCGGGTTCGATTGGTCTGGCAACTTAGTCAGGCAACTTAGTCTGGCAATTTGGTCTGGCAATTTGGTCTGGCAAATTAGTCGGGTAAACCAAGGACGCGTTTAGCTATTATATTTAGCTGTACCTCCGAACTGCCACCTGCAATTGTCAGTGCTTTATCAAACAACCATCTGCGAGTTGTTGCTATCTCCTTGCCAGAGAAGCTGTCTCCCTGCCAGCCCAGTGCCTGGGTTCCCATCGTCTTAAGCCTGATTTCATCTTCCCTGCAGGTAAGTTCCGTGGTGTAGTATTTGAACATCGAAGTTGCGAAGGTGACTGTTTCTCCTGTGTCATTCTCTTCGGCACTTCGGCGCATTGTGAGTTTGAAGGCGCGTGAATCCATCTCGGTATCGAGTATTGAATCCCGAAGGGCCGTATCTGCAATCCGCCCCTGGTCTTCTCCCAGATAGTCGCTGGCGAGCCCGGGCAGCCCAGCCGCGCTGTCTGTATCATCGTCAGATCCCATCCCGACAATA
This sequence comes from uncultured Pseudomonadales bacterium, assembly GCA_964548025.1. Taxonomy (GTDB): domain Bacteria; phylum Pseudomonadota; class Gammaproteobacteria; order Pseudomonadales; family Azotimanducaceae; genus JAHRVQ01. The sequence continues at coordinate 3,954 of CAZJRI010000049.1, forward strand.
GAGTAGCGTTCATGCTGCAGCAATCGCTTCGCAATGCTCCAGCCACGATTTTCCACGCCGATCCGATCTGCTTTGGGCACCCGAACATCGGTGAAAAAAGTCTGACAGAACGGAGAACTACCTGCGATCAGTTCAATGGGCTCGACACTGACACCGGGATCATCCATAGGGAACAGGAGAAAACTGATCCCCTCGTGTTTCGGTGCCCTGGGATCGGTTCTGACCAGGCAGAAGATCCAATCTGCCAGATCAGCACCCGAGGTCCAGATTTTTGAACCATTGACAACATAGTCATCTCCGTCACTGACCGCTTTTGTCTGCAGGGAGGCAAGATCCGAACCGGCACCTGGTTCTGAGTATCCCTGGCACCAGCGAACTTCACCGCTGGCGATCCTGGGGAGATGCCTTGATTTCTGCTCATCGTCACCCATTTCAAGTAACGTCGGGCCAATCATTACAGTACCCATTCCCGCAAGTGGCGTGGGAGCTTTGATGGCACGCATTTCTTCCCCTAGTACACTGACCTCCTGTGGAGACAGACCTGCGCCACCGTATTCGGTTGGCCACGAAGGAACGGTATAACCACGTTCGACACAAGCGTCGAACCAGTGCTGGAAATTCTCATCGGTCACCGGATCTTTGGACCCGCCTGAATAGGTGATACCTGACCCGCGAATGCTTTCCGGACAGTTATCTGTCAGCCACTGCCTGGTCTCTGCCCTGAATTCTTCAAGAGATGCCATTTAAAACCTCCTTCTTCCCCGGTTTTCGAATAAACCACCTGTTTTTCCGGTTGCGACTAACCGCGCAGCACTTCTCCAGCACAAACGCCCGTATGTTCATCGTCCTGCAGAATCACCTTGCCATTACAAAGCGTTGCCTGATAGCCAACGGCACGTTGAACAAAACGCGGTGCTCCGCCCGGAATATCGTTAACGAGATAGGGTTGTCGCTCCTCAACGTTGTCGATATCAATGATGTTTATATCCGCCCGTTTACCCGCCGCCAGCGTACCCCTGTCTTCTAACCCGAGTACCTCAGCCGGTACTGCAGCAATGCGACGAACAGCCTCTGCCAGACTATAAACCCCTGTATCCCGGTGCCAATGAGACAAGACAAATGTCGACCATCCTGAATCGATCATCTGACTGACATGAGCCCCGGCATCGCCAAGTCCGGGCATCGCCCAGTCTGATTTGATTAGTTCTTCAAGCGTCTCAAGGTTAGTGTTGAACCCCCGTTGGTGGAACAGTGCCCTACCATCGCTCTCAAGTGCAATCTGCAACCAGGTCTCGGCGGGATGTTCACCTTTTTCCATGGCGACGTTATAGAGGCTCTCGTCCTGAGTGCCGGTATAAACAGGTCGTTCACCATCACCCATTGGGAACCAGTTCCTGGTGCCTTTAATAATGTCATCCGCCTTCGGGTGATCCTTTAATTCCTTAACCAGGATTGCGCGATTGGCTTCGTCTCTGATGAATTCGAGTCGACCCTCAAGACCCATTTTCTTAAGGGCTTTCCATGAGGGCGTACCCCAGAAGTTGTTGGTCGACAGGCCTCCTACACCACCACCGGCACGGGGCACAGTGACAGCGGTAATATTATGACCATCAGCCCGGATCTCAGACACACGTTCATCGAGACGTCGACCCAGCTCCGGTGTATGACCAGCGATGGCACTGAACAATGCACCATTGGTAAGTGCCGCTTCCTCGGCAATAAGGTCCATTTCACTTTCCATTTCAGTAAAGTTCATGACGGTCTGCATGATGCCGCCAGCTTCACCCACGGCCCTGGCTATTGCTCTTAGTTCATCATGATGAGCGTGAGTGCCGGGAATGCAACGCCCGTCGGGTAGAAAGTGACCAAGATGACGGTTAGTGGAAAATCCGAGTGCCCCTTCTTTAACTGACTGACCCGCCAGTGCTGCTATCTGTTTGATCTCATCAGGCGTGGCTGGCTCTTCGACACTTCGGTCGCCCATCACGTAAAACCGGGTAGCACAGTGGCCAACCAGCCCGGCAACGTTAATCATCGGATTTCGCGATTCAATTGAATCAAGATAGCCGCCGTAGGATTCCCAGTCCCAGGGAAGACCCGTCATAATCGCATGCTTTGGAATATCCTCTACGGTTTCCATCATACCGGCAAGAAATTCCCTGTCGGCAGCTTTACAGGGTGCAAAAGTGACACCGCAGTTACCCAGTAGTGCTGTTGTAACACCGTGCCAGGTAATCGATGTCATCATTGGGTCCCAGCCGATTTGTGCGTCAAGATGAGTATGCAGATCAATGAAACCAGGGGTAACTGCCTTGCCTCCGGCGTCAATTTCTTCCCTGCCTTCATCGTCGATTTTTCCAATTGCGGTGATTGTGCTGCCATCAATCGCCAGGTCTGCTGCGTAGGGTTCTGAACCTGTGCCATCAACAATGTTACCGTTTCGAATCACAATATCGTGGGTCATGCGTTTTCCTCCGTTGTTTTGTCACTTTAATAACATACTATGAATGGGATTGTGAATCGCATTCACAGAATCTATGAGAAATAGATATTGGCCCCCTGATAGCTGGTAGCGTTTTGGTGTCACTTTCTCCGGGTAATTATGTTCAGTTGTCCCTCGAGACCGGCTGTTCGATGAACGCGAACATCGGTGGCTTCTGATGACATTGAGATTTCATAAAACGCCTTGCGCGATGGATATTCGGCCACCAATGCCGCATCCCAAAGTTCTTCGACTTCGCCGAGAATAAGTTCCTCAACAGTGCTTTCAAAAAAAAGATCGCCGCCGTGGGAGGCCAAAATCTCTCTGAAGGCCTGAGTATATAAGTCGTAAGCTTCTGCGCCCGTTAAAGTTGTTTCACGTCCATCTTCGTATTCCGCCTTTTCCCTGAATTTCAAAAGATTGATCATGCAGATGGGGCTATCATCCTCATTGGCAAGCAGGGCCTTAATCTGTTCGGGTTCAGGGTGAAACTTGTTTTCGTATTTCATGATATGTCCAACTATATATATGGTTTTGTGACATCTTAACGGCGCCGTATGCTTGATCGGATCAAGTCAACCTATCTGACTTCACCATCCCCGTGATCCAATCTTGTCAGATAGAGATTACAGTGACTGCTTGTGATACGCTAATTTCAATGAGCGCCAGAGCTGGAAATCTGATATGACAATTGAAATTGAGACAAGAGCTGAGAAGACCGAGAATGGCTGGCGCGACGTCGATGGATTTGTTGGACCCAGACAACCAGGATTCGGACCTCGAACTGATCCAAAAGGGCCATTCCCAACCGGCCCGGACATAGGAGACCATCTTCCTGAGTTCTCCTGCCAGGATGTATCTGGTAATCCCTACCATTTTTCTCATGATTCCAATCCGACTATTATGTTGTTCTTTCGCTCTGCTGTCTGGTGACCACCCTGCCGTACGCAACTCGTGGAGTTGCAGGAAAAAATGCCAGCGTTTGAATCCCTGGGTATCAGAGTGCTTGCCCTCAGTTATGACGAACCCGATGCCCTGAAGGATTTTCAGAATGCCTACGGCATTACCTATACGTTATTGTCAGACCCTGATTCCAATGTGATTCGAGACTACGGTATCCTCAATACGCTGATTGCAGAAGACGACCATCCATGGTTTGGAATTCCCTTCCCCGGAACCTACGTTACAGACTCGGAGGGTGAGATTACCCACAAGTTTTTTGAGAACAATCTCGTCTTGCGGGTTGGACCAGAGGAACTACTCAGGGCAGTAGGTGGAGAGGCACTCAGTGAGCATGTTGGCAATCCAGTAGACACTGAGGCTAATGCTAACGAAGCCCAACCCAGCGTGTTTCTGGAAGGTAAAAAGCTAGCCGCGGGCGTTCTGCGAGATCTTGTGTGTCGGATAGAAGTACCGGCGGGTAGACACCTTTATGCCAATCCTGCGCCAGAAGGAATGGTGCCATTCACAATGACTCTCGACTCACAATCCGAATTGGTTGTTCGAGAACTCATTTGTCCGACAAGTGAAACACATACAATGAAAGGCACAGGTGAAGTGATTGAGGTACACCATGGTCAGGTTGAACTGAGACTACCAATCACCGTAAACGCAATTAAAACTTCAGAAGCCGGACCTGCAATGCTGGACCTGTCAGGTGAAGTCAAGTGGCAGACCTGTGACGATGAGGTATGCGACGTGCCACAGAGAACCCGATTCGAGTTCAGCGTACCTGTGGACTTCCCTGTGATGAGCGATCTGATGGCGAAACCAGAAACCCCAAGATTAAGAGAAATGGATGGCATGAAGCATTTCAAGAAAATGTCCTCCCGGAGACAAAACTGATTACTGGGCTTTAAGGAAAGAAAGAGGAACAACGAACTACCAGGTAACCAGTACATCGGTGCCTCTACTTCGCAGATCACGCTAAATCCAATTTCTCAATAGTGGGTATGGAATAGCTCTAGACAACAGATGATCATCAAAATGACAAGATCCCGATTCTGGCTAACCCGCTTATAATGGATCAGGCCTTCTGGCTGCCCTTCTTATCAAAACCGAGCTGAACACCCATGATCTCTCTTGCCTCAGCCGTTTGAGGTTCGACAGGGATGCCTGAAGCATCGGCAGCGCGTGTATTGAGTTGGAACATCGCCATCACCGCAGCAGCATCAACGAGTCCTGCCTCGCCAATAGTGTCAGTGAGTTTTGCTCTTATTGCTTCCATGCGCGGCTCGTCCCTGGACAGGGCCGCATCGACAAAGGCAATCAATAGTTGCCCGTGAGGAACCCCACCATCACCATCTGCGCCGTTGATGATATCAATATCAACTTCGATCTCTTTTTGCATGCCACCCGCCCGGAGCAGCCCAGCATGTGCTGTGGTTCAGTAGAAGCAATCGTTGTACTTCGAAACGCGTGACGCAACAAGTTCCATCTGGGTCTTGTCGATAGCATACGAGTGATCGGCATCTGTATAGTTCGGAACCATTTCGTATTCCAGGTAGTGCGACGTCATCAAATTGTCTGCAACCCTCGCACAGTCTGGCACCAGACTAAATGCCCGGTGAACATTAGGCACCCAACGCTTTGTGTCGTAAAGATCCGTATAATCGTCTGCCAATGCATCGACCGCAATCATGGGCACATAACCATCTTCCATGATGGCGGTGCGCGGCCGTTGCCTCGTTGGTTCACCCGCTAGAGGTTCAGGCAGTTTTTTCAGTGGCAGACCTATAGCAGTGTGAAACGTATCGATAACCATAGCCGTGCTAACGAGAGCAGCAATCTCTACGTACTCAGAGTCGGTCATACCACTTGTCAGCAGCTTCTCCACCCAGGAACGACTAATACGCCCCGGATCACTCACCAGTTTATGGATTAACTCGACCTGGTTCTCATCTAAAGTGGTATCCGCAGATTCGTGGCTACCGCTCACCTGCATGGGAGACAGGGCGGACTTTCGATCTGCACACAACCTGCAGTTGTGGACGACACGGGACTCCTTCGTAACGTCAACCCGTTGTTCACCCGTCAACCAGGTACCAGGTGTTGCCAGTTGGTCCCAGAATTGATCCTGGGATTCGGTAATTTGAGGTCGAATATGCATTTTCTTGGCTTTCATGGATTTGTTTACAACCTTTTTAACATTATTAACTCGTCCACGCTAAATTAGCTGTCTCTGCACGAACTTGGCGTTTGACTCTAATAACTAGCTAAATCATCGACAACCGCCCCTTTTTAAGGTCGGCAGGTCTACTGGTCGCTGTCAGTCGCCATCTCTGCCCGCACATAGCGATCAAAGTCAAGATCGTAAGTATGCAAGGGGGACTTTCTGACCGCCTTATCAAAAGCCACAGCGTCCTTACCGACGAGTATCCTCCAATGATCATTCTTTACGCCATCGAGAATGATCGTCGCAGCCTGTGCCGGAGTGATACCAATCTTGCGGTAGTTTTCTCCCCGCTGTGCCATCGCATCGCGAATCTCTTCATTAGACATCTTCAGCAGATCCTCGCTAATACCCAGCTCCGCCCGATGCTCTCCCATTTGCGCCCAACGCTGCCTGAGCTGGTCTACATCATCATCGTTCCAATCCCGGGGATTCTTCTCACCCAGTATCCGCCCCGAATTTATGGCGATGTCGGTGCCAACTCCACCGGGCATGACAACTGACGCTTGAAGATGAGGTGCGTTGAACCTGAAATCATTAATCAGCGCTTCGGTGAACCCCTTGATTGCAAACTTGGCAGCGCTGTAGGCAGTATGGGGTATGTTGCCGCCGAGGGACGCCCTGAATCCATTGATGCTGCTGGTATTGATGATGTGCCCTTCTTCGCTCTTGATCAACATGGGTAAAAAGACGCGACAGAATAAATAGACGCCCCTCCAGGAGATATCGAACGTTCGCTCCCATTCCTCTCGTGTGCTGTTGACGAAGCTGCCACCTCCGCCAATTCCGGCGTTGTTAAACAGTAAATTGATATGATCGACCTTGTGTTGATCTTCAACTTCCTGTCTGAATGCCTGCACCTCTTCCTCTACGGCGACATCGCAGATATGTGTCGTGATACGGACCCCCTGAGGGGCTTCCTCTTTACCAATCGCCAGGGTCTCTTGAAGATTTTCGGGAATGATATCGCATGTTGCTACATGGCATCCCTCCGCCAGAAGTTGCCTCACCAACTCCCGGCCCATACCAGTACCTCCGCCCGTGACTACAGCAATTTTGCCACTAAGGTTTTTCATAAGTTCACCAGATAATGTGTTTGGAGAATGTGATTGAATCGATCGCCATGATAGCACGGGTAACATGCGGGTCTGCAGGCGTCTGCAGGACCAAAAATCAGTAGGTATTCATGTATCTCCCATTCCTTCTCAAGTTGGTTCCGCTTAATTCAGTGACCTTCATTCACTTTGAATCAGAAAAGATTGCAGCAAAAACGTTATGCTATAGAGAAAATAAAAAGCGGCACTTACCGCAGGAGATTTCTGGCTATTCGAGGTTGTAGATCGAAGTATCTGACTTCTATGCATACTAGCGGATCAGGATATCATTCCGTCAGAGAGCCGGTCGGGAACATGAATCTGACTCTCACGACCTGTCGATGCCACAGTTTATACAATATTTCCCGTGCACGTAGGTTGGGTCCTGGCAGTTCGAACAGTCTTCAAACTGTTTGAATCCACAACGAGGACACGCTATGCAATCCGTCGGCAACTTGCCACCGCAATCTTGACACTGACCTTTCGCAATTCTTTTTTCGAGTAGTTTCTCATGCGAAAACCAACGCTTCTGGAATACATATACGCATGCCAGAGCGAGAAGAATTGCCACTCCCATCAGCAGATAGTGCCAGAGGGCAATTAGATGGAGTGATTCCAGCAACTCGATCAACTGCTGTAGCAACTTCCTGGGAATAATGTCATAGAGCAATTCAATGATCTTAAAGACGACAGGAATGAAGACAATGACAAGCAAGTGAGACGAAACCAACACCTGAAAGGGTCTGTTGTTAACGATAGATTTTGAGTTCCAGAACCAGAATACGAGTACAAGGGGTGCCAGGAATATCATTTCCATCCCCAGACGTTTTACCGGAAACCAGAAGTTCGCACTGCGCAGATCCGTGACCAGTAATTGCCTGTCAGTTTCCTCCAGAGAATCTATGAGACCAAACAATGCGGTGATTGGTAATTCTTCAACCAGGCTGAGCTTCAGCTCCCGCTGTTTTGCGACCAATGTATCCAGATTTTCCGTGCTTTCTCCCACCACCGCATTGATACCGGTAGCGTCAGTTCTCTCTGGCTTCTCTGCGATAGTTTCGAGTAACCGGTTCTGGTAGGCATCATTTACCATTCCAAGTCTGGTTCGCGTGAGTCTGAGTTGCGCTTCCAGTTTTGTCAGATCATCCAGCCTCTTTGAGATTATTGGAGAATTCTTAATCTCTTCGATCAATTCTGCTGGCCGGGCACAACCTGGATGGAGGATTGCGGGGTCGCCCTTCTTCACCCTTGAATAACGATTACGATAGACCGAAGCAATACGGGCAATTTTCTCCAATCTGTTCGTTTCATTCCAGTCGCCGTCTATCACAATATCCCTGCAATACCGGGGAATGAATTCAAGGGGTGATGTTAGCTGTTTTGAATGATCTGACAGACCTGTAAAAATGGAAACCAGGATAAACAGGTCCAGAAATATCACAATGACCAGCGCAGCCTTGCCAATTGGCTCACGATCCAGCCTCAGCAGATTCTTACCTAGTTTCTCCCCTATTCTTCTTGTCTGATTAAACAAACGTTTACCTCGTTTGCTATTCACAACATAATCTTAAGTGATTGAGCCATCGGTGTCTTGCACTCAAATTGGCACCGATTTATGCAGGCAGCTTGAATCCGTTCCTTTCACTGATTGTAGTCTCAGACACAATCCAGTTTGAAGTCTGATGGCTGATGCGAATCTTCAGGTTTTACCTGTTTTCCCACCGGGTAACGAAGTCTTCAATGCTGACATCAGCAAGCTTGCTGAATTCCTCATCCAGCACCTCAAACAGTATTCCTTCAGGCGCGTGTAACGATAACAAAAAGGTGCAGCCATCAGGGCCACTGGTTTCCATGTGAGGTAATGCATCTGACCCAGCCAAAGCGTAGTCACCAGTCTTACGAATAATATGTTTTACACTGCCATCGTTCTGTTGTTCATGAAGGTGCTGTTCACCTTCAAGCACAAGGGTAGTGGTTGAAGCGGCATGCCGATGTCTTTCACAGAAGCCGCCATTTCCCTTAAATCGCATGAGCATGTCCAGTCTGCCGTTTTTAACATCGTAGCCGAGAACACTATATTCATAGTCAAGCTCATATTCATTGAAATCCGGCCCACCTTTCACATGATGCCATTCCACCTGATCTGAGCGATACTGCTCTGCATATTTTCTCATTGCTTGCATGTCTGGCGCTGCCTGTTCGATTACCGGGAAGCCTTAGTCTAAAAAACAATCCGGATCTTATCTACGACAGAACGGAAAAATAAAAAGGACGTCGAATTACACACAGAAAAATTACTTCGTGGTCGCTTTCCACTCAGTGTGGCAATCATCAATCGTCTATTGTTTGCTCTCTCTTGCTCTGCTGACCATTAAGCGTACATCTTTAAGAAGCGCTTTCGCATCAAATACCACGCCATCTTTAACGGTGTAGCTGACTCCTCCGGCCCGCTCCAGTTCGCCACTGTCCCGGTTAAGTCTCATATGACCAGTGCCATAGAGTAATTTGAAATTGGATACCGGATTGCCCCTTACCAGGGCGATGTCTGCTTTCTTCCCGGGCACCAGGGATCCTATCTCCTTCTGCATCCCAAGAAGTTCAGCGCCATTCAAGGTTGCCGATTGGATAACCTCAAGCGGATGAAACCCTGCCTCCTGTAAAAGCTCGAGCTCCCGAATATAAGCGAAGCCATAGAGCTTGAAGATAAATCCAGCATCTGACCCTGCAGCAATACGACCGCCAGCGTTCTTGTAGTCGTTGATGAACTGCATCCAGATCCTGAAATTGTCCCGCCATGCTATCTCATCCGCAGTTGTCCAGTCGAAGTGATAGGATCCATGCAGACGTGGATCAGGCATAAAAAATTTCTGCAGTGCCGGTAACGTGTAGTCTTTGTGCCATTCAGCATCCCTTGCCCGGGCAACATCCCTGTTCGCCTCATAGATGGTAAAGGTCGGCACGAGGGTGAAATCCAGTCCGATCAATTCATGCATAACGGCATTCCATTTTTGCGAACCAGGGTGTGCCGCCTGTCGCCAGAGTCTGCCAGCCTGACCGAAGCGCCACTGCTCATCAGAATAATTGTAATCCGGCGGGTAGTTCTGAATAGTTCTGTTCTCGAATAACGCTTCAGGAAGTCCGTACCAGTGTTCCATACTGTCCAGACCCGAGCGGGCACTGTCCAGCGCGTTGACATGATAAACCCCCATCTGGTCATGGTGATTCGCTGTCCCCATCTCAAGTCGCCGGGTCTCTTTGTACACTGCGTTGATTGCTTCCTCAGTACCACCGCGCAACTTAATCCCATCCGCGCCTTTTTTCTTAACTGCCCTTACCCATCTAATCGCATCTTTTTCATTGGTGATCGTCGTGCCGGGAAACATTGAATAGGCGACGATTCGTGGTGCCGTTATCTTTCCGACGGCGCTTAGTTTCTTGTGTTCGAGTGTCCAGTTGAGGCCCATGATAGAACCGACATCCCGCACAGTGGTAATACCGTGGCCCATCCAGAGTTTGAAAATATATTCTGGTGGTGTGATGGGACCCGCCAATCCCTGGCCTGGATTACCAAGATGAGTGTGCGCATCGATAAAGCCTGGCAATGCGAACATGCCGCTAGCATCAATGACCTCGTCACCTTCTTCCGTTTTGACGGGGTACGAAGTAATTTCCCTGATCCGGTCCTGTTCGATAATAATGGATACTGGTCCTTGCGGGGGTGTTCCCCTGCCATCGATCAGCATGGCGTCTTTGATCAATAATCTTTTGAAGGGGCCGCGACCTTCTTCTGAACTGCCTTCCTCTGAACTGCCTTCTTCCAGCCTATAAGGTGCAATTTCAGGAATTGGTATGCCAGCAGCAACGATTCGAGCCACCAGTTCTTCCCCAGGTTCTTCTGCCGCCCTGCTAAAGAGAGATAGCAGCAGGACCGGGACTAGAAGAACAAAACGATGGTTTGGCATTATGACTCCTCTTTTTAGCCTTCTACCTGCCTACTTTACCTTTAATTCGGATCAATTGGGTAAGGTGCAAGTCAACACGCCCACTACAAATAAACTCTGAAGTGGCTGTACATGTGAGTATTTTTTTGGTTTTCTTCTCGCTGGCACAGACCTTCTGGAAACAGTGTGGCCAGTCTTCTCCAATCTGGGTGAACTCTGGCGAGGAAATAGGAGATATGCCATGAAAGTACTGGTAATGGGTGGAACGCAATTCAACGGGCTGGCATTGGTGCGTGAGTTGGTACGCCATGGTCATGCGGTAACAATTGTCAACAGGGGTCGAACCGAGGCCGAGTTGCCGATCGGCGTGAGCCGAATCATTGCAGATCGCAGCGACGCCAATTCGGTAAAGAAAGCACTCACAGGGCTTGAATTCGACTGTGTCTTCGATGTCACCGCCTACCGCTTAGAGGACGTAGAACTGATGACAGACCTCTTTCAAGGGATGACCGGACACTACATTTTCATCGGTTCTACCGTAATCTATGCCGAGTCCGAATTACTGCCAATCACCGAGGACTTCCCCGTTGACAGGACCGAAAAGCAAAGCGAATACGGCCTGAACAAGCTTATCTGTGAGGATTTTCTGATTCGAAAGTTCCGTGAGACAGGGTTCCCGGCAACCGTTGTTTCACTTTCAATGGTGTTTGGTCCCCGTAACATACTTCCTGATCGCGAGCAGAGGATGTTTCAGCGTCTATTGCAGGGCAGACCGGTTCTTATACCCGGCGACGGTCGACGTCTCGGTCAGATTGGGCATGTGGATGATCAGGCGAAAGCGCTTCGCAGGGTGATGGGTCAACCACAGACATTGGGTAAACGCTACAACCTAACAGGGAAGGACTACTTTACAGCCGAGGGTTACGTTGATACATGCGCCAGTGTTGTTGGCGTAAAACCTGATAAGGTATTCATTCCAGCAACGCTGATGGATGATCTCTGGGATGGCCGCTCATCAATCGGTGGCATGCAATCGAACGTGAAGATAGATACCCGTACGACAACGCGACCAGATGATCTCGCTCGCACGCGCGGTCAGCTATCGTTTCTGGTGCAGCACACTGCGCCCACAGTGAACCGTTGGAACAGGAGTGTCGTCTACAGTGTGGAACGTTTGCACCGTGATGTTGGGTGGGAACCCGAGTTCACATTTCCGGCCGCGGTGGAACATACCTTCACCTGGTATCGTCAACAAGGGCTGGATAAGACAGACTCCTTCGACTTTGATTTCGAGGATGAATTGCTCAAGATGGTCTGATCATGACGGCAAAACCTGAGTTTGTGACCAATCGTCATTCCTCACTCGGTCAGCTTTACCAGGTTTGCGGCAAGTTTTGCGGGGTCAGAAAAAAACGGACTATGGGAAGTCTGCATCGTGATCACTTCGTTGCAACCAACTTTTTCGATCATCGCCCGTTGGGTAACTTCGCTGATTGCCTGGTCTTCGCTGCAGACAATGTAATAGCGAGGAATCTTATTGAACTTATCCTTCGATACCCGCAGTGGCTCCGCCGTCGCCTGGGCCGATTGGGGTGTCAGACACAGATTCGCGAGCTGGATGTCCTCCATCCCGCAATCATGATAGAAGACATCTTTCAGGGCATCCGGGCGCACAGACATCGTCCCATCGTCGGCAGCTACAAGGTTTGACGGAAGTTTGCTGGCACTATCTGTTACCAGGGTTTCAGAGAGACTGTCGCCGTCATTCCCAAGGAAGGCAGCAAGATAGGTGAGTGACGCAATCTTCTCGGAAGCCTTATCCACGGCTTGAGTAATGACTGCACCACCCATGCTGTGTCCAACCAGATGAACAGGTTCAGGCAGATCAAGTACAGCAGCGGCAACGCTTTCGCCATAACCATCAAGCGTGACATCAGCCACGGGAGTTATGTCCTTCCCATGACTTGGCAGGTCAATCGCTATCGCATGATGTCCCAATTGTTCAAGTTCCGGGATGACCTTGTACCAGCACCAGGCACCATGCCAGGCCCCGTGGATCAGTAGAAAATTTGCCATGGAATACTCCCGGTCAAACGCACCAATGATGAACGATGCCACAACCCTTCTCATCGTGCCAGTTTACGCATGCGAGAAGTGGTCCGCCTTACCTGGGATTAACATTGTCGGGGGAGAAGCAAGTCCAATATTCGTGTTATTCTCAAAGGACGTTAAATACTGGTAGTAAAAAAGGGGTATTAGCCATGTCCACAGGCGAAGCGCTTCTCGCTAATTACGAGAAAGAAGTCGAGGCAATCTGGCGCAGTATGACACCCAGGTCGAGGGAGCTCTGCGAGAAGGCAGAAAAGTACATGCCCGGGGGTGCACTGCGTTCTCACTCCACAGGAACCTACCCCTCTTATGGCGAACGGGTGGACGGGTGCTATCAGTACGATATCGATGGGAACCGTTATCTCGACCTTGCTTTGGGTATGACCAGCATCATTGGACACAATCACCCAGTGGTGGCAAAAGCAGTTCAGGAGCAGATACCAAAGGGTCTGGTTTCATTCATGCCCGAGATCGGTAAAGATCAATTGGCCGAAATGATGTGCAAGAGAGTACCCTCGGTCGAGAAAGTGTGGTACACGCTGGGTGGTTCACAGGCTTTCATGTGGTCGATACGAGCAGCAAGAGCCTTCACCGGCAGGGACAAAGTCCTTAAGATAAGGGGCGGATACAACGGCACGTACGACGACGCATTGGCTGCCCCAGCCACGGCTCAACGACCCAAGGGGTCACCCGGGTTGACTGCAAATACGCTTGAAAATATCCTTTTCTTCAACTGGAACGACAAAGAGGGAACCGAGAAGGTAATCCGGGAAAACAAGGATGATATTGCGGCTCTCCTCACCGAAGGTTTGTTCACCGGGGGTACAATCGCCCCTCAAGATGGGTTCCTCACATTCCTCCGGGAGATAACCGAGAAGTACGGTATCGTTCTCATTTTCGATGAAATTGTAAACTTCTGGCTTGATCATGGCGGCACCGGAGCGCTGTACGATGTGAAACCCGATTTGAACTGCTATGGCAAAGGTATCGGTGGCGGTCTGCCAATGGGCTTAATTGGTGGCCGCAGCGATATCATGAATTTGTTCAGTCAGGCGGAGCCATCCAGGGTAGCGGCCATCGTTGCTCACCAGGGTGATCCCATGAGCGTTGCCGCCAGCACTGCATGCCTCAATATTATGAATCCAGATGAGATTTCGCGAATCAATGCGATGGGTGAATTATTGGCTGATGGCATCCGTGGCATTCTCAAGGATCTTGGCATCAAAGGCCACGTGATAGGTTATGGCAATCATCAGAGTCTTCACCTGACAGCCGATGATGTAGTCACAGACCCGGCAACCTATTCGCGTAACGCCAATGCGCCAGGGCTGAGTGACGCGATGGCACTATATCGTCGTTCGCTGATCAACAAAGGGGTCCGCACACTTGAGAATTTGATGGCCCTTCGAATATCAACACCAGTAACAGAGGACGAGATACAAACGGCGCTGGCTGCGATGCGGGAAGGCTTTGTCGAAATCCATCCCATACTCAAGGAAGTGGCGCCTCAATTGGTTACCTAGCCGGGTACTATCTGGCGGATAAAAAGCGACAAATACTAACCGGCGTCTAACTGTTCAACCGGGTTGCCAAAGAAGTTCTGAATTAATTGAACCAGTTCAGTCGTGTCGGCATCCATGTGTACGTGGTGTGAACCATCGATAGTGATAAATCTTAAGTGCTCAAACTTGCTGGCCAATCGCGGCAAGTCTTCCCGGTACCACTTAAGACCATTGTTGGCTCCAACAACCAGTATTTCACCGTCGAAAGAAGCCACATTGTGATCCATTTGTTTATAGGTGATGCCCAGCGCATCTGACCAGCGTACCCTGGGGTCGGAGATCCAGCTATATCCACCATCGACTTTCTTGCTTCCTCTCTCAACCAGTATACGAGCTGAAGCCACTGTTTGACCTGTCGCTTTCGAGACCCCCCTGGCCATTTCTTCCCGGTCGGGAAATACTCTCAGGGCTCTTGCTTTTTTGGTCAGATTTACATCGATTGAGTCTCTGTATGTTTTAAGCCACTTCTCATGGCTGACGCTTCCAGCGTACCCATCAATTGCAAACAGACGCTCTATCCTGTCCGGAAATAATCCAATGATATGTGTACTGACTTCTGCACCCATAGAATGAGCCAGCAGGCTGAAGTGCTCCCATTGCAGATGATTTGCTACAGCAATGACATCCTGTACATCCAGTTCTCCCAGGTAGGGTGTATGTAAAGGCCTGTGATCCGAGCGCCCGTGACCTGCAAAATCAAGTGCAAAAATATCAAAGTCTGCCAGCACAGGCGCAATGAGGTCGAACGAATTGGCATTGTCCAACCATCCATGCAGAGCCATGACAGGAGTATTGCCTTCCTGGCCCCACCGTTTACCTGTGAGCTTTCTGCCCTGTAACTGAATTTCAACTTCTTTCGGTATCACTGATGCTTGTCCTTCTTCCTGCGTGGTTCAAAAAAAAGCGCTAGCTTATCCTAGTTATGCTGAAGAGAATAGAGACCTGAAGGTGAATCAATTCTATACAGAACACCGATAGGTAATTTGCGCAGAGCCTGGTTGGCTCTCTACATGTATCCGTGCAGGATAGACTATGCGGATAATCTGCCAGGGTTGCCAACCAGTGAAATTCAACGTCTCAAAGTTCGTGATCCCTATCGGGAAGTACGCGACAAGTTGAAATCGTTGTACCGGGTAACCAGAAGGATACCGGCAATCAAGTCATACTTGTTCTTTGTAACCATCAAGATAATCAGTAAACCCGGCAGGCTTATAAGGTCCAATTACAACTTGTTCCAAGACACCCATGCCTGTACGTTCTCCATCTGTTGCTCGAACAACCTGCTGCACATGTATGTTTTCAGGTGCGAGTAGATCCAACTGACGTGGATCAAAGGATTCGCCACCAATCTCCAACTCACCTTTCCAGGTGCCTTGCGACCATTCAGGATGTCCATAACCAAGCCCCTTCATCTGAAATTTCAAAATGGGCTCAAGAGAAATTGTGCGCGTTTTACCTTCAATGCTGATCAGATCAATCTCAGCCGACGAAGCCAGGCGTGAAGCAGGATGATACTGGACACGATGAACCGCGGTTGCCATCCTTTCATCATGGCTTTCTTCCTCTGTCGGAACTTCTGCTTCACTTGAATAAAGGGGTGCAACAATGCCTTCTCGAACGAGTGCTTCTCCCTGATTACCGTCAAAAAATATCGCATGAGTAATATGATCATCCCAGCGCAAGGGCGCCCACAGGAAAAATGCACCATCCCGTGTATTGGGTGCACCACCGATTTCAGGTTCTCCGACTCGGCGAACCCCCCATGAACGATCCTTTGTTCCATGGCATTGCGCTTCTTCGACTTTAATCTCGCCATCCGGATGGTTGATGACACCGCTCCAACAACCAAACTGATCAAACCGGGTTGCATCCATTGATCTGCGCACACCATTGTAAAGCGTTTGTCGCGCTTCCTGAATCGGCGATGTCCGGGTAGAAAAAGTGAGATCACAACTAATGCCGCTCTTGTTGTCATCCAGAATCACACGGGTTGTACGTAATGGTTCAACTATCTCCATGCGAAAGGGTCCAACCTGCATATCTGTGCGTTCCTGTGGCGCACGACGAGAACCATAGAAACAATGCTGTTGAGTATCCGGCTGGACCACGCTAAAGGCACAGTCGAGAACCCCTCGATGAGGATATACCGCCATGCCAATGCCGAAGTAGTAGGAGCCGTCTTTTGCGTAGCCGTTATACCAGGTTCGATCATATACATTACGATCACTGGTTGCTGGATGAGCAATTGGCTCTGGTGTTTGATGGATAGGATAATCGTCAAGTTTATTAAGCATCTGCTTCCTTTATGATGAGGGATTAAGTTGTAGTAGATCCAGCGCTTCAAGGTGTAATGCCATATCAGCACTTCGCCTGGCCATGACCATAAACATCTCGTCGCCCCGTTCTGTCTGACCAACAATCATTGATGCAATCACCGCCATGACGAGACCAGCAAAACTGCTGCGCCGATAGTCAAACCAACAGGCATTGAAGTCGTAGTTTTCTATGCCGTAGCTCATCATTCGATCATGATATTCCATGAGTATGTGCTTTTCATCTTTTAGCCGCGCCTCCCCTTCCATGCCCGTACCCATGAAGTAAGCTGCGTCGGCCGCACCGCTCCCGAGAGATGATGACCAATCTACAACGGCAACAGGATATGGCCCACCAAACATCATGTTATCCAATCTGTAATCTCCGTGGGTGAGTGTAAAAAGATCATTTACAGGGGTGCTGTATGACTTGAACCTGGCGCCTAGCTGCTCTGTTAGCTCAAGGTGCTCAACAGACATTTTTGATTCATAACGCTCAACAAAGCCAGGGTAAACCATATCCCATAGAACATCCGGCTTGGTCTTTGCAGCATCTGCTTCTGATTCTTGCGGCGACAGCCATGCTATTTTTTTCAGCGACGGATCACACCATCTTGGCCCTGTTAGTCCCGCAAGTTCATTCAGCACAAGATTAGCAGCGTCAGCAGAACAGCCGCCTAACTGATCGCCTTGAACAGCAGGTGCCAGGTCTTCCATCATAATGACAAATTCATCCGCTTGCTCCAGGTTAATCGCTGCGAAATGAATCTTCGGCGTTGTAATGTCCACCGTTTTTTGCAGGTGTTGATAGAAAAGCACTTCCTTTAGGTAGTCATTAACAGCAACACCGGTTGCACGACTAACGGGATCATCGGACGCAAACTTACCCACAATTGACGCTGGCCCTTCTCCCTGGCTGTAAGTCAGGTCAAAGCGGATGTTTTGCCCAACCTGCCCGGTACCGATATTAGCCATTGAAAAATCTGCCACACGACAATCATAACCAGAATAAGTAAGTACCTCGGTCAACCATTCCGACGTAATATCTTTGGGATAACAGCAGTTTGCAGGGGGCATTATTCAGTTGTCCTGGTTGTTTCTGGGTTCTATCTGGGTTCTATCTGGGTTGCTTCCAGCTTTAAAGTGAATCGGCAAGGACTGAAAACCACTATCAAAGATTACAAGTGCCTATGCTCGATTACCCGCCAGGTCAAAATCGCATTGCCTGGCCTAGTTTCCTGCCGCTACAACAATAACATAACAACCAGGTGCTTCCAGGTCTCCAATCTATTCACCATCAATCACTGTATTTGCCATGACATTGCAGAATATCGGACATCTATAGGCGTTCCCGCTAATTCAATCCTGAAAAGACCCGGGTGATCAGGCAAGGTTACGTCTTCAATTTTTTGCCGCGTTTAAGACAGAATGAAGCAACACGTTTACCCCCTCCGCTGCCTGACCCGGCAAAATAGACTCCTCCTCGTTATGACTGAGCCCTCCCTCACAGGGAATAAAGATCATCGCCGTCGGTACGATTTCCGATACCGCACAGGAGTCGTGACCGGCCCCTGATATGATTTCCATCGCATCTGAACCCACTTTATCCACTGCCGCCCTGATATATTCAACACACTCTGGCGCAAATACTACACCCGGTGCTTCCCATACCTTTCTCACATCAGCTCCCACGGAGACCTCTGCTGCTTTCTCAATCACTATCTCGACCAGGGCTGACAGCATCTGCCCATAGCCAGTATTATCCGGATGCCGTATATCCACTGTAAACTCAACCATCGAAGGCACGACATTACTGCTGCCTGGCAAGGCGTCGATGATACCGAAAGTAATACGTCCGGCCGGGTCATGCTCGTTAGTCATCTCATAAAGTGCCGGTAAAATATTACCCAGTGCACGCATGGGATCTTTACGCATCGTCATTGGCGTTGGTCCCGCATGGGCAGCCTGACCGTACAAGACAACCCGGTGCCGACACATATTCTGAACACCGGTGACAATGCCTATGGACTTGCCCTCGTGTTCGAGAATGGGCCCCTGTTCAATATGCAGTTCGAACGACGCCTTATAATTCCGGTCTGTGGTCGCCTCGCCAATAAGACCAAGTCGCTCAAGCTCCGATTTAACGGATCGACCGTCACGATCCTCACAGCCATAGGCGTGCTGAAGATCCATTGATTTTCGCCACACGGCAGATCCCATCATCGCCAGGTCGAATCGAGATCCTTCCTCGTTTGTCCAGTCGACTATTTCTAATGGGTGGTCAGTGGTGATGTTGTTGTCATTCAGGGTCTCAACGACTTCAAGACCACCCAGAACACCTAGAATGCCGTCGAACTTTCCACCCGTGGGTTGCGTATCCAGATGACTACCTACCATCACAGGTGGTAGATCATTATCAGCACCGGTCCGGCGGGCAAACATATTGCCAATTTCATCCACACGGATTTCACAGCCTGCTGCTGTGGCCCAGCTTAAAAAAAGATTGCGACCTTCCAGATCCGTGTCAGTTAGCGCCTGCCGGTTACAACCCCCGGCCGGGGTGGCACCGATCTTTGCCATTTCCATGATACGAGCCCACAGGCGGGCACTATTTATCTCTATTTGGGACATAGTAAACATCCATAGCAGCGTCAGGTGAGGCAGTATAAGTGGCTAAATGAGCCGGTTGCAAAGCACGTCTCCCGAAACAGAAAAGTACTCGACATCCAACAAGTCGTTTTATCTGATGGTCTCAATGGTTAAAGGCTTACAACCCCCTTTTCGCTGGATGTCCTGAATTCGCTTCCAGACTTCGAGTCCTGAATTCTTGTTTTTTTTATTTCATTGTTAATATATCTCCCGCTCCAACGTCTTAATGGTATGGGAGATCAAGCGATCAAATTAGTCGATGAGCGCAAATCAACGAGTACAGGCCCTTCAGAAGAAGGACCAACCCTTGAGGTGCTTTTTAATGAGCATCACCAGCGGGTATTCCTTGCAGCCTACCGAATTTCAGGTAGTACTGAGGATGCTGAAGATGTTTTGCAGTCGATCTTCCTACGACTACTGAAACGGTCCGAACATCACAATATTGAGGCCAATCCTGCAAGCTACCTGTGCAGAGCAGCAATTAACGCAAGTCTTGACATAATTCGCAAAAAAAACCGCTATCCAACAGTGAAGTTGGAAGACAGCAGAAACGAAGCCGACCCGTTGGCTTCGCCTGCGGATATTGATGTCAGGCGTAATGAGCAACGACGCTATCTGCGCGCTGCCCTGTCCAGATTAGGTGACAGGGCGGCGGAGATTTTTGCCTTACGCTATTTTGAAGACTTCGGTAATGCAGAGATCGCGGAAATGCTCGGTACTTCAAGCAGCACTGTCGCTGTGACACTACATAGAACCCGTGACCGCCTGCAGGAATTACTTCGTGAGTTCGAAGGAGAGAATCAATGAAAGAGAAAGAACCCGACAACTACAACAAGGTTGATGCCGCAATCGCAGCTATCAGATCTGACAAACCAGGCGAAGCCGAAATGGCGGCTGCCGGTGATCGGGTCCGTAAACAGATATTAGATGCAGCAGGAGTCCCGGATACCCAGCTCAATTCTATCGATGACTATATTGCCGCGATACCCGAATATCTCGCGAATCGCCTGTCATCCGCCCAGACCCTGCTGTTTGAAGAAGAAGTGCGCTCCTCCATACCGCTTCGGCGCGCGTTAGATAACGCAAGGAACAAGAAGACAGATCGATCCAATATTCAGAACAATGAAAGAAAACCGTTTGCCAGGTGGCTCGCGGCGGCAGCGGCTATCGCTGCAATCGCCGTCACCGTGATACAGATTCTCCCTGAATTACCTTCTTTTGATCAATCTCGCCTGGCCCAGGTAGAAGAAATAGAAGGCAGACTCTATCAGGTAGTAAACGGACAACTTGCTGAAATTACTACCGGGACCTGGATTAACGGTGGTGAGGGTGTGCGAACAGGTAAGGAGAGTACTGCCATCCTCGTGCTCGATGATGGGTCTCGTATTGAAGTCAACGGACGATCAGAACTGAGTATGACGCGAAGGCCTTCTGGCAATCGAATTGATGTTGAACGAGGACGTATTATCGTTGCTGCATCCAAGCAGGGGTCTGGCACTCTGGATGTGACAACTGATGAGTTTATCGTGTCGGTAACAGGAACCATCTTTGAGGTTGGCCACGGTACCATGGGTTCTCTTGTCGCGGTTATCGAAGGCGAGGTAGAGGTACTGCAGCAAGGCGATAGCACCAGTCTGATACCTGGCGAGCAGATGGCATCCCGAAGCGGATTTTCAACCACACATATCTTCGATGAGATTTCATGGAGTCGAGATGCCGATCAGTATATTGCGATGTTGAAAGAGGTTTCGGCCCTGCAACGTGAGATTGATTTGGCGATGGAAACTGAGCCGCGCTTTTCAACTCGACTGTTAGATATTGTGCCTGAAGGTACAACCGTATATATCGGTGTACCAAACGCACCGGAAAAAATATCAGAAGTCTACGAACTCATGCGAACCCGTATGCAGCAGGAAGGTGAACTCGCGGACATCTGGAAAAACATCGAGTCTGAGGGTGAAGACCAACATCTGGATGAATTAATGACCTGGCTGAATGAGGTTGGTGATCATTTGGGTGATGAGACTGCAGCTGCTATTTCTCTGCAAGGTACGACTGAGGGAATCAAAGCCGCACCGGTAATTCTGTCAGAAGTTGATGCACAAGCTTTCAGGACGACTTTCGACGAACAGGTCTCTGGGTTTCGTGATTCATGGATCGCATCGGGCCATCAGGATGATTTCGAGGTCGTCCTGGTTGATGACCCAACGGATGCAGTATCTGGACAATTGTCTATCTGGCTATCTGAAGATCTACTGATCGCGTCGACAAGTGCCGAATTGCTGCTTGAGATACAAAGTGCGCTCGAAAAAGGGGCAAGTGATTTTGTTGGCACGGGTTTTCATTCCTTGCTTGAATCGGCTTATGGTCAGGGTGCTGAGTTTCTCGGTGCCGTACATCTGGAAAGAGTCCTGCAACTCAAGTACTACACGGATGGTATGCCTCATGAACTGGATGCCCGCAAGCTTGAGAATGTTGGACTTAAAAACATTCAGTATTTGATTGCCGAACGACAATACAACAATGGAACTTCGACAGCGGATGTCAGATTAACTTTTGATGGCGAACGAACAGGAATAATGTCCTGGCTTGCAGAGCCGGGTCCAATGGGGGCATTGGAATTTTTCTCAGTCGATGCAACCATTGCAGCCGCTTTCGTCGTCAAAGATCCATCAGTCATTGTCGATGAAATTGAACAGATAATACGTATGAGCAGAGAAGAAGCCGGTGAGATCCTGGGTCAGGGCCCCGAATTTGATATCAACATACGAAATAACTTCCTCGCAACACTGGGAGGAGAAGCAGCTTTTGGGCTGGACGGGCCGACGTTACCCACGCCGTCCTGGAAGGTCATCGTCGAGGTTTATAATGAGTTGCAACTGCAGGAGGGTATTGAACTGGCAATCAAATATCTGAATAAGCAAGCGACAGAACGTGGTGAAGATGTTCATTTTGAAATCTCATCAGCAGACATCGGCTCTTATTCAGGATATCAGATAGTCATCGATTCACCGACTCGGCTGACAGATAAAACGTCTGTACACTATGCCTACATCGATGGGTATCTGGTTGCCGCGGCCAGCAGCGCATTACTCGACAAGGCAATCACTTTTTACCAGTCTGGTGCTGGAATCCTGACTGACTCGGAGTTCAGGGCGTTGCTGCCGAAGGACGGCGAGCTAGATTTTTCAGCAGTCGTCTTTAATCGGCTTGGCGAACTCATCGCTGGATTAGTTGAGCAAATGCCAACAATGAGCCCTGAACAGCAGGAGTCAGTAAAAGAACTGAGCAGGGAAGCAGGACCATCTATGGTTAGCGTTTATGCGAGCACAGATACAATCAGGTTTCTTCAGAACGGAAGTAGTGATTTACCTTTTGGTTTCTCTCAATTATTCAGCTTGCGTTCGATTACAGGTGCCACAAATGACCATACTTCGTTGTTGGAGATGTTGCAAAACCATGAAGATTATTCAGATGATACGGAAATCAAAGATGACTGAGCATGCGTGATGGATGCAACAAGCCACCACCACGGAAATGAAATATCCGTGGATCCTGATACAGACGTGGCAGGAGATCAAGTTAGCCTATCTGATGAATCAGTAGATTCAGGGCCTTGCGTCATTGAGTTGGATGAGCTTTGTGTAGATTTTGGACAACCGGTGCTGAAAGGACTTAGTGCCAGTGTTCGCGGTAATTGTATTGGTCTTCTGGGTCCGAATGGCGCTGGCAAAACGACCCTTTTAAATACCCTGCTGGGCTTCCACCACCCGAGTGCTGGTACGGCATCGCTGTTTGGTCACGACATCACAAAAGACAATCGACGTGTCAGGGGCATTGTAGGTTATATGCCGGAGCGTGATGCATTTATTCCAGGCATGACCGGGGTCCGATTTGTTAGGCTCATGGCTGAATTGTCAGGACTTAAAGCCGAGGCTGCGCTGGAACGTGCACACGAAGTTTTCTTCTACGTGGGTCTTGGTGAGGCCAGATATCGGAACCTTGAAACATACTCACTCGGCATGAAGCAACTCGCTAAATTAGCCCAGGCCATTGTGCATGGGCCAAAACTCCTTTTTCTTGATGAACCAACCAATGGACTTGACCCACCAGCACGCGCAAGAATGCTGCAGTTAATTCGCGAGATCAGAGATTCAGGTGATACCAACATTGTTATCGCCTCGCATCTTCTTCGTGATGTTGAGGAGTGTTGCGACGAAGTCCTGGTTCTAAAAGATGGCAGCATTGCAACCTACTGCAACCTCGAGGAAGAAAGACGAACCAACCGAAAGTTCCTGTTGCTGCAAATCCGCGGTGACGAAGAACCTTTCGTTGATGGTTTGCGTCAGTTAGGTTGTGAGGTTGCGCTGCCTAATCGCAGGCGACTGAAAGCCATTTTACCGGCACATGTTGAAGTTCGGCACCTTTACGAGCTGGCTAGTAAATTATCAGTCCAGATCAGGAACCTTGACTATAAGCGAGATTCCCTGGAAGACATATTCCTGAGGGCGATGGACGAAAACTAAGATGGCAATATTCCAGCAGGCATATAGTGGGTACCAGGATGAAATCACACCGGTTGCATGGCGACCCCTCGTCATCTTTCGCTATGCCATCGCTGACGTATTCAGTTCCCGTCTGTTCGCCGTTTTCTTCACCCTCTGTTTTATCCCACCACTTGTATTGATGTGCATTATCTTCATGCGCTACAACATGGAGATGCTGATCCAGTTTCAGATCGACGTTGATGAACTATTGCCCATCAATGCCGAATTTTTCGCCACCTGGATGCAAAGACCCCAAATGACGTTGTCATTTCTTCTTATCCTTGTGATCGGTCCGATACTGGTATCCCCGGATCTTCGGAATAATGCACTGCCGCTATATCTTGCACGCCCCATCAGCAAAACCAATTATATTCTCGGCAAGCTGCTCGTATTGCTGGTGCTTGGTTCCCTGATTACCTGGATACCTGGCCTCATACTTATCTCCATGCAGGCTTATCTCGCCGAAGACGGGTGGCTATTAAGTAATCTGAGGATACCGCTGGCTGCCATCACTTCGAGCCTGGTATGGATCATCTGCATCTCCATGATGTCCCTGGCAATATCTGCTTGGGTGAAGTGGAAAGTCATCGCCAGGTTGTTTTTCTTCGGACTGATCGCCGTCGGATCAGCACTGGGCAGGGTGATGAGCCAGGTGCTTGATAGCTGGGCAGGGAGTGTCGTCAGTCTGTTTCAATCTCTTGAAGTCATGATCTACGCTTTATATGGCGTTGAATCCAGATATGAAATGCCCGATTGGGCTGCTGCGGCAGTGTTTCTTGGAATCACGGTTATCGCAACCGCATTGCTTGCTCGAAAAATACGAGCATACGAGGTCGTTGCATGAACAATTCTGGCATTGTGACAAGTATCGCCCGAGAATCACCAGAGATTGGTTCCATTGTGATTGAAGATGTCTCCAAGTTTTATGGCGACGTTCTTGGTGTTAATCATATCAGTCTGGAACTGGAACCAGGCATAACAGGACTGGTTGGTCCGAACGGTTCAGGCAAATCAACACTGATGAATCTGATGACCGGTTTGATGTACCCAAATCGCGGCAAGATCAATGTGTTGGGCAGTTCTCCTTCGGAACCAGAGATTTTCTACCGGTTGATTGGTTATTGTACGCAATACGATTCATTTCCTGCTGGCATGACGGGGAGGCAGTTCATTCAGAGCACGTTACAAGTGCATGGGTACGAAAGACACTCGGTTGAATCAATGACACAACAAGCCCTTGAGCAGGTAGATCTTCTGGATGCCGCCAACCAGCAAATTGCAGGATATAGCAAGGGGATGAGACAGCGCATCAAACTTGCGCAGGCCATCTGCCATAAGCCCAGGGTCCTCATTCTGGATGAACCTCTCAACGGACTGGATCCCATGGCAAGAGCTCACGTAATTGCGATGTTTCGGGAATTTGCTGATGAAGGCGCCCATGTCATCGTCTCCAGCCATATCCTTCATGAAGTGGATCTGATTTCCGATCATCTGGTGTTTCTGAATAACGGATACCTCGCAGCAGAAGGCGACGTTGCCGGAATACAAGGAGAGACCGGAGACGCCATGCAGATTTTTGTTCGCAGCCATAACGCAAATGAAATTGCTTCACATGTCTTCAATATCGAGCACGTGATCGAAGCACAACTCCATCAGGATGGCGGGGGCTTATTTATAAGGACAACTGATGCAGATGCGTTCTTCCTTGCATTCAACGAACAAGTAATGCTGAAAGACTGGATCATCGATTCAATTAGCCCTGCCGACGAGACAGTTGAGGCGGTCTACCAACACCTGATAGTACAGGAGAGTGTCGCCCGATGACCTTATCTCAACAAAACAACTTGCAATCAGCGAATACGGACTTGGCACCCGGCATTTCGTTGTGGGGCAGGCAACTCTCAGCCATAATTCGGATCGAAATTGGTAAGTCACTATTCTCAAGAAGTTCCATTGTCGCCTATGGACTGATATCGATTCCCATCCTCCTGATCGTTGTCTGGGGGTTGGCCCAGGACAACTGGGATACCAGGGATCATGACATTGAACAGGCCCGTCGAATTTACAGTTATATCTATGCCGGTCTGATCCTGGGCGCAGTGGTATTTTTTGGCTGCGCATCCATCTTCACAACACTCTTTCGCGGTGAAATGCTGAACAGCAGTATTCACTATTATCTGCTGATACCCGTTCGACGATCGATACTGGTTTTCGGGAAGTATCTCGCGGGACTGTTTTCAGCATTTATTTTATTCGGCACCACAACGGTCGTATGTTACCTGCTGCTCTACGTGCCGTACGGTGTTACACAACTGATCGCTGATCTGACAAACAGCGTCGCTATTCCTCAAATGTTGAATTATCTGGGGATCACGTTCCTCGCGAGTCTGGGTTATGGTGCGTTGTTCATGATGACCGGGCTCCTCTTCCGCAATCCCTTACTTCCGGTTGGTGTTGTCGCCCTATGGGAGATCTTTCACTTCATGTTGCCTCCTGCCCTCAAGGTCTTCAGTATCATTCATTACTTAAAGGGGCTGATGCCTATTCCACTTGACGATGGTCCTTTTGCCATCATCGTTACACCACCTGCCCTGTGGGTATCAATGGCCGGGATCACCGGACTGGCAGCCTTTGCTATTGCGGTCGCGGTTTTTGTGCTTCGACGTTTTGAAGTTCGATATACAGAGGACTAATTTGAACCAACTTCCTCTTCACTTCGTGAGATACCAGGAAGACCTTTCAGCAAATTAATGAATGATCATTCGATTACTTTGTCCCGAAACCAATATTTACACTCTTCTTAGAGAACATTCTGGCGTCGACTCTTATTCTTTTAAGATTTCATAGCCAGTGACAAAATCTACGTTGGGTCTAATTCCTAACCAGTTTTCAGCGGCCTGCTTGTCCGTGAACACCTTGAACTGAAACTCAGGATTGTCTCCCACCATGCTGTACATTCTCGCCAAACCGTAGGCATTACCTTCTACAACAAGCGCCGCTGTTTTCGATGACGAACTGCGCCTGATCAACATCTGATTAGCGGCACTCTTCATTGTGGATATGTCCGCCGCAGATAAACCGCTAAAGTCAGCGTATCGATAATCGCTTAAATTCAGGAAAACGACATTGTTTGGTAGGCGTGCTTCAACCTTAGCGAGGTTTGACAGGAAGTCATCGAGCGTAACAAGACCTACTGCGGACTCAGTCAGCAGCATGATATGCTCGTCAAAGCGATGGGTGATGGGCATACATTTATCCATGAAAATCACACGATATCATTAACCCCTGCAGATACTTAGACATACTGGGTAAATTACTGAACGTGCAGCAAAAAAATCTTCATTTGCTACTGACAAATGCAAATTTCGAATTCTGCAGATAATTGGATGAACATAAGCCCTCAGATACCAGGCGCCAACGATAGAAAGCGTTGGTGAATGCCACGTACTTTTGTTGGCCATTGGCCAAACTTAATCTTATGATACTTTTTACAGTCACCAACCGGAGTAACTTGTGTCCGACGATAATACGCCTGATGGTGTGCCCCACGACAGAGTAGTGGCAGCACATTATACGAACGGAAAACTTCTCCACACCATCGAAGATGCCATTGTCAAAATGGGTAAATCTATCGAAAGTATAACCATCGAAGATCTTGCGCCTGCCGATGAATTTCATATAGGTGGACGTATGGCGACTGACAATCTTCTCGATCAACTTAAATTTACTGATCAGCATCATGTACTCGACATTGGGTGTGGTCTCGGTGGGGCTTGCCGTTACGTTGCAAGCAGGTTCAACAATCGAGTCACCGGCATTGATTTGACGCAGGAATACATCGACGCAGGAAAAGCA
>CAZJRI010000050.1:0-31569 GCA_964548025.1 uncultured Pseudomonadales bacterium
AGATTCCGGGCTCGATGTTGAAGTGATTGATGTACGCAGTATCCAGCCATTTGATACTGAAACAGTTGTAAATTCAGTTAAGAAAACTCACAGGGCGCTGGTCGTTCACGAGGCTGTCGAATTCGGTGGATTTGGCGGTGAGATCGTGGCACAGATCCAGGAGTCTGCATTCGATTATCTGGATGCACCTGTCATGCGCGTGGGTGCGCCTTTCTCGCCGGTACCTTTCAGTCCCGTGCTCGAAAAAGTCTATGTGCCCGACGCAACCACGATTGTCGACAAGGTCAGGGGATCTTTGGAGTAACAGGTGCAGACCTGGACGTCGCGGATGAGTTCTTTAACCGGAGATTATGAGTGTGGGTGCGAATTCCTTTGTGAGTGACTGTGCTTTGCAATCAAAGGTTCCCCTGGTTGATGCGTGCTGCATGAAAATGCTGATTTGCAGACAGGATTTGACTGACTAGCATGAATCAATCAACCATCGGAATCGTGGCAAATCCGGCCTCAGGTAAAGATGTTCGGCGACTGGTTGCCCGCGCGTCTATTTTCGACAACAAGGAAAAAGGCGCGATCATTGGGCGGGCGATTATTGGTTCTTTCAATGCCGGAGCCAGACGGTTCGCCTATGTGGATGACTCGCATAATATTGCCCGTAGTGCGATGCAGGAATTGTCGAGCGAATGTGAGATCACAAAAATACCCTCCCCCAAAACAGCCAGTGCAACCGATACGACCTGGGGTGCAGTTGAACTTGCAAAACTCGACTGTATTGCGACCCTGATCCTTGGCGGCGATGGTACCAGCCGGGCATTTGTTAAAGGATGGAGAGAAGCGATACTACTGCCACTTTCAACAGGAACCAACAACGTTTTTCCAAGATTTGCCGAAGCAACCATTGCAGGAGCCGCCCTGGGGGTTTTGGCCACGGGAGGCGTTAAACGCGAAGAGGTGGTTGTTCCTGTTAAGTTGATTGATGTTGAGATAGAGGGAGAAGAACCTGATATTGCGCTGATAGATGTTGTTGCGACCAATGATCGGTTCATTGGCAGTCGGGCGGTTCTGGATGGCGATGGGATTCAGATGGTATTGCTGACCAGGGCAGAGCCATCGGGTGTCGGCATGACGTCTTTAGGTGGCCTGCTTAATCCGATAAGTTCTGAGGAAGATTCAGGATTGTATCTAAAAGCGGGTGAATCCGGCGTTGGAATACATGCTCCGATTGCGCCCGGTATGTTTCAGACCATCGGCATAGATTCAGTTGATGTTGTCTCTTTTGATGAAGTTATTGAGTTGGAAGGCCCCTGTGTTTTGGCATTTGATGGTGAACGTGAACGTGTCATCAAGCCAGGACAGAAGGTAAAGATGAGATTGTCCAGGTCAGGGCCGGGGACTCTGGATATTGACAAAACCATGCAGTTAGCGGCCTGTAGGCAATTGTTTGTAGAACAGAAACTGGAGTGATTGATGCCTAAAGAAATATATCTGGTGAAAGTGGGTATGACCATGACAGAGGGAATGGTTTCTGAATGGTATGTAGCCGATGGCCAACAGGTAGAAAAAGGGGAAATGTTATACGCCCTTGAGACCGAGAAGGTTAACCTGGATGTTGACGCTGAATATTCCGGGACCGTGAAACATCTTGTCGAGGTTGGCATCATGCTGGCACCAGGAGATGTTGTTGGCTTCGTCTTTGAAAAAGGTGAAGAAATTCCTTCAGATATAGGTGGCTTGTCTGCGACCCCCGCACCAGCTGCGCCAGTGAACGACCCCGTTGCACCGGTTGCAACTGCTCCGGAACCTGCCGCTCAAAGTGAAAAAGGTCCGGTCAAATCATCACCGGCGGCTCGCCGGTTAGCCAGGGAGCTTGGTGTTGATCTCACGACCATTTCAGGATCAGGTCCTGGCGGTCGAATTGTGGAATCGGATGTGCAGTCGGCAAAACCTGAGATTCCAAGGGCATCTCCGCTTGCAAAAAGATTGGCTGCTGAGAAAGGAGTTGATCTCTCGAATGTCAGTGGGACAGGCCCGGGAGGGAGAATTGTTCAAGCTGATATCGAAGCTGCAGCAACAGCAGTCGCTGCGACAGCGGTCACTGCGACAGCGATCACTGCGACAGCGATCACTGCGACAACAGTTTCAATTGAGGCCGCAGCAGGTCAAACAATACCGATCAAAGGTATGCGCAGAACGATTGCGCAACGAATGTTCAGCAGTCTTCAAAACAGCGCTCAGCTAACGATGGATATGGAGGCATTGATGGATGATGCCGTCAGATTGCGTGAATCCCTGATTGAGGAATGGCAATCCGAAAACCTGAGACCGACCTATACAGATCTTGTGATTAAAGCAGTAGCGAAAGCGTTGACAAAACATCCCTTGATGAACAGCCAGTTCGGTGAAACTGAGATCACATTATTGGCTGATATTCATGTTGGCATTGCTGTTGCCATGCCAGATGGTCTGGTTGTACCAGTTGTTCGCCATGCCGACAGATTGTCTGTTAAAGAGATATCGCTGGAAAGTTCACGATTGGCCAAAGCCGCAAGGGATGGGACGCTGGGTCTGGATGATTATGCGGGTGGTACCTTCACTGTCAGTGCCCTTGGCATGTACGGCGTCGATTCGTTTACACCCATAATCAACGAACCTCAGGCAGGTATTCTGGGTGTGAATCGAATATACGATGGCACAATATGGAAGGGCGATACACCAGTCAGGTCCAAGAAGATGAACCTGTCTCTGACCTGGGATCACCGGGTGATTGACGGCGCACCGGCAGCGGAGTTTCTATCTGAAGTCAGTGAACTGTTAGCTAATCCATACCGGTTATTGGTATAAAAATGACAGATCAGAAAGTCGATGTATTGGTTATTGGCGGTGGCCCTGGTGGTTACACTGCCGCTATTCGGGCAGCACAACTGGGATTCTCGGTTGCCGTGGCAGAGAGAGAAGAACTTGGCGGCGTTTGCCTGAACTGGGGCTGCATCCCGACCAAGTCCTTGCTGCATACCGCAGATGTATTGCGGGAGATCAGCACAGCAGATCAACTGGGCATTGATGTTGATACACCGGCTGTCGATCTTGAAAAGATAATTGATAGATCCAGAAAGGTTGCTGCGCAATTAAGTCAGGGAGTTGGTCACCTGATGCGAAAAAATGGTATCGAAGTTATTAAGGGCGACGCGTCTTTCATCGATCACAAGTCTGTCAAGGTGGGTGAATCAACTGTTGAAGCTGACAAGATAGTTATTGCGACAGGTGCAAGGGCAAGGAACCTGCCCCATATAGAAGTGGACGGTGATCGGATCTGGGACGCAAGAATCGCCATGACACCGACTTTCATGCCAGAAAAACTCCTGGTGATTGGTGCCGGTGCTATCGGTACAGAGTTTTCCAGTCTCTACAATACGCTCGGGGCAGATGTCACATTGGTAGAAATGCTCGATCAGGTGTTGCCCACGGAAGATAGTGAAATTGCCTCACTGGCACAGAAATCCTTCGCCAATCAGGGCATCAGTATTCTGCTTGAAACAACGATTGACTCAATCTCGACGAATAAAAAAGGTATAGAGGCGGTCATTGACGGTGAGACCATGGCATTCGACGCTGTGATTATGTCCGTGGGTGTGAGCGGCAATATCGAGTCACTGGGCCTCGATCATATAGGCGTTAACTGCGACAAGGGCTTTATTACTGTTAATGCCAGCAATGAAACAAATATCGCAGGCGTTTATGCTATTGGCGATGTCACGGGACCTCCCTGTCTTGCCCACAAAGCCAGCCATGAGGCGATTGTTGCAGTAGATGCGCTGGCGGGATTGCCCGTACATAAACTCGACAATTCACGTATTCCCGGCTGCACCTACAGTCATCCACAGATTGCGAGTGTTGGCATGACCGAAATCCAGGCGGCAGCCAGGGGTGAAATCAGGGTCGGCAGATTCCCTCTAATTGCTAATGGCAAAGCAATTGCTATCAATGATTCAGATGGGCTTGTTAAGACTATATTTGATAAATCGTCTGGTGAATTGCTGGGTGCACATATGATCGGTCCCGGGGTGACAGAGATGATCCAGGGGTTTGTCATTGCCATGGGACTTGAGACCACCGAGGCAGAACTGATGTCGACAATATTCCCTCATCCGACGATTTCGGAGTCAATGCATGAGTCCGTACTTGCGGCTTATGATCGAGCGATCAACTTCTAACGCGGTTCATTCACTTAATTTTCATCGTGTTTCTTCTTTGATCTGTCTGGATAAGATCAGAAATCCCTTCACCGATCACTTCTAGCCACACACAACTCGTTTTTACACAACCCGTGATTTTTGCTTCCTAATGTTATTAGAAAGCCTTTATATGATCATCTATAGATATATAGAAATCTCATAGCTATTAAGTAGTTATTCAATAGCGAATCAATAGAACAAATATCCCGAAGTTCTGGATCATCCATTTCCAGGTCATACGGCCTCTTGGTAAACACACAAAAGGAAATCATCATGAACAGAACATTATTAGTTGCTTTACTTTCACTTGTTACTTTTAACGTATTCGCAGCACCTGGCATTGTGGACAAGAGTCAGAGCCGTGCGGTCAGCCCTGCAAATGAAAACGGATTGGACAGTTGTCGATCTGAAATCAGACAGGATTTTGATCGCAGAGATCAGTTGATCTTCAGCCGTAAGAACTATGTTGATCGCTCTCAGCAGACCAATCGACGTACGTTCTATGTAAACGCCACCGTTAACAACCAGGATGCAAAGGGACGTAAGCTGGTTGGATTTGCCTGCGAAACCAATTTCCGAGGTGATGAGGTCGTCAGCCTCGAAAAGATCGACGGCCGGTACGTGAAGTCCGGGTCTTCAACACTGAGTATTGTGAGTCGTTGAAGATCGGCTTGAGAGACTGGCTGCTCCCCTGTGGCCAGTCTCTTTTTTTCTGAGCTATTAAACAATGCCTTATCCCAGCATCATTGCCATCCTGCTATCTGATCGATGTACTCCGCTCCGATCCTCGTAACTGCCTGCCACCGCCGATGCAGTTTGTTGCTAATCCATAAGCTAACGTATCATGTCAGATTGCATGGACAATTTTTCTCATGAAATCACCGGGCGAGATCGACAAAAAACCACGGCCATTTGAGTTTTATACATCACCCCTGCTCTGGAATGATCCCCATATCTCAAAGGGTATGCTGAACGCGCATCTTGACGAAACCAATGATGCTGCATCCTATCGTGTCCGGTTCATCGAAGAAGCGGTGGCCTGGATCTCGGATCGGTTTGGCATTTGCAAGGATACCGCGCTTATCGATTTCGGTTGCGGACCCGGTCACTGGACGACGAGATTTGCCGAAAGAGGTGCTATGGTCACCGGCATAGATTTGTCCGAACGCTCGATTCAATATGCTTTAGAGTTGGCGAAAAGCAAGCAGCTTCGGGTGAACTACATAAATCAGGATTACCTTCAGTTTTCTACGAAGGATCATTTTGATCTCATTACCATGATATCTACTGACTTTTCAGTGCTGAGTCCGCAGCAGAGATCCAGTTTGCTGAGAACCTTCAGAAATCTACTGAAAGAAGATGGTTGCCTGTTACTCGACGTCGCGTCTCTTGAATTTTTCAATGAGCAAAAAGAAAAGAGGGATGAACAAATCCTCAGTGGTGGGTATTGGGCAGAAGGACAACATAGCGTTTCCAGTTGTACTTTCAAGTACGAGAAGATAAACCTGCTCTGCGAAAAGTACAGGATAGTTGAAGAAGCCAGGGAATTTGAAATTTACGTCTGGAACCAGTGCTACAGCAAGGAATCTCTAACCTCGCTATTCGAATCATGCGGTCTCAAGATTGTTGAGTTCTACGCTGATGTATCAGGTAAGCCCTTCCATGACAATTCAACAAAAATTACGGCTATCGCGACAAGAATCTGACCGCAATCAAGTCAATACCGACCCTGTACCTGACCAGGTAGTACATATCTATTACGCATACAGTCGCCGCTTGCTCGGGTTATACTTTTGAATCACTCTATCGATGGTGAATATAAATAATAGGAGGAAATCCGGTGGCTGATGAAATGAGTAGTATCAGATATGAGGGTGTAACCAATGGTGTTGCAAGAATTGTCCTGGCGCGAGCTGATGCCCGAAATGCGCAGGACAAAAAGATGTTGTATGAGTTGAATGATGCCTTCGATATGGCCGCACAGGATAATGAAGCCAGGGTAATAGTGCTTGCGGCTGACGGTCCTCACTTTTCTTCAGGACATGATCTCAGGGATGGATCCAAGATGAGTGATTTCACGCCGGTATCCAACTGGGGTGGCTTTGACCTTCCGGGTGCCGAGGGTTATATGGCCCAGGAGCAGGAGATCTATCTCGGCCTATGCTGGCGATGGAGAAATCTGCCAAAACCGACGATCGCCGAAGTACAGGGCAAAGTGATAGCAGGTGGCCTGATGTTGGTCTGGATATGTGACATGATTATTGCCGGTGAAAATGCAACGTTTTCAGATCCAGTTGTCGCCTTTGGTGTAAACGGTGTTGAATATTTTGCTCATCCATGGGAAGTAGGCGTTAGAAAGGCGAAAGAAATGCTGTTTACAGGGGAGGCAATTTCAGCGGAAGAAGCCAGATCCCTGGGTATGGTGAATCATGTGGTGGCAGACGATGAATTGACCGCTTACACCACTTCAATGGCTGAACATATAGCTGAGCGCCCTTCGATGGGGTTAAAACTGGCGAAGCAGTCGGTAAATCAAATGCAGGACAGCCAGGGATTGTGGACTGCATTGCAGGCAGCCATGACATTGCAACAACTGGGGCATTCGAATAATAACCAGGTACATGGGATGGGTGTGGACCCGACCGGTGCGGAGATCATTCGCAAGCAGGCGAAGAAATCCTGATATCGTCCTGATGTCTGAGACAAAGGGCGTTAATATTGAAGATACAGCAACATATATAGGATGCATGATTAGACGACACACGATCCAATAACTGCTCCGAATACAGACTACCATCCGTCACCGAGTAACCCCACTTCGGTCGAATCCTGTGGAAATTAAGCTGGTTTTCCTTGTGAACCGCTTTTGCTTAGCTATAGTTTTTTTGATGATGTTTTAATTTTCTTGGGTAAATACTATTGAATCTAATCAATAGAGTTATTGTTATATCCACCTTCTGTATTCAATGCGTTCATGCGGGTTCCCTGCCCCTGACAGTGGAAGAAGTTCACGTCGATAGGGATTCAATCAGAATTATCGGTCTTAGTTTTTGCGGAGAGCCTGACAGAACTCGTGCTCTACTGGGTTCGGATTCAGTTTCAGGTGATCTAGGCAGATTGGGCGACTGTGCTCGTCGTACCGATGGTCGGGATCAATTTTCTGTTGCAAAACCTGCGGGATTCAAGTCCGGAAGCTATTTATTGATTGTAGAAAGTGCCTGTATAAAAGACAGCCGTGCTAAATCCAACAAAAACAAGAACAGCAAGAAAAGCGATAAAAGTAAGAAAAGCAAAAAGGTAAAACTGTGTAGAGACGATTTTGAATTTTCTTATACAGATATGACTCTTGCAGATGAGAAGATCGCTGAAAACAGGGCTGGAATAGCAAATAATCTGGTGCTGATCAACGAGGTCGGCGCAATTGCGGATCAAAACTCTACCTCAATTACGAGCGAAGCCAGTCTCCGTCATGATGCTGATGTGATATTGCGGAATTCGATTGCAGAGCAAGCTTTCCGTCGAGAAAGTGCAGATTCGATTTTACAGAACAACATTCTTGCTGAGTCGCGGGAACGAGCAGCAGCAGATTCAACCTTGCAGTTGAAACTGGATATTGAAAAGAGTCAAAGGACCTCTGCTGATACAGTTCAACAAGCCGAAATCACCAGTGAAATAGATAGCAGGATCTCTGCTGACGAAGAGTTGGATAGTCGTATCGATAAAGAAATCGATGAAAGAACGGCAGACAACTTACGATTGGAAAATGATATTAAGGTGGAATCAGACGCCAGGTTAGATGCAGATATCGTTCTTAAGGATAATCTGGTCACAGAAATCATGGCAAGAGAATCAGCAGTCGTGGATCTTGACGCTGATATTCAGAATGAAATAGATGAGAGAATTGCCGCCGACGATACCTTGCAGATTAGTATTGAAGATGAGGCAAGCATCCGGGCAGCGGCTGATGACAATTTGCTGGCCGAAATTGAGAGCGAACAGTCTGCGAGAATTGCTGCCGATGATCAATTGCGAATGTCGCTCGATGCGCTTGGCCTTAGAGTCGACGGGCTTGAGAACCGGATTGTTGAAAATTACATCCGAATTGTATCAATACTTGATGATGAAACAGGGTTGGCAGCAGAAGTGGCGGCAAATGCAACTGCGATAAGTGACCTCTCAGCTCAACATCGAGATGAAGTCGAGGCGATCAATGCTGAGATCATCGAGCTTCAGGTTGTGACAATACCGAACCTGCATCATGAGCTCAATGGTGAAATTGCAATATTGACTGCTGCAATTAATGGTGACGCAAGTGATATAGGATTGATCGCCAGGGTGGCAAATTTGTTGGCAGATGTATCTTCATTGGCTAGCGAGGAAGGCAGAGTTACCTCATTGGAAGATGATCTGAATGCCCTTGATGAACTGGCATTGGATCTACAGAATCAGTTAAGCGCGCTTGAAGTACGGATTACTCAAACCGAAGATGACATTGTTGGTCTGACAACCATGGTTGAATCTCTCGGATCGCTAAGATCTTGTATAGCTGCACCTGCTGACAGAAATTGCGTGATCGTTGGGGGAGGCTGTTGGTGTTCCACTGACGACACCTATACGTCAGGCGCAGCAGTGTGCGGGTATCCACCAGGCTATGCTGGGACCTATTACTCCATTACAGGTCGCAGATCAGACCACCCTGGTAGCGTCAGCAATGGAGATATGGCGAGATCAATCATTATCACGCTGGGAGTCACACCCCATCCGACATACTGCGCTCCGGGTTCTACCTGTTCGGCCGATTGTGCGACGAATATAAATCAGAACAATGGTGCCTGGGGGACAAGCCTGACCTGCTGGTCGGATGCACAGCGCTGGGCACGTGGGTTAAATATAGTTCGTTGTACCAATTTTGAATAAGTAATAATTTACATGGGCGCAGTTGGAGGAATCAAAAACGCATGACTCCAGACAAATTACATATTGCACCCAGGTTCTCAGGAAGTAGATGCATTTTGATTGCGATGTAAGATATAAAATCTACAAACAACTTTGATATGCAGCGATTTCAGATGTCTGGTACAGGATATTGAGGGTAGGTTGGCTGTCCTTTAACATGATTTGCGGGCTAGTCATCCAGCAGTTCACGCCAATCGGTGACCAGCACCTGCACCGGAGGTGCCGGGTACGTCACATTCATCATTACGATTTGGCTTTCGTCCGGTGAGACATCATAAACATCAAAATTTGGGCCTTCGGGTCCTCCCAGCTCATAGACAAGGCGAGGCTCGCCTAGTGTTATACCGTTTTTCTCCATAACCGGTACGCGCATCAAACGATTAAGCGAAGTGACGTAAAGCGCTGACCCATCAGCAGACCAGGTTGGCCATGCCGCATTGGTGACCTCTACGCGGTGTCGGCGACCACCATCAGGAGGATACGCCCCGAGATAGACGTAGGAATCTCCTCCCGATCTATCATTCCAGGCTAACCAGGCGCCATTGGGAGAGATTTTACCTCCAATTTCAGCGTGGTCGCTCCCCAGAATGATCTGTTGATGGCCGTTTTCTGTCACCAAATGCAGGTCGCCAGCAGTCAAATCATTTAGCTGAGTGGAGAGTATTCCCTCGTCACTCCACTGACTTGGCCAAATAGAGCCTTCAAACTCAACCTTTATACTCATAGATTCGGAGGTATCTAAGCGCTGCGTCATGATTCCGGTGCCTAATTCCCAATAAGCTAACTGGGTGCCATCTGGTGACCAGACTGGAAAATGACCATATTTAAAGCTCAGCTGACTTTCAGATCCTTTGTCGGTCAGATCATAGATCCAGATGTTAGGTTGACCATTTAGTGTTCGTACTACCGCCAACGACTTTCCATCAGGGGAGAAACTCGGTGCGCTACTGCGTTCTTCAATGATCATCCGTGTTTCTCCGGTTGACTGATCCAAAAGCAACAAATTGTAATGGGCACGTGAAAGTGATGAAAAAATAAGCGCGCCATTGGTGCTGATCGTAAAAGGAGAATGGGTCTCTTCAAATAGGGGGAGAGGATTGCCAGTGACTGTCAAGGTCTCTGGGTCGAAATCAACAGCCCAGATTGATCCTTTACTCCAATGACCTCTTTGAAACAGTAGTTTTCCATCAAGATAGTGTGGGTAATAGCCTTCTGTCACATAGTGAGATTCTCCAGAGCCGAGATCTCTTACCCATATACTCATGGCGCTCCTCGGACCACCGGCCTGGTAGAGGATCGCACCCGAGCCCGGGAGCACAAAGGGATGTCGATGAGACTCGTCCTTGTTGATACTCGTAATCGTGTCTATCTCACCACCACTCACCCGGACTCGACTGAGAGGATTTCTATAACCATTGCTGAAAACAATAAAGTCATCGTCACCCCAACTCGCGCCGAACTTCAGATCGTCGACAGAGGCAATATCGACAGGATTACCTCCGCTCGACGGGCTGCGTTTGAGCTTGCCGTGCGCGTAGAATCCTATCCATTTTCCATTCGGTGAAAAAAACGGTGCCGTGGCGCCGTCTGTGCCAGGTAATTTAGTGGCGCGTCGTATGCCCACGTCCTGCATATACAAAAATGTGTCTCCAGCTTCCAGCCCGATAAATGCTATCTGTCGCCCGTCTGGAGATAATGCAATTCTTTGTTCCTGGCCAGGGTAGTGGTAATACGGCTGCAGGCTTAGCGGTACCTGCATCCCGGGAGGCGTCACATGTTTTTCAGGCCAGAACCAGAAACCTGCGGCAAAGACGCAAGAAAAAAGAGCAATATAAATCACATGTACAAGGAATGATGGGTAGTGTGTGCGCCTTCGTCGGTGTGTATGGGGAGACTGTCCCGATTCGACTGCAACGTCAGAACCTATAACACGCGCTACTTCCTCAGAGACGCGGGCAAGGCTTTCTAAGTCTGCCATGTCGATAGTCTGACGACGCCGGAAGGCGAGCGGCAGATCAACGTCATCGATGCGAACGGGGATCAATATGTTTCGTCTCAATCCCTCACTGGCCTCGTTTTTAACCCATTCTGATCCTACGGAATTATCAGACCAGACAACCACGACACAGCGAGCCGCTGCTAAGGCATTCTCAATTGCGCTGTCGAATTCTGAACCAGCCGAAATCCGAGTGTCCCACCAAACGGAGTAACCAGAATCCTCCAACTCTTTCACAAGGTTGGCGACGAAAGCACGATCTTCACGATTGTAGCTTACGAATATTTCCGCAGTATCCAGCATGAGTTCAGTACCCACCTGTCCCTGAGTAGATTGGCAAAACGAATGCGTTCATTTGCAATGACTAAGTATGACTGTTGTAGTCATCCGTTAGCAAGTTTTTGGGTTTGGGGTCTAGTGACTTTAACGAATTGGACAGATCGCAAAACTGACTCTGCGCCAGATAAGATGATTGGTTGGTGGTCGAGGTGATATCACAAGGCACGTTCAAGAATATTGGACTGATGATCGCCCTTTATTGCCTGACCGAGTTTATCTAACCAGTTTGGAACAGTTTATCCAAATCCTCATCGTCAGTTTCAAGAATCCGGTCAACCCAGCCATGAAAGTTGTGTCCTCCCGCCTCATTGCGACCGAACAGTACATGACTCTTAAAACCTGTCTCCAGGTTGAGTTGTTGTTTTAGCCCGGTTTTGTAGTCCTCCTCCTGAACGACATACTTTAGAAATTCAAACTGTTTTTTTGCAGCTTCAATCTGTTCATCTGCCGGTTCTTTCTCCATCAGGTAATTCTGAACGGTAACTGAATTACCGGGACTGTCACCTGGAAATAGCTGCGAGATCATGACGCCGCGCCCGCCACCGCCATCAAAACTTGCGATTGATATATGGGGGAAGATTGTCCAGACGCCGTCCAGCAACGCTTTGGTCGGCCAGTCGTCATCTGCCATGCTCTCATATTTTGACAGCGATTGATCGGGCCCGGTCATGCGCTGGTGGGGGCCGAAGGCGTAATAAAGGGGTTTGTTAGGGAAGTTCGCGCCGAATGTATCTTTGTGCAGTATGGGTATGTGGTAGAGGTCGAGGTAACCATCGTAGGCGATTTTCCAGTTTGGTCCGACGATTTCTCTACTCTCGAAGTGATACCAGTCAGCGAACCCAAAGTGTTCAAGAAGGGCATCGTAACCGGAAAGAAATGTCTCAATATCCAGGGTTGAGTCCGGGTTGGTGATTACCCAGATCAAGCCTGCTCTCTCGAGACAGGGGAGTTCTACAAGACCGTGACAGCTTTTGTCGATCTCCCCGAATTCTTTGTTAGATAGGATTCCGAACAATTCACCTTCCTGATTAAAACTCCAGGCATGATAAGGGCAGGTAAATCGTGCGGTATTTCCACAGCCGTTATCCATTATCTGGGCGCCTCGATGACTGCACATATTCACATACGCTTTTACGCCGTTGGCTGTTCGGGTGATGAGCACGGGTACTCTGGCTGCAGTGATTGCTTTGTAGT
The DNA here is from genome assembly GCA_964548025.1 of uncultured Pseudomonadales bacterium. Taxonomy (GTDB): domain Bacteria; phylum Pseudomonadota; class Gammaproteobacteria; order Pseudomonadales; family Azotimanducaceae; genus JAHRVQ01. The sequence goes on from CAZJRI010000050.1 coordinate 12,715, forward strand.
CGCCTTCGTTCTTCAGTTCAGCGGTTGTAGCCAGCATTAACGGCAGGCGCCTGAAGATCTGCTTCATCTCAAGCTGCCAACGATTTTCTTCATAGTAGTTCGTGGCCGGGACCTTCAGAACATCATCCGTCTGATCGATAGTGCCCGCTTTAGCATGTGCTATGCCATGACGTGCCATTGCAACGAGTTGTGCTTTCGACATCCATCCTCCAGGGTCAGAGAGATTGTTCAATACGGTTTCCAGTTAATAAGATTGAAGCTGGAAACATTGACTCTCTTGTCATGATTGGCATTAAATTGCCACAACCTCCGAAAAGATACCAAATTTCTCGGACTTTATGAACCGGTGGCATTCTATTCTGACCCTGATAACAGGAGTACCAAATGTCCGAAATTCTAAAATTCGGCGCTACAGCAAAATGGTTACATTGGCTGGTAGCCTTAATCGTGATTATCATGCTCATATTCGGCCGAACGCTCGAATCCCTGCCGATCACGGAACGTGAGCAGATCATCATGGGGCATTCGGGTCTCGGCACCCTGGTGTTAATCTTCATGTTGTTTCGACTGGGGTGGCGACTGTCCCACGAACCTCCAGGCCCGACAGGAGCCATGGGAATATGGCAAATTCGCCTCTCTGAAGCGATGGCCTGGGGATTCTACGGTTTACTCATCCTGCAACCAATTTTCGGTATCATGCAGGCGATGTATCTGAGTGACTACGAGGTTGTAGCATTCGGCGTTATCGACTATTCGGCTTTGTCATCCAACGATGTAGACAAGGCGCGACTATTTCATATCCTGCACGGACTGAATGCCCTGGTATTGTCATTGATGGTGATAGGCCACATTATTGCGGCGTTCTATCACCACTGGTTTCAAAAAGACGATGTACTTCGTCGAATGATTCCATTCGGTAAGGTGGAGCAGTAAGCAACACTGATAGATTGGCGAACAAACAGATTTAAGTCAGATCTAGATTAGCGTCTGTTGTTCGACTATCTTCACCTCGCTCGGATAAGGTCTTGAGGTTTGAGCTATGATCGTGCCTGTTGATTTGATACTTCGATACAACCCATAGACCGGTGAGGAACAGCCCGCAATAGAGGGGCAGGAAGAAGGTGGCGAGATCAAATCTGATTTGATACGTCACCTGATCGACACTGGTCACACCGTCCAGACCTACAAGAGAAACTATCGTTCCAGCACCGATGATACCGCCCGCCGAGATTGCCTTGCCCGCAAATCCCCGGGCTGCATAAAACAGTCCTTCCGAGCGCCGGGCAGTTGAAACTTCGCTGTCTTCAACGACGTCTGCCATCATTGAATCCAGAAGCACATTTCCGGTGATGGCACAAATAACTTCAGTCACGATGAAGAAGGTATAGATATACAAGGCGAGCCAGCTACCCAGTGCGGGCCAAAAACCGCTCAGAAGTAGAATATAGGGTATCGGATAGAGAGCGATATTAACGAGTATTGCGCCGATAGCCGCACGTTTTTTGCCGTAGACACGTCCGAAGTATGGAGCAGCCCAATAGGCAAACAATGGCGAAATAAATACCCCAAGTCCGGGGACTGCAATCTGAGCGCCAGAGAAACCGAAGAAATAGGTCGTATTGTACAGATAGAGAGCCATCCCCAGTCCAGAGGCAATACCAACCGTTAGTCCATAGAAAAACAGGGCAGCAAAGTTTCGATTCTTTATCGACTGGAAGATCTGACGCAGTTCTCTCGTGATTTCGTTGAGTTTGAATTTCTCCTTTGGTGGCGGTATCGCAGATGCTCTTTTCTGGGTGCCGAGGGCTGAAGTTATGATCACAGTAGCGATCAGAATAGCGCCTACCGTGCCGTAGATTGAATAACCTGTCTGGACAGCCACGCCATACGCGCCCACCCAAAAAGCAAAATTGACCGTATGGAGTCCATTACCCCCGTACCAGCCAAAGGCGTGTCGAAGCGCCAGCCATTTATTGCGGCGATCATAGTCTGATTCAAGATCCGGAAGCAGTGCAGTGCTCGGTACCTCAAATAGCGTCGTCCCGGTTCTTATCAGCAATGCCATAACCAGCACGTACAAAAAGGTATTGTCCTCATTGAGTTCAATAAACGGGTTAAACAACCCGTAGAAAGTAATCGGCAGGAGGAACAGTGCCGCATACATGAAGGGGTGCCGCCTGCCCAGTCGTGAATGTGTCTTATCGGACCAGTGACCCAGCAGCAGGTCGGAAACCGCATCCCACAGCATGGCGAGTGCAAGGGCAATTGAAGCAAGATAACCCGGTATACCGAGTACCTGGTTTGAATAAATCAAAAGAAGGTAGCTGAATGCGTTGTTTTTGATGCCGTATGCGACGGAGGCAGAGCCGTAAAACCAGAATATAGGTTGTTTTTCTAATCGTTGGGTACTAATGGTCAATCTCAATAATCACTAAACAAATATAAATAGCAGAACCACTAAAGAATATAAAGTATGTTCCAGGGTATTCAGGGAAAAACACGGCAGGCAGTGATTGAATACGTAAGTCGAATTCTTGTTAGACTGCTGCCTGTTTCCCCAACCGGAAAACGGAGGAAATGGCGAGCAATGAGACAACTAATAGTACCAGTGCTAATGGGACTCGTTGCTGGTTGTTCAGGTGAGTCATCAGAAGTGGCTGAAAATAAGGCGGATATGCCGATGCAGATTTTGAAATACCCCGAAACCAGACGGGGTGCGATTGTTGATACCTACTTTGGAGAAGAGGTAGCTGACCCCTATCGATGGCTCGAGGATGATCGAAGCGAGGAGACCGGCAACTGGATCAGGGCTCAGAATGAGGTCACATTTGGCTACCTGAACAAAATTCCATATCGGGATACCCTGAGAGGGTCGCTTGAGAACAGGTGGAACTATGAAAGAGTTTCAGCACCGGTAAAAGAAGGTGACTATACCTACTTCTACAAGAATGACGGTCTGCAGGATCAGAGTATCGTTTATAGAGAAAAAAGAGAGGATGAAGAAGAAGTATTCCTTGATCCCAATAAATTAAGTAATGACGGCACGATTTCTCTGGCAGATCTGAGTTTCTCGAAAGACGGCAGTATTGCAGCCTATGCGACCTCTGATGGTGGCAGTGACTGGCGTCGAATCGTGATTATCAATGCCGAAACCCGGGAAGAACTCGAAGATCCCATCGTCGATGTGAAATTTTCGGGAATTTCGTGGCGGGGTAATGACGGCTTTTATTATTCAGGTTATGACAAACCCGAGGGCAGTGAATTATCTGCCAAAACTGACCAACACAAACTTTATTATCACAAGCTTGGTCAGACTCAGAACCAGGATCAACTGGTTTACGGGGGAAGGGACGAAGAGAAGCATCGTTATATCTCGGGCTATGTGTCGGAAGATGACAGGTATCTTGTCATCTCGGGTGGTAACAGCACGACTGGTAACGATCTATATTTAAGGGATCTGACCAAACCGGCAGAATTGCTCGTTACTATACTCGATGATTTCGATTCCGATACTTATGTTTTGGACAACGTGGGTACAAAACTGTACCTGGTGACCAATCGTGATGCCCAGAATAAAAAAATAGTCACGGTGGACGCTGCTGATCCAGGACCAGAAAACTGGGTCGATCTGGTCCCCGAAACCGAGCATGTGCTGACAGTTGTAAAGTCCGGTGGGATGATATTTGCCGAATACATGATTGATGCCATATCAAAAGTCTATCAGTATGACTACAACGGCAAAAAACTGGGTGAACTGGATTTGCCAGGTCCGGGTAACTTCTTCAGCACTGGAGGTAAGCGGGAGGATCCGATCCTCTACTATGGTTTTACCAACTACAAGACACCGTCCACTCTGTACGCTTTCGATATAGAGAAACGAATGACCACCGTATATCGAAATTCCGGCGCGAACTTTAATCCGGATGACTACGAATCGAATCAGGTTTTCTACGAATCTCGTGATGGAACGAGAATTCCGATGATCATCACGCACAAAAAGGATATGAAACTGGATGGAAAAAATCCAACCATCCTCTATGGTTATGGTGGTTTTAATGTCAGTCTGACGCCTAACTTCAATATCCCGATGTCCGTCTGGATGGAAAAAGGCGGTATCTATGCCATACCTAATCTAAGGGGTGGAGGAGAATACGGTGAAGCCTGGCACAATGCTGGCATTAAACAGAACAAACAGAATGTATTCGATGACTTTATTGCCGCTGCCGAATACCTGATAAATAATAATTACACCTCGAGTGACCATCTGGCCATCTTCGGCGGGTCAAATGGTGGACTGCTGGTCGGTGCAGTACTCACCCAGAGACCGGAACTTGTGAAAGTTGCACTACCCGCAGTTGGCGTACTTGATATGCTGCGATATCACACCTTCACCGCAGGCGCAGGCTGGGCGTATGACTATGGGACGGCGGAAGAAAGTGTTGAAATGTTCGAATACCTCAGGGGTTATTCACCGTTACACAATATTAAACAGGGTGGATTTTATCCTGCGACTCTCATCACGACGGCTGATCATGACGACCGGGTTGTACCTGCTCATTCTTTTAAGTTCGCCGCAGAATTGCAGTCGAAACAGGCGAAGGACGAACCGGTACTGATTCGTGTCGAAACCAGAGCAGGACACGGGCTGGGAACCCCGGTATCCAAATCCATTGAGCAATATGCCGACATACTGAGTTTCACTTTGTTTAATATGGGAGTCGAAGAACTGGACTGAGTCCGGATTCTAGGCTAGCGCGATTATCCCAATGATTATGGTGTCAGAGTGATAGCAATCTCTGGTGAGAGAATCACTATGCATTTCTCAAATGTTGTAGATGACGAGGGAGAGAAAAAAAGAATGAAAATGCGGACAAGTATGCTCTTGGGACTACTATCCCTGAGCGCATCGGTCACAGGTTCCCCCCATGAATCCACAAATCTCTATTGGGGTGATACTCATCTGCACACTGCATACTCCGCTGATGCTTTCCTCAGTCAGAATTACTCCTCGACACCAGATACAGCCTACCGTTGGGCCAAGGGTCAGCCGGTGATCCATCCCTATACCCGGGCAAAAGTACGTATCAATACGCCTCTGGATTTCCTTGTCGTTTCAGATCACGCCGAGGGGCTTGGCGTGATTCGAGCGATTGTCAATGAAAAGGAGGAACTAGGTGGAGATCTTTCCATCTGGGAAGAGCTATTGCGCTGGTATGCCTTGAGGTCAGTTCGCCACAGAGTCGCTGAAAATGAGGGCGGGGATGTCTTCAGGAATGCGCTGCCGATGAAGGCAGAGAATCCCGGCACAGACCCGGTTCAGGACCCGTCAAATCAACGGGCGGGAAGGTTGTTCGGTGATATTTCAAAGACCAGAGCGACTGCCTGGGGTGAGATTGTCAGCGCGGCTGAGCGACATAATGATCCGGGTAAATTCACGGCTTTTCTTGGGTGGGAATGGAGTTCGGTGCCTACCGGCGTAAATCTGCATCGTGTGGTTATGACGCCTAACGGGGAAGCAGAGGCGAGTCAGTATCTGCCCTATGGCTCGGATCAAAGCCAATACCCGGAAGATCTGTGGGCGTGGCTTAAGCAAACGGCTGAGACGACCGGTAGTGAGTTTTTAGCGATTCCTCATAACTCGAATTTGTCGAAGGGTTATATGTTCCCTGAGGTCACGCTTCGCGGGCAGCCGATTGACGTCAGTTACGCCCGCACCCGGCTGGCCTGGGAGCCAGTGGTGGAAGTAACCCAGATCAAAGGAGATTCAGAGACCCATTCTGAGCTGTCACCGGATGATGCCCTTTCTGATTTTGAGAATTATCCATTCTATCTTCAGCAGTCGGCCGAAGAGTATAAGGTCACAAAAGCTGATTTCATTCGGGCTGGCTTGCGCACCGGTTTGGAAATTGAAGACAGCATTGGCGTGAATCCTTATCAGTTTGGTCTGATTGGTTCTACGGATTCTCATACCGGCTTGTCATCCGCAGAGGAAGATAACTTCTGGGGTAAATTTGCCATCGACGCCACCCCTTCGACAAAACAACAGGATTTAATCGGAGGAACCAGTGCATCAGGCTGGAACATGTCTGCGTCTGGTCTCGCGGCGGTCTGGGCAAACGAGAATACCCGCGAGAGCATTTTCGCTGCGTTTAAAAGACGTGAAGTCTATGCGACCACCGGGCCACGATTAAGCGTTCGCTTCTTTGGTGGCTGGGGTTTTGATGAAGGCGCTGAACTTGCAGAGAATCTGGCTGACATTGGATATCAGCAAGGAGTCCCGATGGGTGGCAATCTGATAGCGACAGGATTTCAGAGAAGCAGAATTCAGTTTCTGATCAGAGCGGTCAAAGATCCGCAGGGTGCAAACCTGGATCGGGTTCAGGTAGTTAAGGGATGGCTCGATGAGGATAGCAACAGTCATGAAAAGGTCTTTAACGTGGTGTGGTCTGATGATCGCCAGGCAGACGAGACGGGTGAATTACCCACGGTGGGCGACACTGTGGACAGAGAGACCGCGAGCTACGAGAATAGTATCGGTTCGCCTGAATTGGCGGCGTTATGGACTGATCCGACCTTTAATGCCAGTCAACGGGCATTTTATTATTTACGGGTACTGCAAATTCCGACGCCGCGTCATTCTCTATATGATGCAGTGGCCGCTCAGATTGAAGTGCCGGATGAAGGTCCACCGGTTATCCAGGAGCGGGCTTATACTTCGCCGATTTGGTATACCCCATAACAGTCCTTGCAAGTAGGGATGAAATCCGGGAAAGAGGGCGGCGTCCATAACGTTACCTGCGAATCGAATCGTATATTAATTATCAGGATTACCGGAGCAGGGAACTTCCGATGCGAAATCTGTTGAAAGAACCATTGGTGCAATTTGTAGCAGCCGGACTAGCTCTCTTTCTGCTGTCAGAAATCTTCAGATCGGATAGCAACGAAATTGATAGTAATCGCCTGGTTGTTGATCAGGACGTTCTGGTCAAACATCTTCAGTATAAGAAGAGAGCCTTCAATCAGGCAGAGGCACAGAACTATTACCTGTCTCTGAGCAAATCGGCACGAGAGAAACTCATTGCTGACTATATCCGGGAGGAAGTGCTGTATCGAGAAGCACTGGCATTGGGGCTTGAGGAGGATGATCAGATAATCAGACGCAGGCTGATTCAGAAGCTCGATTACATTTCTCTGGGCTTTGCTGATGATCTGCCAGAGATTTCTGTGCAGAGATTGGCGCAGTATTTTTCGGAAAACCACGCTACCTACCTTATTGACTCATCCATCACATTCACCCATGTGTTTTTCGATGCTGACAAACATGGTGCCAGCAATGCTGCTGGTCTAGCGAGGACAACGCTGGATAAACTCAACAATGATCACGTGGCTTTTGAACATGCCGCCAGATACGGAGATCGGTTTCTCTTTCACCGAAATTACGTGGACAGCACACGCGCTCTGATAGCCAGCCACTTCGGAAAAAATTTAGCTGATGCGCTGTTCGGATTAAGCAACGCGGATAACACCTGGCATGGACCACTGATTTCTCAATATGGTGCGCATCTGGTAATGATCAAACAGATTGAACCTGCCCGGTTGCCTGAACTGCATGAAGTTGCCGGTATCGTGCTTCAGGATATGCGGAGAGAATTATCAGCAGCATTGAGAGGGAAAAAAATAGAGAGGTTGATTGGCAGGTATCAGGTCGAACGAAATTTCTCCGGCGATATTGAAAATGATACCTAGGTTCCAAATGATTGGACTAATTCTGATTGGGCTGATCTTGTTCTCAATTGACAGCTACAGTCACGAAGGTCGACCTGTATATATTGAGGTAGAGGAAGAAAACGTCAATCAGTTCACGATGAGATGGAAAATCCCGCCGGTTCTCGCATCGAGTATGGAACCCCGGATAGATCTGAAGGGAGATGGTTGTGAGTTGATTTCAGGTCGAATGAAACCTGCACTCACAGGTAAAAAACAGATCAACTGCACAGGTTCTTCGGCAGAAAAAAAAGCTAACGATATCAGGCTGGGGTCACCGAGCGTGGTGGTAGAGTACCCGCAAGGCAATCCGGCGCTTTCAACACTTGTGCAGATAACGCGTACCGATGGAACCTCATACAGTCTTTACAATGGACCAGATGTGACAAGAATACCGCTTCCGACGCAGTTGACAGTCTGGGATCAGGCGAAAAAATACATCAGCGGGGGCATTGAGCATATTCTAAATGGCTTTGATCATCTGCTGTTCGTACTCTGTCTAATGCAGATAGCAGGCAGCCCGAGAGGCATTTTGATAGCGATCACGGGATTCACATTTGCACATTCCGTGACGCTTGCAATAGCGACATTAGGGGTTTTGCAGATCAACCTTGCGCTGGTTGATGCGCTTATATCGTTGAGTATCGTTGTACTGGCTATTGAAATAGTGAAGAACAGGCGTGATACCCTGACATGGCGATATCCTGTCGTCATTGCAACCTTGTTCGGCCTTCTCCACGGATTTGGATTTGCCGGTGCATTGTCTGGTTTTGCCAGCCCCCAAAAAATGGAAGTCCTCACGCTTGCCTTTTTTAATATTGGTATCGAGGCAGGGCAATTGTTTTTCATTCTGGCAGTTACTGCAGTGATTAAGTTAGTGCAGTGGCTGGGCGGCAGGAGAACAGTATTAAATTACACCGATGGACTCTTACCTCTGTCTATTGTCAGGTTTGTTGGTGTCATCGGTATGTATTGGTTTTTTGATAGAAGCGTAATGCTGATTTCACCTATCTAAAAAGCGCGCAGGGGTATGATAGAGTAACGCAGGATCTAAGCGTCGTAGTAAATTGACCAGGGATAGTTGCCTGAGTCGGTGCGATTGAGCATAGCCAAAAAAAGATTTCGATGAGGGGATTCACAAGATGATTATAGATTGCCACACTCATTTGTTCGTCAAAGAATTCCAGAATGAATCCGCCGTCTCCCCCACCTGGGACCCCAGCCGGGATAAGAGCGAAAAAGTAGAAGAGGCCGCCAAGGCATATACCGACTCTGAATCTGAATTGCTCGACCCAGACGGCAGCGAACACATTAAGAGAATGGATGAGGCGGGTATCGACAAATCAGTCATTCTTCACCTGGATTATGGGCTGCTTTTTGGTGAGGGAGATATGTCCATCGAAGCGCAGAATAAATACGTCAGTGACGTCGTTGGGAACTATCCTGACCGGCTTATCTGGTTTTGCGGCATCGACCCGCGAAGAAGTAATTCGTTGGAGTTGTTGGATACATGTGTCAATGAGTGGGGTGCCAGTGGTATCAAGATGTATCCGACCACGGGTTTTCTCCCGGCAGACAAGGCAGCCTATCCTTTTTACGAAAGGGCCGCCGAATGGAAGATTCCCGTGATGTTTCACATGGGCCCTGAAGACCCGCCTTTTCACAATGAGGGGAATGCACATCCCGCAACGTTGTTAAAGGTCCTGGTGGATTTTCCGGAGCTGACTGTTATCTCTGCACATCTTGCTTTTGATTACTGGCGAGATCTGATTGCGCTTGGCAAAGTGACGGATAACATATTGTGTGACTTCTCCGCCTGGCAGGATATTGCAAAGGTAAGATATCCTACCTTCTGCCATGTACTCAGAATGTTTCTGGACGAATTTGGTGCTGACAGAGTGATGTTTGGTACAGACGCACCCATTCTTGAGGAATCTGTTTCCAGTCGCGAGTGGGTTGAAATGATCAGAAACCTGCCCCGGGATGCAACGACAGAACGTTCATTCACCGAAGATGAAATTGAAGCACTTTTTAGTGGTAATGCATGCAGAATGCTTGATTTAGCCCCTGGTGAATAGCCCAATCGTGATTCCAAGGATATTGGCGTGGTTATAGCAAGCAACTGGATGCAAACAGATACCCGTGCTCTCGCGACCGAGATCGCGCAGCTTGCGCTCGCTTCACAGTAGGCAAACCGGGCGCTTATATTTAGTAAAAACATAGTTTATTCTGTCTGCACAATTGCGGCTCAACTACCCTGCTAATTCAGTGATGAAAGGAGACTTTAATGAACGTAGTTATCATCGGCGGCTCCATCGCAGGGCTAATTACATCACTTGCCATGGCGCGTGATGGCCACAAAGTGACGATTCTCGAAAAAGATCCCACGCCCATGCCTGAAACGCCAGCAGAAGCCTTCAAACTCTGGAAGCGGCATGGATCCCCCCAGGTCATGCACTCCCATGCTTTTCTGGGTCGGATGCACAATCTGATTCGTGATCGGGAGCCGGAATTCCTGAAAAAGCTCCTGGAATATGGGGCTGAAGAACTTAAATTTCGTGACTCCGCAAAACAACATTTCGATAACCCGGAGTTCATACCGTCAGATGACGATATTACGTTGCTGGCCTGTTCAAGGGTTACGTTTGAGTGGGTACTCAGGCGTCATGTGGTTGAAACGGGACTCGTGAATTTCAGAGACGGTGTAGAGGTTCTGGAACTGATCGCTGAAAAGGGTGATTCGGTTCCATTGGTGACAGGTGTGCGCATTAGCGATCACGACAAAGAACCAGAGGATCTGATTGGTGATCTGATTGTTGATGCCAGTGGGCGTCGAACAAAGCTGGCGGAATGGCTTGCTGCAATTGGTTCTGATGAACTTGAAGCTGTGAGTTCACCCTGTGGGATCTTCTATGCCAGTCGTTTCTATCGTTTGCTCGATGCAGACAAGCGACCCAACAGGGATGGCTTTCAGGGAGGTGACCTGGGCTATGTGAAAGTCGGAGTCTTTCCTGCCGATGACAATACCTTCTCAATCACGCTTGCAGCAGCGCCTGATGATGATCCGATGAGAGCGGTGCTTCGAACTGACGGCTATGACAAGGTGGTGAATGCCATACCAATGGCCCGACAGTGGGTTGATCCTGCAGTTTCTGAACCAATGAGTGATGCTCACGGAATGGCTAATCTGAATAACATGCATCGATTGATGGTTAAAGATGGTGAACCCCTTGCATTGGGGCTGATAGCAATTGGTGACTCGCGCGTGCATGCCAATCCGCTAACAGGACGAGGATGTACGCTGGCATGGCTTTGCGCTTACGGTCTTGCAGATGCCGCACGGGAACATCCAGATGATCTTCGTGCGCTGGCGCTGGCTCAGAATTCAGTCGTCGAGAATGACTGTGCGCCATGGCTTGAAGCACAGATGCGTCAGGATGTAGATGCTATCGATGTGAATAACCTGCTGCGTGAAGGCAAGGATCCTTTCCAGGTGGAAAATGAAGATGGCTCTATCGATGAAAAGGCCTATATGCGGTGCCTGATTCGTGAAGGTCTGGGGCCCGCTTCCCGTGAAGATTTCGAAATAATGAGAACCATGGCGCGAATCGGCCATATGCTCGATACGCCGGACAACGTTCTCAAGCGACCTGAAACCATGCAGAAGGCGATGGAATGCTATGAAAAAAGGCACGACCGTCCACCCGTTATGGAAGGTCCAAGTCGTGAAGAGATGCTCAGGATACTGGCTGAGTAGCGGTCGGTGTCGATCGGGTCAGAAGCTGTTCGCTGAACACCCGATCGTTAACTGCCCGCGGCCTGAAGGTCTACCCGAGTTGGTCGGTGCCTTAAGCTGAATGCGAAGGCATTCAGTTTTCGTTCGTCAATCGGTGAGCCATCCAGATAGAGGTGCATCATGGGGATGTCGGTCTGATGCCTCAGGAATCCTTCCGACAACTGCCCATGATCGCATCCCCAGGCGTTGACCACTGCTACGCCATCGACATAGCCTTCTTCAAAATAGTAACCGATACTGCCAAGTGTCTTGCGCACTGCACCAACCGGGTACTTTGTAAGTACTCGTTCTGAATGCTCGAGTATCGGTTTCATATCCCCCGTCGGCAGCCAGGGATGAAGCTTCTGAACCGCGCCGTAAAACTCATGCCTCATCCTGGCCATATTCATCCTGATCAGTTTGTTTGGAACGTACGCCTTCGGGAATCCGAAGAGATCAACGATTCTGTCTGTAGCGATATATTCCATCATGGCATTCATTGATTCGACGATGACATGCAGTCCGCGTTGATTGAGTCTCATCACAATATGATCGTTCAGAGATCTGTCCAGATTGGTATAGAAGTCACCACTCAACAACACTGTTCGTCGGTTGGGATCCGGTTTGGCCTTTCGACCGATCTCCGCAAAGTCTTCACTTGAGCGAATGGAAATTGATTTAAGCTTCTTGATCAGCTCTTTTCCGTCTAGTTCACCATCTGGCTTCCTGGGTGGATTCCCCACAAGATGTTCAGCTTCGTCGCAGTACTTGTCGTAGAGCGCATCAGATTCACCTTCATTCAATTCCAGGGGTCTGTGATATCCAACCATCTGGTTGAGCAGATCCCAGTTTAGCGTCGCGGCCCAGTGTTCCTTGAATCGACTCATGGCGGTTGCAATACTTGTCGGTTCACCCCTGATATTGTTCATTGTGACCTGATCGAGACCGTTGCTCTCGATACTGATCTGATCCTTGATTGAAAAGAGGCATAGGCGGCACATACCTTCGCCCGCACCTGCGGTCATTAAAATGGTTTTCTTGTTTGAAGGATTTGCTTCAAGTTTCTTGCGGAATGTACCCCAGATATTCTGATAAACAAGACATTCCTTGCCGGAGCAGTCCTTCCTGCCGAGGGGCAGGGCATCTGGTTCGGTTGGACCGGTAGCGATAACTTCGTAGCCCTGAGCTCGCATTCGTTGCGCACCGAGGTTTGTATATCGATCTCCCATCGGCGCCATCATCAGGCGTGCTTCTTTTTTAACTTCTTCTGCTGGTACGGCCGGCAAAGGATGCAAGTAGCTGATCAATCTCTCTGGTGCCGGGTCCGGCTTTCCATCATGCTGGCGAACCGTATGCAGGAATGCCTGCACACGAGTGACATATCCGGCGGTACCACCGTGGCCATCACTTTCCAACGTCGTATATGGATAGCCTTCCATCAATTTTGTAAAGATCTGTTCTGAAAATGAATTCGGTCCGCAGCCGAATGATGAAATCAGCATTGGATAAACATCACCCATTTCACGAGCAGCTAAACCCATGCGCATCTCTCTTTTAAGCTCAGCCCAGTGAATTCTTGGAATCGGATCAATATGATCAGGTACGGGGAAGCAGTCCATCGGCATGGTCAATACGCCATTGATTCGAAGCAGTCTCGGAATACCGGCGTTTATGATCTTGTCGTGGATTACGTGCAAAGATCCGCTGACAACAACGACAGGGAGTTTGTTTTCGCGGCCATAGTCAATTGTCCGCTGGCCGATCTCGGCAAGTCCCTGCTCGTATGCTTCCTGTGCTTCTGCTGCTTTTCGCATCGCTGATTTTATCTTGTGACGGGCTCCTCCTAATTGTTTCGTTAGTCTGTATACCTGCCTTAAGAGGGTAAAACTGTCCATTCCAGCGGCAAGCGACAGTGTCGGGTGAATGACCTCGATTGCTCTGCCCCTTGCGTTCAATGATTCCTTGATCATTTCCGGTGCACCCTGTTCCATGACACAGGTAACGCCTGAGCATCCATCTCTGTCACCCAGGGTCAGTATCTTGGGATATAAAACTGTGCCTACATCATCATCAAGCACGCCATGAGCTATCTTTACGGGCGCACAGGCGTCGTAGGTATAGCAGAGTCCTTCACCTTGAGAGAGTGAATTGGCTGTGCTGGTGAGTGGCGCAACACCAAACCCAAGCTCTTTGACCAATGTAACCAGCCAGGGTGCCACGCCAACACAGGCGCCAACCACGGGTACGCCAACTATTTTCTTGCCTTCGGTATTTTTAAGAAACGGTGCCAGCAGTTTTTCTCTCTCGTCAAAAGCGCTGGGCGCTTCAATTGGCAGCTTGGGAGCCGCCGTGGTAGAAATCTCATATTTGGGGCAGGCGCCACCGGCGTAAACGGTATGCTCTTTACCGTCAACTTCTACGATGGTTTTCTCGATACTGCATAATGTTGCACAACGTTTGTCCCGGCATTGAAAATCACTCGTGCTCACGATCCTGGCAGTGTTTATAGCCGCCAGATCAAAGCTGCGGGATTGCAGCAGTTCTTCTGATCCGAACTCTTCGATGGCGACAAGACCAACCCCCCAGGCGCCCATTGCTCCTGGATTCGGTGGGACGAATACTTCCCTGCCGGTAACCGAGGCGAGGGTCCATGCCAGGGCAGGTCCGGTTGCGGGCTTGCCCTGAAAGAATATTCTTTCTCCGAATGCCCGCTGACCCATAACACGGTTGATGTAGTTGTTAATCACCGCATATTGAAAACCACCAAATAACTCTTCCTTGCTGAAGCCTTCGTTACTGGCTTCGGCTGCCGCCTCGGCGACAAAAACCGTGCACATCTGACCCAGCTCCGGTGGTGCAACAGACCGTTCTGCCAGTTGCGTAAAATCTTCGACCTTATCGACACCGAAGAAGACACCCTGCTCTTCAAGAAATGAACCTGTCCCTGCGCTACAGGCCATATTCATATCACTTTCAACAATCTGACCGCCAACAATCTGGATGAACTTGGCATCCTGTCCACCGATCTCGACTACCGAGAGACTCTTGCCGTTGTTCGAATCGCAACGAATGGCAGCCGTACCGTGGGCGACTATTTCATTTTGTACCAGGATCAGCGAAGCGAGTTCCGGATAAGCAGCCCGCATCACGGTTGCGGCAGCTTCCCGGCCGGAACCAGTCAGCGCGACTGCCCTGACATCCGGTTTGATTTTTGAGAGAAGAGTCGTAATCAACCGGGTGCTTGCACCGACCGGATTGCCCTGGGTCTTATCGTATAAATCCATCACGATTTCGCCGGTTTCGATGCTGGTGAGTACCGCCTTCGCACCTGTTGAGCCGATATCAAGTGCAAGCACGGTGGGCTTGAGTTCCGCGCCTTCAGGTACAGGTAGCTCTGGTAGCCTCGTTACGTTGTCCTTGAAATCAGACGAACCTTCCAGTTTGCGAAATCGACTCTTCTTTGACTGGATTATTTCATCCGGATCGAGCGGCAGTGCGTCGCCCATGCTCGAAAGGAACTGTTGCCCGGCGAGTATTCCGGCTCCCATGGCTTCAAATACTTCAGCGTTGTCGGGGATCGAAACCTCATGATTACAATGTTCTGCGATTGCGCTGACCAGAGAGGTATTCCTGCTGCAACCACCTATCATCAGCAGTGAACCATCCAGCTCGACTCTCTTAACCAGCGCTGATACGTAGTGTCCAATGGAACCGAAATACCCCTTAAACAAAGAGTCAGCGGGTTTACCCTGGTTTCCGAAGTGAGTCATCTCGCTTTTGGCAAATACCGAACACCTTGCCGTAATCGCGATGGCATCGTCAGCAGACTGGGCCAGATTGTCGGCTTCTTCTATAGACAAGCCAAACCTGCCAGCAATTTTCACCATGGTTTCGCCGGTACCCGAGGAGCATTTGTCGTTTTCAAGGTATTGCATCCGGCCATCGACATTTCGTGAAAGCACTTTGTATCCCCTCGCGCCAACACTGACCAATGCCACCGGACCTTCGATCTCGCTTGAATGTGTCAGTGCTGTTCTAAGACACGCGTCTTCGGGTAAGCCGGAGATAACCGGGTTGATGAGTTCTTCTGCATGAAGACCTGTAGCGCCAAGTGTTTTGCAGCGATGGATATCCATCCTGGAATACCATTCCCTGAAGGCATCCATGGGCTTGCCGTCATGTACGACAACTTCGCTATGCAATACACGAAACTGTTCGGATGAGCCGTCAGATTCCAGTTCCCCAACCACGAACTTGGCTGCGGATTTACCTAAATCACATCCTGCAACGAGTGAACCCTTTGCTTCCAGATGATCGGTCTGTATGTCTTCCAAAGGGTTTTTGTTCATGGCAGAAGATCCGTGATACAACAACAGACCTTAATAAAACCAATATATCGCGTGAATAGCAACAGCAGGTATCTAGTGGGTTAGTGCGCAATTTCATATGGTGCCAGCCCTGCTTGACGCGGATTTAAATTTAATGGGCCTAGAACCTTAACTAAGTGGTCTTTATTCAGATCCCATTCAACCTCTTCACAACAGGTGAGAATGATTCCATCGCATCTTCTCCAACGGTTATATAGGAAATACCAAATCGTTCACGCCGCCGCTGCAGTTCCTCGCAGACGTCATCAACTGTGCCAAAGAGTGCGTGAGGGTAAGCGCTCATTTCATCTTCTGTAAATCCATACATTTTTGCGAAGTTACTCAATACCGGTTTGGCGTCGTCCATGACAAACGTAAAGTAGGCACCAATCTCAATTTCAATCTCATCGAATCGATTCCCGGCACCCTGGCGAATCCAGTTTATTTTCTTTTCTGTCTCCTCAACTGTTGAAGACATCACACCGTCGTTACCAAGCATTCCTGATCGATTGTTGAAATTGAGACTGACAATATTTGCTTCACATCCGGCCAGTTTCAAGACCCCTGGCGAACCCCCACCGACCATGATGGGGGGATGCGGCTTCTGAACAGGTTTTGGCACACCCTGAAATTCCTTCCAGTTTAACGTTTCATTGCTGATAGCCAGTTCCTGATCCAGGCAATAAGCTTTGGCGCCTGCGATAACATCGGCCAATCGGTCAATTCGCTGTCGAATGGGATCCATCCCGATGCCAAGTGCCGAATATTCTTCCTCGATCCAGCCAGCGCCCAGTCCCAGTTCAAGACGACCTCCTGAGAGCATGTCGATTGTCATGGCTTCTTTGATCAGTACGGCAGGATTGTGATAATCCACGCAGAAAACTCTGCAACCGATCTTTATCGTGCTGCTGACAGCCGCTGCATATGCCATAGCCGGAACTGCTGCCAATCCCTGAATTGGATGATTAGTCCGCTCTATTGCCGGACCCTGGCCGATAATGTGATCGGCAAGATGGAAGGCTGAATACCCGAGCGCTTCTGCCTTCACCACCTTGTCTGTCCAATCAGCCCCGCTGTTTGCATTGAAAGATTGAACAGCAAATCGAAATGGATGACTCATGGTTGCTCCGTCAGAGATTTAGAGCCCGCAGCAGTAGCGAATGCCCCGGCGCAGTAACTCGTAGTATTCCGGTTTCTCCCAGGAACCCCGTTCGACATTGGGGTAGTATGGGATCATTGGCTGCATATCATAGTGACCACGACAATGACCGAGATTGAGGTACAGGACCTCACCGCTTCCCAGGCGATTGATGTAGTAGACAGGTCTTGGTTCGTCATCATCCCAGGTCTCTTCAACAAATCCGGCGGCTTTACCTGTGTACTCACTATAGAGTAACTGATGGGTATCGCCGTGGATGCGACTCAGATAGAGTTCGTCATCCGTTTCGAATTCACCGATGTCTTTTACCAGTTCATGGTCCGGATCAGCAACTTTTACTGTGAACAACTGTATAGGGGGGTGCGCAATAAACTGTGTGCCAAGGGTCTCCATCAGAATAGGCGCAGTTTCGGGACTTTCGACACCACCTCCCTCAAGAAAATTCAAGATAGAATTGGTGCCATGCAGGGCAAACCATTTGCCACCTCCTTTCACCCAGTCCTGCAATGCCTGCTGTTCTTCAATCGTTGGCACTACGTTGCAGGTATAGGTTATGAGGACGTTGGACGCGGCTATTGCTTCGATATTGCTGTAGCTATCTGCCACGCTGACTCGAATATTATCGTGTTCAGCCAGCAGTTTGAGCAATTCCAGGCGCGCAAAATCGATGTCGTGATACTGACCTGCTGCAACCAGATATAAGGATATGGTGTCAGTCATGGAATCCCCTTCTTATACAACTCATTAGTGCCCGGCTTGAATCAGCCATTTGGTCAACAGCGCTAGTATTGAATTCGCTTGGTGATTCCACCGTCAATTACGACATTGGTTCCGGTGGTAAATGCCGCCCTTGGGCTTGCCAGCAAAGCGGCCTGGGCTGCGACTTCTTCAGCTGTGCCCATTCGTTTCAAGGGTATGCTAGCCAGAGTGGAATCATAGAAAGCCGTCATATGTGTTTTGATCGTATCCCATGATCCGCCCTCGATAAATATAGGACCCGGGCTGATGGCATTCACCCGAATACCTTTCGGGCCGAGGTCTTGCGATAAGGCACCCGAATAATTCAGCAGGCCCGCTTTCATCGCATTATAGGGACCTGCATTCATAAAATGTTCAAGAGCCGCAGTTGTTGATATCACTATAACATTTCCGTTCTCAGACTTTTCCAGGTGTGGCAGGCAAGCCTCAACACCGTGCACCGTGGAGAGGATGTTGTAGTCAAACTGTGATTGCCACCCTTCATCGCCGGGTACGTTGGCACCGGTGACGTTGGAAACGAAGATATCAAGGCCACCCATTTCCTCCGCTACCTCACCGATCCAGGCTTTGAAATTGTCCCCATCAGCAACATCCAGGCTTTTGCCGGTTGCCTTGACTCCCTTTGCACCCAGGCTCTCAACAGCGGCAGCGACATCTTCCTCGTTACGGGCACAGATAGCGACATTACAACCCTCGTCGGAAAGTGTTTCTGCGATTGCGCGACCAATACCTTTCGTTGCGCCTGTAATTAGTGCTGTTTGACCTGCCAGTTTAAGATCCATGACGTTTTCCTCCGGGTAGATTTCTTATTCTTGTTATTGAAATGCTGGTGCATCTCGCAGATGGGCAGCCTAATGCAGGATAAAAGCGTCAGTCAAGGCTGGCATAGTGATTACTTAATCTAATATTGTTGTTAGCATTGGGTAGATAGGTAGCTTATTTCCAGAGCGTGAAGCCTGTGCTGAGAGCGCCGAAGGAGACTACAGGCTCCTGAGTAAGCGAAGGGAGTCGCCATTGCGACCACAGGCGTG
>CAZJRI010000051.1:0-16665 GCA_964548025.1 uncultured Pseudomonadales bacterium
AACGACGACATCGTTAATCTTACCCATGTCGAGCATATAACGAGGAGGTACACCAAGTGCGTTGGCTATCAGTTTGATCGGATGTGAGAATGCGACGTCAATGATATTGGCGGCTCGACTTTCGGTTAAGAATCCCCCGCCAGAGAGAGTCTCCTTTGGATAAACGTCGGCAGTATCTATCTGATGCCTCGCCAGGATACTGGCAGCAAAATTCCGGTGTTCATCCGGCACCATATCGCTGATGTCAGCGCCTATGGGAGTATCGTCGGTTATTGCCATACTGGTAGGTGCAATCAGATCAACACCATAAGGCATACCGTCAATATGTTCATCAATCCAGCTTAGTTCAATCTCGAGTGTTTCAGCGTTGTGCCCGGCTGCGCCCAACACCCCAAAACCTCCCGCTTTTGATACCTCGACAACAACGTCACGGCAATGGGTGAATGCGAGTAGTGGAAATTCGATGCCTAAAAGATCGCAGATTGGTGATTTCATATTTCTACCTTCCTAGTTCCGATTTGATGAGTACATACTACGTCAGTAGGGATGTTTTTGCATATCTCAAAACTGAGGCTTTCATTGATTATTCACACGATCTACTATCCGATATAAATCACAAATCAGGAGTCAGCCAAAGTGAACGAACCTGCCAGTTATTTTCCTCATGCGATATTCACAAGCGAGGGTGATCCGGTGCCGAGAGTGATGGTGGCACCTCAGAGGTATATTCAGGGAGAAGGTGTCATAGACCATACAGGCAGGTACCTGTCGCTGCTAAAAACCCGGAAAACAGGCGTTCTGGTATCTGAGAGGGGTAGACAGGCTGACGGAATACGAATCTTCAAAAGCCTGGACAAAGCCGGGATCGAGGCAGTCACTCGCATATTTACGGGTGAGTGTACACTCGAAGAGATCAATTCGCATACTGAGGGATTGAACGGGGAGGCTCTGGATTGTCTGATTGCAGTGGGTGGCGGTAAATGTGTCGATGCGGGTAAATGTATCGCACATCGGCTCGATATCCCTATCGTCATCATACCCACCCTGGCATCAAACGACGCGCCGACTTCGGCAGTATCCGTACTTTATACGCCGGATGGCGTATCTTCCGGGGCTGAATTTTTCCCAATGAATCCGGCACTGGTTATCGTCGATAGCGGGGTTGTCGCCAATGCATCTGTTCGGTATCTGGTAGCGGGCATGGGAGATGCCATGGCCACCTGGTATGAAGCCCGGGCGTGCCTCAAAAACTCCGATGCCAGAACGACAATTGGTGCACGACCCACGCTGGCTTCATGTGCCATTGGTGAAGTTTGCGCGACCACGTTGTTCGAGAACGGGGAAGCAGCAGCGGCATCCGTCGCTGCCAATGAGGTCAATGAGTCACTGGAATGTGTAATTGAGGCCAACACTCTGCTTAGTGGACTTGGATTTGAGAGCGGGGGACTGGCAGTGGCGCATGCAGTCGCACAGAGTTACACCACGGTGCCCGTGGTTCATGCCAATTACCTGCATGGTGAGATGGTTGCCATGGGGACACTTACCCAGTTGATGATGGAAGATGCAGGTGAGGCGAAGCGGGTTGCAGAGTTTTTTGCACGGGTGGGTCTACCGATTCACCTGGGGCAGATGTCGCTTGGCCCGGATTCCGAAAAAGAACTTCAGACCGTGGTTGAGGCAACAATGGCCTATCCAACTATCCACAATATGCTCGTTCCTATGAGCGAGGAAGTTATCCGGTCAGCCATTAATAGTGCTCACGAGCTTGGTGTTTCTGTCGCGGAATCACTCGGAGATTTGCCATACAAGAAATTACATGGATCCTGAGGGATGGTGTTTGGGATGGTTTGCACTTGTTAAAGTTTTATTGAATTTGATCCCATCTTCCCAACGCCAGCAATACCTTTACGTCAGATGTTGCTAGCGGCGATCAGCCCTGCTCGTTGAAGAGTCAAACTCATACACTCTTGGATTAAGCGCCATTCGAATGTGAGAAATCAGCTTGTCTGATTGTTTATGAGTTCTTAACAAGGCTTGTCGCCCTGGATAGTCACCCGGATTCCACTCCTCGTTTCCGGGAAGTAGTCCCACACAGCCATATGCTGCGTACAACGATTGTCCCAGAGTGCGATTGAATCCGTTTGCCACTGGAACCGGCAGTGAAAATTTGGATTCTTTATATGCTCGAATAACAATGCCAGCAATGCGTCACTCTCCTGTCGGGTCAGGTCCTTGATGCGTTTGGTAAAACCGCTATTTACGAAGAGCGCCTTCCGCTTTGATACCGGGTGGGTTCGAATGACCGGATGCTCCGAGCGGGGGTTGTTTCTCTGTGGCTCGTGGCTGCCATAGAAGCCGCTGTAGTCGGCGACATGAGTGGCCGTCAGTCCGCAAAGAAAGGTTTTCATCGGTTCGCTCAATGCCTCGTAGGCAGCATACATATCCGCCCAGAGGGTATCTCCTCCCTGGGAGGGTATTTGTTTTATGTGCAGGATCGTGGCCATCGGCGGTTCTTCGTCAGCCGAGACGTCTGAATGCCAGCCTTCACCGTTATTTCGAAAGGAGTCCTTGTCAGTATGAATCTTCATCAACGCAGGGTTGTCGTCTGCGTAGGGTGCAGCCGGATGTATATGAAATTCACCGAAGCGCCTGCCAAAATCCAGATGTTGCTGATTGGTTATCTGCTGATCCCTGAAAAACAGTACCTGGTGCTTAATCCAGGCATCATATAGCGCGTCGAAAACATCGTCATCCAGCTTCTTACTGAGATCTATATTGTGAACGATTGCGCCAAGTCTTGGTGTAAGAGGTTCTAGATCGAATTGCGTGTTGGAACCCATATCATTCTCCGTCTGAGTAGAATGCAAATGCGATCCACAGCAGATAAATTTGAAAAAAGACTTACATTGCGGCTGACAATATCTTAGTTTATCGATATCAAATCAAGTTAAACAGTTGGAGGTTCATCCTATGATGTCCGGAGAGCAGTACAAAGAGTCGGTAAATGATGGTCGGAGTACCTATTTTGAGGGCCAACAGGTTGATAATGTGGCGACCCATCCGATACTCGGCGTAACAGTTGACTCAGCAGCAAGCGGGTATGATCGATTCTACGATCCGGCACCTGGTGCGGTCGGGGCTTTTATGAAGGTGCCTGGTTCTGCAGCAGAATTGCGTGAACAGGTAGAACTGCACGAGACAGTCGATCTGTTAACCCATGTCACCTATGCATCGATTATGACATTGCTCACTGCAGCAGATCAGATTGAAGCAACGTTACCGGAAAATGCAGCGAGAATCAGGGCTTATGTAAAAGATGCACAGGAAAGAGATGTGCGCATCACCCAGTGTATTACTGATGCAAAAGGTGATCGAAGTCGGCGCCCGGGCAATCAGGATGATCCGGACCAATATGTTCGGGTAGTAGAAAGACGGGAAGATGGCGTGGTGATAAGGGGAGCGAAGCTACATATTTCTGCTGCTTCAATGGGGCATGAGTTAATGACTATCCCCACTAAATCCATGAAACCAGGTGAAGAGGACTATTCAATTGGCTGTATGGTGCCAGTCAATGCACCTGGCGTTAAGATTGTAAACACAACCTATGCCCCCCGGCACGAAGATCTCCGTGACTTCCCGATATCAGGTCGACATCACACTCCTGAGGGGTTTGTAATATTTGATGATGTATTTGTTGAAAATGATCGGGTGTTCCTGGATGGGAATCCGGAACTGGCAGGAATTTTTGCGCATTCCCTGGGACTTTGGGAGCGATTGGGCGGTTTGGCGGGTATGGCAAAAAGCTATGATGCCCTCGTGGGTTTTGCGCAACTGGTATCCGAATCAAATGGTCTTGCAAGGACCAGCCATATCAAGGAGAAGATCTCGGAGATGCTGATTAATGCGACTCTTGTCAGGGCATCACTCGAAGCCGCGATTGAAAACTGCCATGTCACCACCGATGGCGCTGCCTTCCCCGATGAGCTCTATACCAATGCAGGCAAATACCACGGCGCTGCAAACTGGTCGTTGATGGTCAGGCACCTCCACGATATTGGTGGCGGTGCGATCTTAACAGCGCCTGGCATTTCTGATATGGAGAATGAGGATGTTGGCCACCTGACCAGAAAGTACATGAGTACAATGCAGGCAGTGGATGGACTCTACAGGACCCGACTCTTTCATGCGGTCAGGGATCTGACGGCTGACGCCTATGGTGGCTGGAATGCAGTAACCAATATTCAGGCCGGTGGTGGATTGTATGCCCAGAGGATTGTTTCCCGTGCTCACTATGATATGGACAGGGCGAAACGTACGGCGTTGACCCTCGCCAACATGGAAGAGTTCATAGACAAGGATCCTGTATTTTAGGGGGGCCCGCCCAGGGGGGGCGCCTAGCTGGGCCCGCCTGGTTGGACCCGCCCAGGCCTCAAGTGAACAGGAAATACAACAAGTTTAATCGGGTGATTCAAAGAAAACCTGGCTGAATAGGGAGACAATTATGGACATCGGCATCTGCGTTGCCTCGCATATAAATGATATTAACTACATCATCCGTGCTGAAGAGCTGGGTTATTCTCATGCATGGATGGCTGACAGCCAGATGATATGGTCAGATTGTTATGCAACGCTTGCGCTGGTTGCTGACAAAACATCAAAGATCAATATCGGCACAGGGGTTGCGATTACAGGCACCAGACCGCCACCTGTGAATGCCGCCGGTATAGCCACTATTAATGCACTTGCCCCCGGGAGAACTTTCTTTGGGGTAGGCGCAGGTAATACTGCGATGCGTATTATGGGATTACCACCACACAGGATTAAGGAACTGGACCGGTATCTTGAAGAAATTAACCCGCTGCTCCGAGGGGAGGAATCCACAGTAAGACTAAATGATCAGGACATTCCGATCATTCACGTGATGCCTGATAAGGGATTTGTCAATTTCGAGGATAAGATTCCTGTCTACGTTTCTGGCTTCGGACCGCGATCACTTGGACTGGCAGGAAAACACGGAGATGGTGCAGTGATAGCATTTGCCGCCAGTGGCGGTGTGATGGAATCAATATGGTCGATGATAGAGAAGGGGGCAGTTGATTCAGGCAGAACCATTAACCGGAATGACTTTTATACGACTGCACTAACAACGATGGTGGTGCTCGATCCCGGTGAGGCGAATGATTCTGACAGGGTCAAACATGAATGTGGCGCCTTCGTAATGGCTGCACTGCATTATGCGTATGATCAATATCGCAATTTTGGCCATCAGCCACCGAATCAGCTATCCGGCGTCTGGGAGGACTATACCAAGTTGCTGGAATCCTATCCTGCCGAAAGAAGACATCAGAGAATTCATGCGGGACACAACTGCTGGGTGCATCCAGAAGAGGAACGGTTTGTTATCAAGGAAACAATCGAGGCAAGTTGCCTCGTAGGTACTCAGGATTCCATTTTGCATCAACTGAACGAACTTGAGAATTCAGGGCTCGATCAGGTGATGATCCTGCCTTCTTTTGATCCCCGCTACCAGGTGATTGAAAGGGTTGCCAAAGATATTATTCCGAATATCAGTTGATGTTGATTATTGCGCCTGCTCAATAAACGACAGTCGCCAGTAACATGCCACATTCTTCTATGACGATCAGTCGTGACATACAGGGCATGCAATAGACGCGATCGCCAGGGCGCAATTCACGGGAAGAACGAATCACGACCAGGCAAACGGGACACAAAACTTCGTTCGCAGCCAACTTGTCGGCTTTGCCCCCCCATTTGCGATAGAACTTCCGGTATTTTTTTGGGACTTCGTTAAATCCCGTGTCCTCAAGTACAAACCGGGTTCTTCTCTGAACCACGGCTTCTTCGCTCGTCATCAATGGATCCTTCATGATGCGAATCCGAGCCGCTTTATTGTTGCAAGGTAATTGGTGGAAATATCCAGATCAGGATCGTTTTCCAAACCCAGTTCCGCAGCGATTTCAGAAAAAGTGGCGAGTACGAGTGGATTCAGCTCTTTGGTAATCTGATTCAGTCGCACTCTGGTATGGGGTGCCTGTGAGAGTTTTCGACCCAGATCATTTTCACCAAAGCCCATATGTCTTCGTTCATCCTTGACAATGCTGGTCAGCATTGCCCTGGTGATGGGATCGGTATTCGATGCATGATGCTGGAAGACGGTGAATTCCATTGCTTCCAATATGACGTTTTGAGCGAAGATTGCAGCTTCCCAGTCCCTTTTATCGACGTACTCCAATAATCTGGATTTGAACTGGAGCAGGCTTCGATTAGCGCGATTGTCTATTTCCGTCCATGGATCTGCTACCTGCAGCAACTTCAGTCGATGAATGAAGACCTCGAGATGACGTCCTTCATCAGCAACCTGGGTTGAGAGAAAAATTGCAGATTCAGGGTCTGGCGCGAATCTGATCATACCGCTTGAGGCTTCCAATGCGGTCTGTTCAGCAATGCAGTAATTACATAGTGTTGTAATCAGGAGATTCTTTTCACTATCGGAAAGAACCTGCCCGTTCAGGGCAGGATCATAGCCAAAAGTGGTTCCATTGAGGTAGCCTTCCACTGCTTCAAACCAGAACTGGAATGAATGTACTTCTGCCAGAAAGTCCTCTTCGCTTAGACCATGCGGCTCAACAGTCTCGGTCATATCATGCGGCAGGAGAGAGGTAATCCAGGCCGATGCGTCCGAGTCTTGTTTTGAATTCGCCCAGCACCGTATCTGCGAGTACAGCTTCCATCTGTGCTGAATCTGCCTTGTTCAGGTCTACGCCATGGTACATGGCCGCTTCTTCAGGTTCAGTCGTCTGGTGTGCTTGCTCAACCACATCTTCGTTGGCTTGAAATGAATCAGCAAAGGTTGCGAGCATGTGGTAGGTCATTTCCTGCTGCATTTTCTGGATCTCAGACTTTTTCTCAGGATGTTCCTTGATCAGCGAACCTATCCTGTTCTCGCCGAAACCTACATGGCGTCTTTCATCTGCGATAGTACCTGACAGGGTATGTGCGAATTTAGGATTACCTGCCTGAGCGCTGGCATGCATCATTTCAAAAACGCTGAACGCCATCCCCTCAAGGACTATATTTTGACCTACAACACCGGCAATGAAGTCTTTCTTGTCTACTTTCTCAAGCAGAACCTCGGCAAATTTGATCAGGTTGGGATTTGCATGAGCGGCGATAACTGAATCGAGTTCATCCTTCTTTACTCCGAGATCAAAGAGTCTTTGAGTAAAAATTTCTACATGACGTGCTTCATCCAGCGTCTGAGTGGCCAGAAACATCCGACTGGCATCATCAGGTGCGGCATTAATTAGTCCTGATGAAGCTGCCAACGCGGCTCTCTCTCCTACCACCAGTTGGACGGTGGTACCAATAGCATCCTCCAGGAATAATTCATTCTCGAGAATATCTTCGGGTTCAGATTCGCCGGGTTTGTGACCGAATTCAGTCTCATCAAGATAACCCTGAGGGCATGATTCCAGCCAGTTTTGAATCGAATAAGCTGCAAGAAAATCTGTCATTGTCCTTCCTCTCGTTTTTTGCATGGTAGATATACGTCGAAGCTACTTTAATAAGCACAGAAAGGGCGCTACATGATCTGTATCAAGTCTTGATTAGAAAATAAGATCATATTAGGACATATCACAGTCAAATGTGGTCAATCCGTAATCTACCTGCATAGCCAGCTTAAACACGCACTGTTTAAAATTGGATGCCCTTTGGTCCTGAGCTGGATAATCGCGGGACAAAATGCGACTCCCTGATCGATCTACTTCAAGACGTATATTCCTGAAGTTCTCTAAAGCCATCTCCTTTTTATGCGACGCAATAAAAACGTTGGGGATGTGGTTCATTGCTATTTATTTTTTGTTGCTACTCGACAAAAGTACTGTGAGCCTGATCACAACCTATATTCTTGCCCGGTATCACAAAGGAGATTGTTATTACCTGTCTTTTTTTTGGCGTGGTTTAAGCAAGTCTGTGCCAGTACTTCGTCCCGAAAAAACAACACCTGATGTACAAAAAGTGCCCGGTTGGGAAAAATGTGATCAGCGACACGTTGGTTTCCTGAGTTGCTGCTAGACTTTTTTAGTATGGAATGGAGAAAAGGAAGTCTCTTTTAGAATATTGATCCTGAGAAGTTAAATGCAATTAACTTAACGGGTGATATGGGAGGCTAAATGCGTAAATCGAATTCAGGTATTTCGTTGATTGAACTCATCGTCGTTTTGGCGGTGGTCGCTATTACCCTGAACATAGCGGTACCTAGTTTTGGCGCAATGATCGAGCGAAATCGTTCTGCAACTCATGTTAACGAGTTTATGACGGCGCTTGGGTTGGCGAGAAGTGAGGCGCTTAAAACAGGAGGAGTCGTTAGCGTTCAGGCTTCTGATCCAAGCAACTCGGCCAATGAATTCGGTAACGGCTGGTGCGTCGTTGAAGGGAACCCTGGCAACTGTAATGGCACCACCATCAGGAATTTCTCCGCGATATCAGATGGTTCGACGCTTAACAGTATAGAAAACATCACCTCAATTCAGTTTAACAATGTTGGTGAACTGGACAATGGGGTGGTTCGAAGTGTTGATCTCTGTACCACGAGCAATGCTAATCGGCGTGTTTTCATCTCCCTCATAGGTCGTTCAAAGGCATATCGTGACAGCGATGCAGTTGTCGCAAAACGACCGGTTTGTTCATAGAGGTATTTCGAAATGAAGAAGAATATTTCACAGGGATTCACTTTGATCGAAGTACTGGTTTCTATCGTAATTCTATCAGTTGGGGTGCTGGGCATTACCGGTCTCCAGTTGAAAGGGCTGGATGCTAATCGCAATGCGCTGATGAGGGTCGAAGCATCACAATTGATCAGTGATCTGATCGATCGAATTGAGGTAAATGGTTCAACCACCTATGGGCCTGTCAGTCTTGGCGATGCACCCATGGCAGCGACGGATTGCACAATCAGTGATTGCACCCCGGCACAAATGGCTACCTATGATACTTCTCAGTGGCTCTGTTCGGTTAATTCCACTGCTGCCGACGGTACACCCTATTCCGCTTGTGAAGCCTTGAATGTCACTGGATCTTTGCCGTTAGGACAGGCATCCATAACACTTGTTGGTGACGAGTACGACATCAAGGTCAGATGGTCTGATCTGAAGTCGAATCACACCAGGCTGGTTGAGTTGTTTATGCAGGTGCCGGAGTGATCGAAGGGAGGCACAAGATGGGTCAGAAAGGATTCACCATGGTGGAGATGATGATTGGTCTGGCATTGTCCTCAATCGTCAGTCTGGGCGTTGCACAGCTCCTGGTAGCCAATGCACAGACCTATAGTTTTCTGATGGGGCAGTCACGGGTACAGGAAAATGGACGATTTGCGCTTGAGAGATTGATCCGATCGGCTCAGATGGCTGGGTACAAAGGTTGTTTTTCAACCAACGACTCTCTCTATAAAACTTTTATCGCAGATATCCCCTATGAATTTGACCTTACATCAGGGTTGATCGGCTACGAAGGGGAATCGACAGGATGGTCTCCGGATATAGAGACAGTTTTGCCCAAATCCGTGGGCGGGGTTGATTCCAATATCTATGCTGCCGGTACGGTAGGCCCGGGACTGGGCATTAACACAAATAGCATCCTACGAAAAACAGATATATTCACCGTAAATTATATCCCTGAGAAAAAGCACAGGGTTAGTGTAAATATGCCAACCTCTGTGGAGGACATTGAAGTAGAAACAACGGATTTCGACTTCGATACCGACTATATGGCAATCATACATGACTGTGAAAAAGGTACTGTGTTTCGAATCACGGGTTTCACGGTCGATCAGAAGATTCAACATTCGAATGTGGTCGATGCCGATGGCTATACCAACGCGATAACCCGCTTGGCTGAATTCAACACATTTGAAACTGATGCCTATGTTTCAGCCATCGAATCTCATACTTATTTTGTTGCACCTGGTGAAGCTTCGCTCAATGTTGGCGATACAACCATGTCGCTCTGGAGAAAGGTGGGACCGGCTGCGCCGGAAGAACTGGTAGAAGGCATTGAAGACCTGCAGATTAAGTATGGTGTCGACACCGACAATGACGACATTCCAAACAGATATCTTGACGCGGATTCGGTAATCGATTTCGACGATGTACTCACCTTACGTATCACGGTAGTTGCGAATTCCGTTGAAGACGTTGGCGCCAAAAGCGGCCCTACTCATGGTTGTACCGGGAGTGGTGGCTCACAGGATTGTCAACCCGGGGAGACATACGACGGATTATTGAGACGAGCATTCACCCAGACCATCAACCTTCGGAACAGGGGATAGAGAATGAAATCATTTTCCGGACCACATAAGCAATCTGGTGCTGTGCTTATCCTGACTCTCGTCATCCTGCTGATCGTAACTCTGTTGGGAACCTCGTCAGTCGAGGTGACGGGAATGCTTGAAAAGATGGCGAGGAATTCAACGGATACCAGCGTTGCCTTTCGAGGCGCAGAGGCAGCGATAATTGAAGCGGAGAACATCATTGAAGGTGAAACGGCGTTAACACCCTATCAGGCAAATGCAAGTGGAAAGTATGTTTCACAGGCCGTTGGAGTTGTGCCTAGATGGGAAGAAGATGCCACCTGGGATGGCGTCGCCTCTGTGGCGGTTGATTATAGCGATGGGGTCGCTCAACCGCTCTATATTATTGAATACGTCAAAACCGTGTTGTCCGAAGAAGATCGATTGAATATGGACAATGTGGGCGGGGGAACAGGGGCAGACAGAACCCAGATGTTTCGAGTCACTGTACTCGGAACCGGAAAGACTTCGTCTGCGAAAGTGCTGTTGCAAAGCACCTACGGGAAGAAATTCTAGATTCCCTTCAGGACGAGACCCGCATGCGATTCAGATTGTTAAAGAACATTACCTGCAAGAACCTGGCGGCATATTTGCTGGTGCCGATTCTTCTAGCCACTGTTGACAGCCAGGCTGCACCGGCGGCCGGGTCACCGCAGGGTGTAGATGACAGCTTTATAGTGGATGTGAACAGCCTTTCGACGCTTGATATTGTCAGCAATGATATAGAGAACGGCTCGGTCGCTCCGATCCGTATCGGCGCTGTTTCAGGCATCGTTGCTGCTTCACCCTGCATGACCTGTGGAAGTTGGACCGGTTACGATCTTAACAACGTTTTCTTTCAGTCGAATGGCGTTGTCGGAGATGCAATATTCTTCTATTACAGTGTAGACGCAATAGGAACCTACCTCTTTGGGACATGTGACGGATACCCATTCCCGGCATCCTCTGCAGATGATTCCTGCGGAATCGTTACGGTAACGGTCACTTATATAGCTGACGTGCCAAACCTTTCAGTCAGCAACAGCATAACGCTTGACGAAGATACCACTGCCAACCTGGGTATTAGTGCGTCTCTAAGTGATACGGATGGTTTCGAAACGCTAACACTATCATTGAGCGGACTACCAGCGGGTGCAAGCATCTCTGACGGTGTGCTGAGTTCAACTGCTTCGGTTACTGATATCAGTGCCTGGAACCTTGCGAGTATCGTTGTTCAACCTGCGCCGGACGATCATTCGGACTTCAATCTTACTGTGACAGCGACAACCACAACGCCCAATCTGGATTCCGCTCAGGCAGCAGAGGTAATCGCAGTTACCGTAAATCCTGTGAATGATACGCCTGATGCTGTTGATGATTTCTATGTCCTCGATGAAGGTGCGACCCTGTCAGGCAGTGCGGGTATGGCAGGCTCAGGTGTTTTATCAAATGACAGTGATGTAGATGGCGATCCTATAAACGTAAATCTGGTAGCCGGTCCATTGTATTCAGACACGTTCAGCATTAATTCTTCTGGCGGATTTACCTACAAACATGATGACTCTGAGAATTTCACTGACAGTTTTACGTATAACGTGACCGATGGAGTACTCACAAGCACAACAGTGACGGTGACATTTACCATAAATCATGTGGACGATAATTCCTCAATTGTATCCGGTGTTTTTACCGGGTCCGTAACCGAAGGTGATATCGGTGACTCTCCGGTGACAGCCTCCGGCAGCGCTTCAATCTCAGATGTTGACGTTGATGACAATCCCATCTTTGCGGATACGAGCCTGGTTGGTAGCTACGGATCGATTAACCTTTCGGCTGGTACATGGGTCTATACCCTTGATCAGAGTACCGTGCAAACATTGGATGTCGGTGACGTGATCACGGATACGATCACATTGACCGCATCGGAAAGTACAACTCAAGACGTCGTCATTACGATTACCGGGGCCAATGATGAGCCTGTGGTAAATGATCAGAACATAACAATCAGCGAAAACCTTGCCCAGGATACGTTCGTTCTTAATCTGGGCGCGGTTGATCTGGATGCTGATGATGTTCTTGGTTACTCGATTACCTCGGGTGTGGGTGCGCCGGTAGAATTCAAGGTTAATAGTGGCGGTGATATCCTGGTCGGCGATCACACACCAGATGTTGAATTGCTGAACTTCGAAGCAACGCCTGCTTATAGCCTTACGCTTGAGGTTACGGATAGCAATGGTGCCAGTGATACAGCAACTATTGTCGTGAACTTGAGTGATGCATCAGATCCGCCTGGTTCGGTAGTGTGTGAAGAATTTGATGGGTTGGGTAATCCGCTTGGCGTGCTCCCGGCTTATCTCGACCCCCTTCAGAGTTTTTATTCATTTACCCAGGCAACGCCTTGTCATCGGGTAATTGATGCAACAGATGATTACTATATGGAGCAGGGTAAGAAACTGGTTGCGCTCGCGCCGATACCAAATCCACAGGATACAGCGCTCGTTAACTACCGAACTTCTCTAAATGACATTCCAAAGAACTGGGATCAGGACAGCTCAACGCTTTATTTTACGCCGAAGCAGAATGTTACAGATCTTCTGGCTACTGTCGCATTTACAGACGAAGGTGGTACCCAGACAACATCCGGTGGCTTTGTTTACCATCCACCGGCAGCAGTGAATTCCACCGACGATGGTATCGATAATTTCGTCTACCGGGTTTGCGATGATCCGGTTGACGACAGTGAAGCCCACTGCGCATTTGGCATTATTTACGTAAATGCGGCAAAAACGGCCGCAGCATCGGTTGGCACCAACAATGTGATCGTAAATTCAGAAGAACTCAGTCAGGGACCTCTGGAGTTACCTGTGCCTGCTCTGCCTAATGTATTTGTCCTGCTGGATGATTCAGAAGCCATGTCCTCTGATATTCTCACGACAGAGAGTGAGGGGTACTATGCGGTAGGCAGTAAGACAAAGACCTATTTCCTGCCTGAGGACGGTAGCGGTAAAACCAAGTACGCCGATAGTGAAAAGAACAATCCTGGCAACGGATTGTGGCGATTGCGTAACTCTGATTTCAACAAGGTATATTACAATCCCGCTGTTAGCTACTACCCGTGGATCGGCGTTAACGACAAGAAGATTCAGTTTACGGATGCAGATCCGACAGCAGCGATTTCAAATCCCTACAAAACACCCAGTGCGAAGATCGATCTGACGGCAACTCATAATATGCCGAATAACGACAAGAACCTTTACCTGGCGAAATACTATACGTGGACCGACATCAATGACCCGGCAGGTTGCCCGTCCAATGTTGTTGGTGTGGTTGATGGCACCTCTCCGTATACGTCACCTGGCGGAGCATGTACCGAAGGTACCCTGGTTGAGATCAAACCTGCTGCTGCTGGCGGCTCTGATACCTATCCGAAAGGTACCAACCGAACAGACTGTGCCGGTGCAACAGCCTGTACCTATGCAGAAGAAATTCAGAACTTTGCCAACTTCTACAGCTATGCAAGAACCAGGCACTATACCTCCAAGAATTCGTTGGGCGGGGTAATAGCCGAGTCAGAAAACATGCGAATCGGGTTTGGCGCCTTCGGTGGTAAAAATGACAATATTAATATCAGTGAAATGAACGAATCGCCTCTGGCTGGCAACAAAGGAACCTTGTTGGAGCATATTTATCGAAACAACGCCTCGTCTGTTTCAACTCCGATACGAGACAGTTTGGAAAGAACGGGTCGTTACTATGAATGCCTGTCGAGCAGGTCAATTATCACATCCGGTGCTACCTGTCCTGTTTTACCAGCGCCAGAAGGAAATTGTCAGCAGAATTTTTCTCTGGTGGTTACCGCTGGGTTCTGGAATGCCAGCGGGCCCAGTAATGATATAGGTAATGATGATGCCGGGACTTCATCTGATTTTGATGGCGGTCGATACGCTGATTCGGCCAATCAGACTCTGGCCGACGTTGCGATGTATTTTTATGAACGGGATCTTCACTCTGGTCTTGCCAATGAGGTACCGGCTACAGAGCGTGACCTGGATGGGGCTGCGGCCAGCGCGTTTGGTGGCAGTGCTGAACAACCGACAATGCATCAGCATATGTCGACCTTTGTTATATCGTTCGGGGTTAACGGCACCATCGGCATGGCGGATGTGCCCACGGACTATACCCAAAGTTTTACCTGGGGTGATTCACTCACGGATACTGAAAAGTTGAATGATCTGGTGCATACGGCAGTGAATGGCCGGGGTGATTATCTGAACGCGAACAATCCAACGGAGCTGAAAACTGCCCTCGAAAGTGCGTTTCAGCAATTCGCCCAGGCGATTGGCACGGCAAGTGCCGTGAGTTTTAACTCCCAGGAAATACAGGAAGGTTCGCTCGTTTTCAGGGCCTTCTATAATATTCGAGAGAATAGCGGAGATCTTGTTGCGCAGAATTTTAATTCTGACGGTACCCTGGGTGCAGAAGTCTGGAGTGCAGCCGAGGAACTGGATCTAAAAACTCACCTGACAAGAGAAGTTCTCACTTTTGATAATACGGTTACCAATGGAGCGGGTGGTATTCCATTCAGGTCGACGAGTCTGAATTCAGAACAGAAGCTGGCTCTTGAGGACGATCCTCTGGGGATCATGGCGGAGGGGTCAGCAGCGTTCAACCAGCAGATTGAGAAGCATGTCAACTATCTTAGAGGTGATGCGTCCAATGAAAGACCCCTTGGAAATCTGAGAGAGCGACCTGCCGAAAAAGGCCGAATTGGTGATATCGTCAGCTCGACACCGGTTTTCTATGGTCCGCCAAATCGTACCAGGAGAACATCACCGCCTTATCCGACCAGTGAACCCTATGAGACTTTCAAGGCGAGTAATTCCAGTCGACGGGATATGGTCTATGTATCATCGAATGACGGTATGTTGCACGGATTCGATGCAAATGACGGAGAAGAGGTGTTTTCCTATGTGCCGGATCACATCATTACAGGGACATACAGTCAGCGTATAAAGCAGTTGCTAAGCACAAACTACGCCCATCGCTATGCGGTCGATCTGTCGAATTCCGTTAATGATGTCTACCTCGATCCTGACAGACGTTCAGATACTACCGCTGTAAACAAAGATTGGACGACAGTCCTGGTAGGTGGCTACCGGGCCGGTGCAAAAGGTTATTTCGCGCTGGATATTACGGATCCGGGTGCCATCACTGAATCCAATGCCAGTGATGTCGTCATGTGGGAATTTACTGACGAGGATGACGTAGAACCCGTTGACGGTCTTGGTGCGCCATTGCTGGATAGTCTGGGATTACCAATCAGTGATGTAGGCCATTCCTACAGCCCGCCGACCATTGCTATGAGTAATATCAGTGACGCGGCCGACAATGAAAATGAGTGGGTCGCGGTAATGGGTAATGGCTACAATAGCACCTCGGGCAAGGCTGTTCTGTTTGTGCTGCTCATTGGCAAGGGTACAGACGGCAATTGGTGTCATCCGGACAAATCAGGGTGCGCGGCAGGTGAATACGATTTTATAAAGATCGAAACACCCGCTGTCAGTGGCACAATTGCCAATGGACTGGGTGTCCCCAGAGCCATCGACATGGATGGTAACGGTACGGTTGATATCGCTTATGCCGGTGATCGATTCGGGAATCTATATCGTTTTGACCTCAGAGACCCGGATCCCGATAACTGGGATGCAACCCTGATTTTTCAGGCAACTTATCTGAATCAGGTCACGCTTTTGAATGAGGCTCAACCCATAACCACGAGACCGCTTGTGGTGGTTCATCCCACCAAGGATACCGGAGCAAACTGCTATACCTACAATCACGATGAAGTGAAGGTTGATAATCTATGTGGCGGATATATCGTTGTCTTCGCGACCGGTAGTTATATCTACGAGGGTGATGATACTGCCGAGGACATTCAAAGCATGTATGGCATCTGGGACAGACTGGGTTCAACGCTGGTCAGCAAGTCAGACCTTGTCCAGCAGGAATATACAGCAATTGCGGGTGATTCCAGCGTTGGAGATGCACGAATTCTTTCTGAGAATCCCGTTGATTACAATGTTAAGACCGGCTGGTACAACGATCTGGACTATGCTTCTGCAGATGGCCTGACGGATCCTGAATACCCGGGTGAGAAGGCGATTCGAAATATCCAGATTCGCGGTGGCATTGTCTTCGTGAACAGTGTGATGCCAAAAGCCGCCCTGAGTTGTACGGTTGATGCAGGTGGTGCTGCCAATGCCTTCTGCCCTGGTACCGGCACGCTTTTATGTAATACAGAAGACGGCATCTTTGAT
>CAZJRI010000051.1:16726-28447 GCA_964548025.1 uncultured Pseudomonadales bacterium
CGTGGTCAATGCTGATGATTTAACGGATAGCGGTGATGTGGTTGCTAGTACCTACTTTGAAGATTCAGTACCCACAGATTCAACTTTCATTGGTGGTGACCGTGTCACCCAGTTGAGTGACCGGACGCTGGAAATAAGACTGACCGAGACATCCGGTGGTATTAATACCGGTCGGATTTCCTGGTCGCGGCTGAAGCGAAATTGATAGGAGAGGTAATTACATGATCAGATTATACCAATTTGTTTTAGTCGCGATAATCCTCGTAATCTTTAATGTGCCCGCATCCGGGGAAATCCCTGCAAGTGACTATACGCAGACTCGAATCGGTCAGATACATTCCCTCGACATGGCTAAGAAGACAGCAATCATCAGTGGCTATCGATATAGTTTCAAAGGTACAAAAGGATATGACCTGCCTGCCATTAAAATGTACAACTCGGAATTTGGCGCATTTGAGCTCTTGAAAACTGGGATGAAAGTGAAGGTCGAATATCGACTGTCAAAGGCATCACGAATTGTGGTTGAACTCCGGCAGGTTGCAGAAGATGCGAAATTGGGTGTGCCTGACGACTTCGATTAGGTGTATTTTTTAGAGCACCATCTAAAACACCATCGAGTGCTCGTTTTAGTGAATCAAAACCTGGTAACCGAGTCAGATCCACAGAGCACTCTGCAACCGGAAAATTACATTCCGTAAATTACATTCCGTAAATTACATTCCGTAAATTACATTCCGTAAATTACATTCCGTAAATTATAGCGGGTGAACTCTCACCGGGAGTTCTGTGATGCCTTTGATGAAACTGGATCTCATTCTCTTGGGGTCACCAACGACTTCTACAAACCTGAATCGTTTCATGATTTCTTCCCACAGTATGCGCAGTTGCATTTCAGCCAGACGGTTACCCATACAGCGATGAATGCCGAAACCGAAGGAGAGATGGTGACGGGCACGATTCCGATCGATAATAAACTCATCCGCTCGATCGATAACTTCATCGTCACGGTTACCTGAGACATACCACATCAGCACTTGATCCCCTGCTTTGATTTGCTTCCCGCCCAGTTCAACATCGACGTTGGCAGTCCTCCTCATATAGGGTAACGGTGTTTGCCAGCGAATGATTTCCGATGCCATATTCGGAATCAGTGAAAGGTCATTGCGCAATTTCTCGTATTGATCCGGGAACTGATTCAGCGCCAGGACGCCACCGCTGATCGAATTTCGAGTTGTATCATTGCCGCCGACAATCAGGAGTATCAGGTTGCCCAGAAATTCAAACGGCTTCATGTCTTTCGTATCCTTGCCGTGAGCCAGCATCGATATCAGGTCAGAGCCGGGCTCTTTTTTAATCCTGTCGTTCCATAACTCGGTAAAGTACGCCAGGCACTCCATTAATTCGCCTCTTCTCTGGTCTTCGGAGTCGATAATGTCACCAGTCTCCGGGCTGGCAGTTGCCACATCAGACCATCGAGTCAGTTTTCGGCGATCTTCGAATGGGAAATCAAATAGGGTTGCCAGCATCTGGGTGGTAAGCTCGATTGAAACAAGATCGACCCAGTTAAATGTTTCGCCAACCGGCAACGAATCC
This sequence comes from uncultured Pseudomonadales bacterium, assembly GCA_964548025.1. Lineage (GTDB taxonomy): Bacteria > Pseudomonadota > Gammaproteobacteria > Pseudomonadales > Azotimanducaceae > JAHRVQ01. The sequence goes on from CAZJRI010000051.1 coordinate 18,320, forward strand.
AGAATGCCGCCAGCCCGCTGCCTGATGGTAGATTCAAGCTTGGCCAGGTTAGTGGGCGCAACGACGCCACTGACTGTCGCTCTCTGCAGGTCGTGCTTTGGCGGATCCATCGCGATGAACATGCTCAGGTTCATGTCTTCGGGATTTGCCTCCCTGTCAATGGGTGGGCCGAGTGCGATTCCGTGAGCCGAGGAGAATAACTCATGATTCTTGTCGACATACATGATGTCGTTGAACTTGGTGATTGACCAGTAACGACCTGTTTCCGGTAGATCGTTGAGGTGTACCGGATCTTCCTGCCTCAGCCGTTTGAAGAAATCCCAGTGTGCGTCATGCTCAAATAATCTGCCATCTATCACGTTGATTTCTTCAATTGGCATTCCCCAGGGGTCATCAGCCATTGGCGGAGCCTCTTTCCCTAGGAATGGATTTGGTCTTGTCGATTCAGGTTGCTCGCTCATCAAGGGTCTCATTTTCATTTATGATTCAGGTGATTGTATTGATTCGACGAATATTGGCAACCTCCAGAATAGTAAACTGCGACAAATAGTGGTGGGATTGGCCATAACTGGTACTCGGATGATAATCAGGTACTATTGCTCAAACAAAAATAACTAGGCTGAAGTGAAAGTCTAAATCGGGTAATTGGTGATTACGTTATTAGATGGATCGATGGGTGGTGAATTAATTCGCCGGGGAGCAGCAGATGCGACCGGTTTGTGGTCAGCGCAGGCCTTGCTGGATGCTCCGGTAGAAGTTGTCCAGCTTCACAAAGATTATATCAGTGCCGGTGCAAGGATCATCACCACAAACAGCTATTCAACCGTGCCGAGTTACCTTGGCAAAAGTCACCTTGAAGATCGATACGTGGCGCTGACGCAGTTGTCCGGTTCACTTGCACAGCAAGCCGTGGTCGAGAGTCAAAAAAACCTTCAGGGTGAAGAAGTACGAGTGGCAGGTTCTCTGCCGCCTTTATCAGAGAGCTATCGACCAGATCTAGTTCCCTTTGAGCGCGAGGCACTTCCGATTTATGAAGCGATGGTTACAGCTTTACGGGACCATGTGGATCTCTTTTTGTGTGAGACGATGTCAAGTGGTGTTGAGGCTTATAATGCGGTGAGCATGGCGCGTGCCCATGGGCAGGGATTACCGATCATGGTGTCATGGACACTTGACGAGGTGCCTGGCAATGGATTGAGGAGCGGTGAGTCTATAGGGCAGGCCTATGCCATGCTTGAGGGTTTTAATGTATCCGGATACCTGTTCAACTGCACGAGCCCTGAAGCCATACTTGCCGCATTGAAGGAACTCAGAGGCATGACGAATGAGCCAATTGGTGGTTATCCCAATAGATTGAATAAAGTTGATCCCGCCTGGACGCTGGATAACGAGATCCGGACAGGTTTGAGAGAAGATGTGAGTATTGAGTTCTTTGTGCAAATGGCAAAGCGATTTGAAATAGCCGGTGCGACAATGATTGGCGGATGCTGTGGCATCGGTCCGGCGTATATAAAAGCACTGGCGCGAAATCTGGAGAATGAGTGATGAGTAACGAATCCGTATCAATGCCGATTAAATTGGCTTTCGGTATTGGTGCATCCGGTGAGGCAGCAACCAACTGGATATTTAATGCCCTGACTTTCTTCTTCTACAATCAGATACTTGGCCTGTCGGGTACCCTGACTGCAGCAGCCGTGACAATTGGTATCGCTTCTGATGCAGTGACTGATCCCCTGATGGGATCAATCTCTGATCGATGGCGTTCAAGGATGGGAAGAAGGCATCCGTTCATGTATGCAGCGCCCCTGCCTCTGATCGTCACCATCTACCTGATTTTCAATCCACCGGCAGGATTGGACAGCTTTTCGCTTTTCTTGTGGTTTGCGTTTTTCACAGTCACCATGAGAATTTGTTCTACGCTGTTTGCTGTGCCTCATCTTGCGATGGGTGCAGAGTTGTCCGACGATTATATCGAACGATCAAAGATCATGAGTTACAACAATGTATTCACATATGTTGGTGTGATCATTATGCATGTCGTCGTCTGGTTTCTTATTTTTCCTTCGTTTGATAACGGCAGGATGACCCAGGCAGCGTACATGCCAATCGTTATTTTCTGTTCCAGTTTGATTATGGTCTGCATGCTGGGGTCAGCGTTTGCGACTCGAGGTCAGATTACCAGAATGAAACAGGTCCCTGATGATCTCCCGCCTTTTAGTGCTCGTCAGTTAGCTTCGGAAATGTATTCAGCCATCCAGAACAAGAACTACCTGTATTTGCTTCTGGGTCTGTTTTTCCTCTCGATTACAATTGGTACTCATGAAACCCTGGGTCTGTATATGGGAACCTTTTACTGGAGTTCACAGATGAGCAGATTGGATGGCTGATTTTGGGTAATGTTTTCGGCTATGCGATCGGATTTATGACCGCTGCAAGATCACATCAGCGTTTTGAAAAACGCTGGGCGACGGTTGCGACTGCTGCAGGGTTAAGCGTAGCCTGGTCAATGGCGGTTACACTCAGGCTATTCGACCTTGCACCTGCGAATACCACCTGGACATTGGTTGCCTTCGTTATCTTCTGGGGAACAATATCATCACTTTGTGGTTCTGTTCTTAATATCAGTGTAATGTCATCTTTGGCTGATATAGCAGATGAACATGAGTTGAAAACGGGCAGGAGACAGGAGGGGATTTTCTACTCTGCTCGCACATTCTTTGCAAAAGTGACCAATGGAATAGGACATGTAGTCGCAGGTGTTGCTCTCGATGTAATTGATTTTCCCCGGGGGGTCGAAGCGAGCCAGATCCATCCAGACAAGATCTATGCATTGGGTATAATCGATGGTCCCTTTGCCATGGTGTGGGGGCTGATCGCTGCTGTAATCTATGGTGGCTACAAGATAGACAAGGAATACCACAGGCAGATTCAGGAAAAGCTCGAAGAAAGAAAAAACTCGCAGAACGGATTGGGCGTTGAACCTGTTTAACACTTACGGTATCAAAGGGGTAGGTTGCTAATACCTCTTACAATTTCGAATAACAGATTTTAAATGATGCGCTTACCGATCAGTATAGATTCCTGGCAGAGATTCAAAATATTAGTTGAGAATCATTAGTAAAAAAAATAGTTGATGAAGGTATCAGGACCAGAATCAAGGGTGAGTTCACTGGCTGGAACGGCAAGAGCAGGTTCTACCTAGAAAACGGCCAGGCATGGCAGCAAAGGTATGGCAGGCGGTGGATGACGAGGCTCGACAGCGCTGCGGTCCTGATCACCCGGAATCTGGTTGGATCCTTTCAAATGACCATATTACCCGCAGACAGATCGACAGGTGTTAGGCGAATTGAATAGTGCTTCCGCCGTTTAAAGTTCTAACTGTCGATCAGATAGAATCTGGTGCCGCAGATATCGACCTGCTGATCATTCACGTAGCAGCCACGTTCTCTAGCCGCTGCCAGTATTTGTTCACGATTCTTAACGGCTAAATCAAGACCGCCCAATCCCGGCCCCCTGTTATCCATCGATTCAACGAATCGAATAGTGGCATTGTTGATTGTCATTCTCAGCTCGCTACCGTCTCGATCAACCGGCAGTGCCAGAACCTTCTCCCATACTTCAGCCAGCGCAACAGGATCAGGTGATTGAAGTTCAACGCCAAGGTAGTCAATCGTAATATCCTGTTTAACGTCGTCTTCCCAGGCAATACCTCCGGCGGGCTCCCAATTACCGGCCAGATCGTTGTTTTCATCCCAGTCAAATTCAAAAAACGAGGCGATCATATCCCTCGGGTGGAGTTGACAGATGTTCCATGTACCCCTGTCGGCTTCGTGGGCGACCCGTACCCCGTTGTCGATGGCTCTGGCCCTCAGTTCCCGCTGGTTGTCCAGATTGTCTGCCTGACAGATCACCATATAGCCACCATCGCCATTTCGACGCTCCAGATATCGCCCGGCTGCGGTGTTTTCCTCGATTGGTGCCACGACCTCCAGAAAGTTACGACCAATTGGCATCAGGGTATTTTCGAGGCCGAAACGACCCACACCAGAGTCAATGAAACAGGTGTTTATGCCGAGGATACTGGTGAGGTCATCGATTACCGGATCCAGTTTATCCGCGACGAGACAGATTTGTCTGAGTTGTATGGTCATCTCTCTTTCCTTTGCATTCGATGGACAGATCATAGTCTTTGATTCCGGCTTCTTTTACAAATATTTGCGAATCACAAATGACATTGGCCGCGGTATAAGTTCTTTTTGTCGTTCTGTGGCATAGTAAAGCCTGGCTGGTGGTTCTCGCACAAACCTGGTCGATGTACGAGCAGATCGGGTTTCGATTGAATCTGACTAAAGTAGTAGAAATAAGGAGAAGAAAGATGAGTGAATACGAGAATATATCGATTGACCGGGTGGGGACCGACGAACGCGTGGGGAGAATCACCCTGAATCGTCCGGAAAAAATGAATGCGCTTTCGCAGGAACTCATGTTCGAGTTTAACGAGGCGCTTCACGACATGGAGGCTGACCATGACATTCGGGTGATTATTGTCAAAGGGGAAGGTCGTACCTTCAGTGCCGGATATGATCTGACTCCATCACGTGGCGGGGCTGACGCGGTTGTCAGACACCATAAACAGGTAGATGACAAAAAACGCCGGTTAATGATGGGCATCCGGACAGGCATGCAGCAGATTACAGACATTCACATGTATTTCTGGAATATGGCAAAGATAACCATCGCCCAGGTGCATGGCTATGCGGTTGCCGGTGGTTGTGAACTGGCGATGATGGCTGATCTTGTGGTTGCTGCTGAGGATGCTCAACTGGGACATCCTGGTTTGAGAGGACTGGGTACCAGCAGAACCGGTGTTATCTGGCCGCTTGTTATCGGCATGAGAAAAGCGAAGGAACTCTACTACACAGGTGAGAATGTCACTGGCAAGGAAGCCGAAGAGATAGGTATGGTTAATTATTCCTGGCCGCTTGATCAACTGGATGATCGAACGATTTCATTCGCTGACAGAATCGCGACAATGTCTGCAGATCACCTTGCTATCCTCAAAGTAAACATGAACCGGTTCTACGAGAATATGGGCATTTATTCATCTGTTCGGAGTAGTACGGACCTGGATGCCATGGGTCAGTTCACTGAATTTTCTTATCAGTACCAGGATCAGATGCGCGAGAACGGACTCAAGGATGCACTTGCCTGGCGTGATGGCCCCTACAAAGGAACTGATGATTACAAGAAAAAATAGTGTGTTGAATGGTATTGGGCACATTTGTTTCTAGAGGTAGGACATGAGCTGGGAAGATGAAGTCCGGGAGATTAAAAAGCGCCGGGAATTCGTCCTCAGGATGGGTGGATCTGAGGGCATAGAACGGCAGCACAAACGTGGCAAACTGACTGTCAGAGAACGAATTGATGAATTCGTTGATCCTGATTCCTTCAGGGAATTCATGGGATTGATGGGTAGTGCCAGTTATGAAAATAACAGGCTGAAGTCTCTGACACCAAAAGGTGCTGTCGAAGGGTTCTGCAAGCTGGATGGACGTAAGGCGATATTATCCGGTGGTGATTTCACTGTTCGGGGTGGTTCCGGCGGTGCAGGCGGCGGGCTGGGCATGGAGCTTGCGTCCAATCAAAGGGCCCTGGAATGGCGTGTCCCCTATGTCAGATTGTTAGATGCTTCAGGTGGCAGTGTAAAGTCGTTTGAGTCAATAGGTCGGACCTACCTGCCTGATGGCAATGGCTGGTCAACCATAGATGTCCAACTGTTGAGCCGTGTACCTGTGGTTTCGGCTGTAATGGGGTCAGTGGCCGGATTGCCTGCAATCAACGCCTGTCTTGCCCATTTCAATCTGATGGTCAAAGATACCAGTCAGCTCTTTCCCGGCGGTCCGCCTGTGGTCAAGGCCTCGCTCGGATACGACATCACAAAAGAAGAACTTGGCGGCGATCAGATTCACACCAGGGTCAGTGGCGTTGTCGACAATCTGGCTGTGGATGAGGCAGATGCGTTCAGACAGATTCGTCAATTCCTGAGTTATCTGCCTTCGAACGTATGGGAGAAGGCACCGAGGATCGAGACAAACGACGATCCGGACCGCGCAGACGAGTATTTGTTGTCTGCCATACCGAAGGATCGAAGAAAGGTCTACAAGGTAAAAGAGATCATAGAAGCCATTGTAGACAATGAATCCTTTTTTGAGATTGCTCCACTCTATGGTCGGGCACGCGTTACCGGGCTCGCCCGAATAAATGGTTATCCTGTTGCTATCATGGCTAATAATCCAAGGCATCGCGGTGGTTCTACCGATGTTGCGGCTGGCAGAAAGGTCATGAGATTGCTTCAGCTATGCGATACCTTCCACCTGCCTGTCATTTCCCTTGCTGATGAACCTGGGTTCATGGTCGGACTGGAATCCGAGAAGCAGGGTATCGAACGAGCAGGGGCGGCGCTGGTTGCCATGACCTGTGAAAGCCAGATGCCCTGGGCGACTGTTGTTATGGGTAAACTCTATGGCGTTGCAGGACAGTGCCAACATCGGCCAAGCGGGATGTTCCGGAGATTTGCCTGGCCTTCTGCTCACTGGGGATCCATGCATATAGCGGGAGGGGCTGCTGCGGCGTATCGCCGTGAGATAGATTCTGCGCCTGATCCGGAGAAGCGTCTTCAGGAAATAGAGGATATGTTACAGGCTCTCGCATCGCCGTTCAGGACTGCAGAGGCAACCGGACAGGATATTATTGATCCCCGGGAGACCAGGCAATATCTGTGCGAATTTGTCGAAGACGCCCAGAGAGTATTGGATACTCAACTCGGTATGACTGCTGGTCGTTATATGCCCGTATAGGTGAATTGGAGTTTCAGGTTTCATTGGCCCCGGGCAATTCGACATTGAGACTTCGAGTTTTTACGCTTTGTTGTCGCTTCCGACTGGATATCTGATTCTGTATTGCCTCGTCTGTTTATTCATGCGATTGCACCTTAGTCAATACGTTTAAGCATCTGTCTGTTTCTCTCGAGGACAAGCACTTCAGACAAAGGCAGCTCTCTGGTGATGGTTCTTTGTCGGATTTGTTTGAAATAACTATCAATGCCCCCATTAGTGATCTGTTTGTTGCTAAACTCAATTATCGATATGTTTCTTAATCCCGGGAGTTGATATGCCTTTTGCCAGAAGTGGTGCTGCTCAGATTTACTATGAGTCCTATTCCGAAGGTCCCGCAATGATCTTCGCTCACGGAGCTGGTGGCAATGCCAGTAGCTGGTGGCAACAGATACCCTATTTCGCAGACAGATATCGAGTCGTTGCATTCGATCATCGTGGATTTGGCCGGAGTACCTGCTCCGACGAGGCCCTTGAAATGAAGTACTTCGTTGAAGATCTCGCGTCGGTAATGGACTCCGAAAGCATTGAGAGTGCAATACTGGTGTGTCAGTCCATGGGGGGATGGACCGGTATGGGTATGGCAACGACTTATCCGGAACGCGTTGATGCGCTTGTGATGAGTCATACTGGGGGTGGTATATCCAACGATGCTATTGCCAGCGAAAGGGAACGGGCTGCAGAAAATCGAAAACCGGTGACTGATCCATTCGGTGGCTGGGCCGTGGCGCCGGATTTTCATGAGAAGAATAGGGCAGCTTCTCATCTCTACAATCAAATCGGCAGTTTCAATACGAATCATATTCGTCAGAAAATGCTGGGTGCGATTCGAGATCCATTTGACCTGAAGAAACTGGAAGGCTACGACATACCCACCTTGTTTATTACTGCCAGCCAGGATCAGATATTTCCTCCGGCAATGATTGATATGGTGGCTGAACTTGTTCCTGGATCCAGAGTGGCGCATCTCGGCGATGCCGGTCATTCATCCTATTTCGAAACGCCTGAGGTGTTTAACAAGGCGCTGGATAGTTTTCTTGCGGAACTAGGTCATCCTTAAAGGGGCTGATATTGGGTTTCAGGAACTCCCCCGGGTCCGTCAAACAAAAAGGCAGAAGTCGCTCTATCTCTTTTCGACAAAAAACTGGTCAGATGGATCAGATATTGCCCGGTGACAGCTTGATGAAGAAAGCTGAACGCGGTCGATTTGAAGAGCTTAAGTGAGAGATTGAATTCTGATTGTTTTGGATTCTGATTGTATTGGATTCTGATTGTAGTAGTACCTGAATCAGTCATGATGGCGCCAGTCAGGATCGTATATCAGAATATGATTTTTTAACAAGGTTTCGATTTCGCCCGCTGGCTTGCCCAGCCATTGTTGAAGCACTTCGCCATTATGTTCTCCACGGTGAGCGGCAGGTCCTCGGACTCCGCTCTCTGCGTCAGAGAACTTATAAGGTGATTGTGTAATCGGCCGGGTGCCTCCGGCTCGATCATCTATTTTGGTGATGGCTCCCCTGGCCTTTATTGTTATCTGTTCTTCCATACCTGCAGCATCCCGTACTTCGCCCCATGCCACATTGATCACTTTCATTGCTTCTGTAAACTTCTCACGTGTATCCAGGGTATTGATAAAGTCCATTGCGGCTTTTTTTCTCACTTTTATTTTTTCATTCAGGTCCATGCCCGGAGTCGACGGGTCTTTTAGGCCCAGATCTGTCGTTAACAGACGAAAGAACAATCGAAAGTCGGTTGAGAACAGTACCGGGCCAATCGGCGTGTCCCATATCTCGTTTCTAAGTGGCCCGGTATCATGTGAATCTTCAAGGTCGTAGTGAATTTGATCATCGGTTGCGACGGTAGCGTCAATCATGGCGATATCGATATGTTGTCCCACTCCCGTTTTATCCCTCATGAGAATGGCAGACAGTACTCCGACCAAACCATGCAGCGATGCATTTGTATCCGCCACTGAGAGCGGCAGATCATGATATTGGGTCTGATTGCGCTGGGTCATCCTGAAGATGAGCCCGGATTCAGCATGTACGACAGGCGCATAGGTCGCTCTGCGGGATTCAGGCCCATTATGACCGAATCCTGAAATTGAGAGCATCACCAGGCGGGGATTGACCGCTTTTAGCTCGTCATAGCCAATACCAAGGCGTCCCATCACATCAGGTCGGTAGTTTTCGATAAGAATGTCGGCTTCTGCTACCAACTCTTTGACGAGATCTGTCGCGCCACCTGCTTGCAGGTCAATGCAAATGTTTCGCTTGCCTGCATTCTGCTGATGAAAATAGCCGGGAATGTTGGCGATATCTTTTCCCCAGAACCGTGTTACGTCTCCAACTGGCGGTTCGATCTTGACGACGTCGGCACCCAGGTCGGACAACATTCGTCCGGCGAATGGACCTGCGAGAACCCGAGAAAAATCCAGTACCTTCAGCCCTTCCAGGGGATATGCCATTTATCAACTGCCTTTTACTGTTTATAGGTTTATTGTTTATGGGTTTATTGTTCTTAATTCTGTTGTTCTTGATTCTGTTGTTCTTGAGTCCAGTGTTCTCAATTCAAACATTATTGATCGTAGTGTTGACGAGTCATCTGCCGGACAGGCTTCTAGTCTCTCTCACTCTGCTTGTCTATCATAGTTGCATGATCGACAAAGTCTTCAGGGTCGATTACTTCGATCAGCCGACTGATTTCAAGCTCCTGGTTCAGCATAAGTTCCCGGGATTCGTGGAGCAATCTAAGTTGTTCAGTGAGGATAGGATTGTCATTGGCGATGGCTGTCAAGATTTCAATTTGCTGATCAATATCGTCAATGAGTTTATCCAGGGTTATTTCCCGGCTAATCATGCATTATCCTGGGTATGAATGTGGACGAGTCCATGAGTGATTATACCGGTTAAGATCAAGGCTACACCATTTGATTCGGAGCGTCACCAATACCGTTATTCGTTATCGCCGGTAAGTTCCTCGTAGCTTTTATTTCTGTCCTCTCGGAGGCCGGAGACAACGCTTTCCAGTACAGATTCAAATTCCGCACCGGTATCTAGAATCTCACTATTCTCGGTAACGATCATGTGGGACAGTTGTCCGGAGGTATAATCTGCTACTTTGATACCTGCCCGATTGGCGAAGATATACTTGTCTGCGCCCGGGATAATGGCAACGAGTTTACATGGCGTAAGTGTACCTTCCATGATTGGCAACTTAACCCATGCATCAACGT
>CAZJRI010000051.1:28457-30362 GCA_964548025.1 uncultured Pseudomonadales bacterium
AGTAACCGCTTGAGTTGCTATTTCAAGCTTCTTGATGGCTTTCTGCCTCAGAATCATAGCGCGTTTGTGTTTGATCTTTGCGCGTTTCTTACTCTCGGCCAATGCTTCCAGCATCGCCTGTTTCCTGGCGGACAGGTACTCCCTGGATATGGATTTCTGCTGTTTTACTTCCTTGACCTTGGTTACTTTCTCTTTCTGAGCCTGAACTTTCTGAATCACCGTCGTGAGGTGAGATTTTATATGTTCGATGATGCCCTTCTTGGGATTAAGCATCTTGATGGTGTCATTGGAGATATGCCCGGCGAACTCATGGTAGGACATGTGCAGAATTTTCCTGCGATTCTGATTGGTAAATAAGAGCCGGTCTGTATCGCGCCAGTTCAGGATTAGTTTGATCCGTGCGACTTTCTCGTCTGATTCCGTTTTGTCATCGTAGAGGAACCAGGTACCGGCTTCGTATTGCTCGACTTGCTTGTAGATATCCGGGTCTATTGTCTGACCGCCATCGACCATTGTTGTATCAATTTCGAGTAGATCAAAATCGCAGGGAGGAGAGGGATTACCTTCCCTGATGGCTTCGTATTCGGCAATAACGTCAGCCATGCAGTTTTCGACTGATGATGTATCGAATTCAAGTTGTCCTGTGAACCGGGCAATCTTGCCGGGTAGTTCATCGATAACCGCCAGTTGTTTAGCCTTGTCCTTCTGTGGGTGGAGAGACCAGATGAGTGATTCAGTGAGATCTGATGCGGTCTTCCAGGATTTTGATTTTTGACCCGAGTGAATGAATACCTGTTGCAGGAATTCATACCATGAACCCTGCAGCAAAAAGATAATAAACAATGGTAGTTGCTTGCCAGTCATATGCTGATTAAGCAACTCGGCGGAGTAATATTGGCCTTTCTGTGCGCCCAGGACTGTCAGCTCGGAATCGCATAACCGGGCTTCCATTTTTTCATAGAGTGGATGTTCCTTACTAAAAAATTCATCAAGTGACGCCTGGCATTCTTCCAGACTGGTTCGACCATTGATGAATTCAGTAATTATGACTTCAATTTTCTCCATGTATTGCTGACCGAGAATGCCCAGGTCTTCGCTCCAGCCAATGCACTCCTGAATCAGCGTATTGATGAGACCGAGAATTGGTTGAGGCTGCATGATTGACCTTACGTCCTGCTCGAGTGCTCTGAGGGTCACGAGCGGTGCCAGGTCTCTAATGAATGCTTCGATTTTGAAATCCAGATCAGTTTCGAGCAGTATCTTACCGATGCATTCATCAACGAATGCAATCACAACGTAGTCTTCAGGAGGGATCGAAGCACCAGGGTGGTGTTTCTGAATCTGAACCAGAATGGGATCATTGTGCTCAGCCGTTGAAAGCGATGGCAGAGTAGACAGCATCGCGCGCAGTGCCTCATCTTCAAATACACTGGACCCGGGTTTCGGTGGTGTATAGTGTCCTTTTAAAGCGGCCGATATTGTATTGAGCGTTGGTTTACTCATATTCGGGTAAAACTCAACAAAGTCCTTTTTGTATCAGTATAGTATTGCATCCTCATGCCCACTTAAGTGAATCTATTCACATAATTCCAGGTTTTATTTACGCCATCGATTAGTCAATCTCGCGAATATATTTACCACTACCATCAATAGTTCGTTTAATTTCAATAGCTTAGGTTGTTGGCATATTTGCTGCTTGGCTATAAGTCAAATAATTATTTGTCTTGCTACTTATAATTAAACACAAGCTTGAAGGAGCAGGTAATGCAGAATCAGACCAACAGTCCGGATTTGTCGACGAAAGTGATTTATCTGGTGATAGCGACGATTTGCGTCATGATAGGCGTCGTCGGCTTGATTATTCCCATAATTCCCGGAATTTTATTCCTGTTCGTTGCAATCTTC
>CAZJRI010000051.1:30372-31419 GCA_964548025.1 uncultured Pseudomonadales bacterium
AACCCGCGTTCGGGACTGGAGCCACAGACAGCCGGTTTTGAATAAATTACAGAGGAAATTCCATCGGATGAATCAGGTTGGTGTTGGAGACAGGATCAGGGTGGCAGCACTGATGAGTGCAGACATGCTAGTCGGCTCTTTGGATCAAGCTGCAAAATCGGCAAATCGATTGAGACGCAACTATTTTTGATGCAATGACATAAGTTTTTCTACGGCGATGATCACCCCCTGAGCATCGCCTTTTTTTTGCCCGTCATCCTGGTGCAAGATTCTATCAATTGATTTGCTTTAGCAGTTCTGATTGCGGGATTGCGTCTATGTTATTCTCTATTGCCCAGATGATCCGAGAACCCTTTCATGCCAAAACAGAATTTTGAACTTCCTCGTGGGCGAGTTGAGTATATCGAAATCGATTCTGAGGCAATTTCGAACAATATCCTCGGTGATCCAACAGTCCGAAAAGTCGCGATATATCTTCCTGAAGATTATGACCAGACTAAGCAGGATTATCCGCTGCTGGTCGATATTGTTGGATTTACAGGCAGTGGTCTTGGCCATATAGGTTGGAAGGCCTTTGCTGAAAGTGTGCCTCAGCGGGTTGAACGTTTAATAACAGAAGGGAAGATGGGGAAAGTCATCATTGCCTTTCCGGATTGTTTTACCTCATTGGGAGGTAATCAATACATAAATTCGAGCGTCCTCGGTAATTGGGCAGACTTCCTGACGAAAGAGATGCTGCCTGAGATTGAATCGAGTTACCGGGTGACGCCGGGTATGCGGGGTCTATTCGGCAAATCCAGTGGAGGATACGGAGCGATGGTTCACGGCATGCTCTATGCGAAAGAGTGGGATGCAATTGCCTGTCATTCAGGAGATATGGCATTTGATCTTGTTTATAAAAGTGATTTCCCAAAAACGGTAATGCATCTCGCAGGTTTTGAGGGCAGCATCGAGAAATTCATGTCGCGGATTGAAAATCGCCAAAAAATGTCAGGCGATGAGATGCACGTGCTAATGATTCTTGCGATGGCAGCGACCTATGATCCC
>CAZJRI010000052.1:0-26304 GCA_964548025.1 uncultured Pseudomonadales bacterium
TTTCATCTGACTGACAACGTCCTGTGCTGCTTCTATTACTGCCATACCCGTTGAGAAGGTTGTTCGGCTTCCACCGGTCGTTGCACTGTAAGCAACCATGTCAGTGTCGGCAACGATCGGCTTGAAGTTCTCGGTGGGAATCCCCATTTCCTCTGCGGCCATCATCTGCATCGAGGCTCTTGAACCACCAATATCAGGTGATCCTTCTATAATGGTGCCGGTACCATCCGGGTTCATGTTAATTGTCACGCTGGACAATCCACCTATATTGAACCAGAAACCGGCTGCAACTCCTCTGCCCTGGTTCTCTTCAAGCGCCTTTTTGTATTGCTCTGAGTCTCTGGCAGCCTCCAGGCATTCAATCAATCCAACAGCCTTGAATTTTGGGCCGTAAAGCGTCTGGGTACCTTCTTTTGCAGCATTTTTCAGTCTGAGTTCTATCGGATCCATGCCAATTTTGGTCGCTATCTCATTGATCGCCATTTCAGCCGCATACTCTGCCTGAGGAGCACCAGGTGCCCTGTATGCAGCAACCTTAGGTTTGTTTACCACGACGTCGAATCCTTCCACGTACATGTTTTCCACATCGTACGGCGTAAAAACAGTCATGCAACCAGGCATCATCGGAGATCCCTTGAAAGCACCTGCTTCAAACATCAGTTTTGCCTTCATCGCCGTGATGGTGCCGTCTTTTTTGGCGCCAATTTTGATAGAACTGCGGGTGGCAGAACCAGGTCCCGACGCCTTGAATACTTCCTCTCGGTTCATGACTATCTTTACAGGCCGACCGGACTTACGGGATAACATCAGTGCAACCGGTTCAAGATATATTGTGGTCTTACCACCAAAACCGCCACCGATCTCGCTCGCAATAACTTTCAACTTGCTGAGATTCATCCCGAGAAGTTTTGCAGTGGATGCACGGACATCAAAATGACCCTGGGTACAGCACCAGACCATCGACTGGCCATCTTCATCGTAGGTAGCTGTACAGGCATGAGGTTCGATATACCCCTGGTGAACGGTCGGTGTATAGTAATCACGCTCAACGATGATATCGGCTTCAGCAAATCCGGCGTCCACATCCCCTTTTACCAGTTCGGCTCTTGTAGCGACATTCGATGCTTCTGTCGGCTCTTCAGCCAGACCTTGAGTCATCATCGTGCTGTGCAGCACTGGCGCTCCAGGTGCTATCGCATCACTGACATCAAGAACATGATCGAGGACTTCATATTCAATTTCCACCAGATCTACTGCACGTTCAGCAATAGCTTCAGTCAGTGCGGCGATACCAAGAATTGCATGACCGTGGTACAACACCTTATCTTCTGCAAGGATATTTCTTGCAAGATCTCCGACCTCCGCTGTTGCTTCACCAGCGGTTACTGAACCTGACCCCACGGAAGGGAAATCCTGGTATCTTGCAATCGCCAGTACACCATCCACTGCCTCTGCTTTTGATGTGTCTATATTTTTGATTCTTGCATGAGCATGCGGGCTACGCAGGATCTTTCCCCATATCATGCCAGGCAAATCAAGATCAGCACCAAAGTTGGCCCGACCCGTCACCTTATCAAATCCGTCAGGTCGAATACTGCGTTGACCAATATACTTATATTCTTTAGCTTCACTCATAATCAGGCTCCTCCTCTCATGGTGTCAGCCGCATCCATCACGGCACGAATCACCTTGTCATAACCGGTACAACGACAAAGATTACCAGCGAGATAATACCTCGCTTCTTCTTCGGTGGGATTAGGGTTTTCTTCTAACAGGGCTTTGGTTGAAACAATCAGACCAGGGGTACAAACACCACATTGCAGTGCGGCATGTTCGAGAAACTTCTCCTGAATGACATGGAGCTGATCTTTATCCGATACGCCTTCTATCGTACCGATATCAGCGCCTTCTGCTTCTGCTCCAAGCACCAGACAGGAACATACCAGACGGCCATCAATGGTAACGGAACAAGCACCGCAATCTCCTGAACCACAGCCTTCCTTTGTTCCGGTTAGCTTAAGCTCATTGCGAAGTACATCCAACAGTGTATCGTGAGGTTCACAGAGAAATTCCACGGGATCGTTATTGATTCTGGTATTTACATGTATCTTCGCCATTTCTACTTCTCCTTCGCTCGATCAGCAGCCACGCGAGCTGCTCTCTTTGTTAATACACCAACTACATGTCGGCGAAACTCGACTGTTCCTCTTCTATCTGTAATAGGGTTTGAAGCTTTTGAAGCCGCATCCCCGGCAGCCTGAAGTGCTGAATCATTAAGATCAGTGCCTACGAGTGCATCTGCAGCTTCCGGTACGAGCAATGCGGTTGGGGCGACAGCACCAATTGCCACCCTGGCAGCGGTGCAGTTACCCGCTTCATCAAGCGTAACGCTCACGCCAGCTCCGGCAACTGCAATATCCATCTCAGTTCTAGGGATAAACCTGAGATATGCATCTGAGGTTCGCGGGGCTGGTTTTGGGATCTTTATCAGGCTGAGTAACTCACCCTGCGTCATGCAATTCTCACCGACACCTGTGACAAAATCTTCAGCAGCGACACTGCGCTGCCCACCAGGTCCCTGAATAATGCATTGTGCTGAATTCACAATCAGGGCTGGTATGGCGTCAGCAGCCGGAGATGAATTACACAGGTTTCCCCCGACACTGCATCTGCCCTGAACCTGGGTCGACCCTATCAGATAAGCAGCTTCAACCAGGCCGGGATAGTCAGACTTGATATCTTCTCGCGCTGTGAATTCTGCACAACTCATCGATGGTCCAAGGCTCAAACCGTCCCCGTCAATAGTAGCTGTCATCATGCTATTTATTTTCTTTACATCAACAACGATCAAGGGATTGCTGCTTTGAGCCTTCGATTGAATTATCAGATCGGTGCCTCCCGCCAAGACCTTTGCTGCATCATCGCCAAGCATTTCGATTGCTTCCTCGATAGATTGCGGCACCTTATATTCAACAACTGCCATCATTCACTCCTGCTTATTTTGGGCTGTTCAGGTCAACGACCCTTAAATTTAGACCGCTATATATATCACGGCTCCTGTTTAGTACCAAGTGCCAGCGCGGGCGTTGGACAATAAGATTAAGAAATATTGCAAATCTCCCGCCGAAGCGGTTCAGGTAGCTTGCAACATGGAACCTTTATTGGCTATCCGTAATCAGACTGGTTGATTATTGGGACAAATAATGTATCACAGCCCCAATCAAGCCTCCAAGAATCATCGCATAGGATGGAATAACAGTCATCAACATCCCCACGCCTCTCTTTTCAGGATCCTCTACATATTTCATACCGTAAAGCAGTCTGCCTGCCAGGAAAATAATCCCAAGTGCCGCTGCCCAGTATTGTCCAATGAAATAGCCGAAAGACCACAAACCGGGTATGAAAATAATCATCTGCTCAAGTGTATTGATATGTACCCGGTAGTGCCGCTCAAAAAGCTCGTTACCGGATACTGCGGGTGCCTGAACATCATATTTTCCACGGGCAATTCCAACTCTGGCACCAAAATAAATATATTCAAGGACAGCCAGTAATGTGATTATCACCAACAGTTCCATATTTCCTCCTTCTCCTGTTATCGCAAACATATATGCAAAAACGTAACGAAGTCTAACATCATGCTTTCAACGAGATAAACAAGATTGGGCATGTTGACTGATTCATTGCTTTTTCACCGTCCGCTCGGGTAGATTCAACCTACTAAAAGCCATTACAAATCCGATGTGAAAGCATTCCTCTTCCGAAGTCTTGTGATCCTCGCGGGAAAGTTACCACTCGCTGCAGCACAATATATTGGCGCAGTATTCGGCCGAATATCCTGGATATACAGAACTCGCATGGCCCTGGTAACAATGGAGAACATCAGGCTTTGTTTCCCCGAACTCGATCTGCATGCGCAAACCAGGCTGGCAAGGAATTGCCAGCAGGAGTCAGGCAAAATACTCTTCGAGTCGGCAATTTCATGGACCGCACCAGTCTGCGTTTGTCAGTCTCTTATCGTAGAGGTCGAGGGAGAACAGATCGTAGAAGAAATCCGTTCGAAGAATCTTGGGGTGATATTTATCATCCCACATCTTGGCAATTGGGAACTAATCCAGCACTACCTGGGTAAGCAGTATTCCCTGACTCAGATGTTCGAACCGAGAAAAGACAAATCCATCAGTGAATACATTACATCGTGTCGAGCCCGTACCGGCGGTAAATATGTCCCCACCAACAGTGCGGGCATCAGGGCAGTGCTTTCAACATTAAAAAACAACGGCGTCGTCGGCGTCATGCCTGATCAGGAACCGGAGATTCATACAGGCTAGTTTGCCCCTTTCTTCGGTATCGATGCACTAACTTCAGGACTGGTCACGGGATTGGCAGAGAGCACAGATGCCAGGACAGTACTCGCTTATATTGAACGTCTTGACGGGGCTCGGGGTTTCAAAGTTGTCTTCAAGAATCTTGAATTAAATCATGACTCCAAATTGAAGCAGATCGAAAGGATGAACCACGGTATCGAGCAGGTGGTAAGAAGACTACCGGAACAATATCTCTGGTCATACAAAAGATTCAGAACAAGACCCAATGCTGAACCCGATTACTACCAGTTCGATGAGCATCCGTTGCGAACCAAATTGCGGAAGCAGCTTCTGAGTTTGCTGCTGAAGATTGCCTCATATCCAGGGTTAGGAATCCTTCGTCAATCTGCAATTTACGCAAGGACCGTCAGGCCAATATTCTTCAGAAGGAGGATGAAGATAACCTCGGTCAATCTACGGCTATGCGGTCAGGATGAATCTGAGTTAGGCGATTCATCATTACTGGAATTTCTCAAAACCGGTATGGAAACAGGCAAGATCTGGCACTCATCCAACGAAACATTTGCATCCTTCTTTACGGAACCGGAAGGATCGGGAGATTTGAGCAACGTTGACAACGGCGTATTGATCCTGACGCCCCCACTCGGCAATCGGGAGGTTCTGATGCGATACCTCGGCACCCGGTACCAGACAACCGAGTACTACCATCCAAACAGTCACGCCGAGTTGGACGAATTAATCGTAAATCAACGTCATCGGTCCGGCATCAATCCTGTGCAACATAACCACACAGGCAGAACGGTTATCGTTGATGAACTTAAGTCGGGCCATGTTGCAACCCTGTGTCCGGATCAGCAGCCAAGACTCAGGGGTGGAATCTTTGTACCCTTTTTCGACGAACCGGCTCTTACCAGCCTTGCCATAGCAGAAATACTGAGAGAATCTCGAGCTCGACTATTCTTCGGCTATGCAATTCGAACAGATTCGGGATTCAAAATTGGATTTGAAGAATGTCCCTATCACAATGATCAGACAGACAAGGAGATACTTGCACTTGTAAACGGGCAGTTGGAAGAAGTCATCCAACGATCACCCGAGCAATATCGCTGGTCAGATAAGAGATTCAACATCCGACCCGCGGGTGAAGTGAAGGTTTATCGTTAGAAGTCATATTTCGATCGGACGTAGAAGGATTGAAACCAATAAATCAACAGCCGATGAAGTATCCTGGCTTAAAAAGTTCTAATATGGCTCATCGACAATACGCTCGTATAAAATGGGCTCGTAAAAAACTGGCTTGTAGAAAATAGGCTTGTAGAAAACAGGCTCGTAAAAAACGGGCCGTAAGCATTAGTAGTATCAACTTGATTAAGAACATTGCCATGGCTGAAATTTCAACGGATCTGAAGACTCTATACCCTCAACATCTTGAGACGATCCAGCAAACCTATGAAAAAGCACTCACTGAGTCGGGGAAGGAAGGTCTGCTTATTACTGCGGGCGCAACGAAATACGCATTCCTGGACGACCATGCCTATCCTTTTATCGTTAATCCTCACTTTAAGGCCTGGCTGCCGATCACGGATCTCAATGACTGTTTAATACTCTTTCGACCAGGTGAGAAACCCCGGTTGTTCTTCCACCAACCTGAGGACTATTGGCATAAACCTGCTGAAGACCCCTCTGGATACTGGGTTAAAGAGTGGCAGATCGAATCCATCTCAAGCATCGAGGATGCCCACAATCAACTTGGCGACACGAGTACCCTTGCATTTATCGGTGAAGAAACGGGGCTCGCTCATCAATGGGGCATCACATGCGTCAATGAATCAGATATGCTCGCTAGTCTGCACTACAACAGGGCATATAAGACCCCCTATGAAGTTGCCAGCATCCAGATTGCAAATAACAATGCTGCCAGAGGGCACAAGGCAGCGGAGACTGCTTTCAGGGAAGGCAAATCTGAATTCGATATTCAACATGCCTACCTTGCCGCCATCTCTCACCGGGAACAACAAACACCCTATTCAACGATTGTTGCGCTTAACACGCATTGTGCAGTACTACATTATCAGCATTATGAAACGACAGTACATCCAACTGAAAGTCTGCATTCGATGTTGATCGATGCTGGTGCTGATCACAACGGATATGCAGCCGACATAACAAGAACTTATGCCTATCGAAAGGGAATTTTCTCAGACCTGGTTGACGCACTTGATACAGCCCAATTGTCGATAATAGAAGATATTGAAATTGGTATGAATTATGTTGAGCTGAATGAGAAAATGCACTGGCGAGTAGCGGGCATATTGAAGGACTTCGAACTGGTGGACATGTCACAGGAAAAAATGTGTGAAGCGAATATAACTGGCACGTTTTTCCCTCATGGACTTGGACATCTTCTTGGCCTGCAAACCCATGATGTTGCAGGATTCCAACAATCAGAAAAAGGGGACAACCTCCCGGCTCCCGAAAAACACCCTTCCCTCAGGTTGACTCGAACAATCGACAATGGCCAGATCTTTACTATTGAACCGGGCATTTACTTCATCCCTCTGCTCCTTGGGAAGCTGCGCCAGACAAGTCATGCAGCTAGTATTAACTGGGGACTCATAGACACACTTTTACCTTTTGGCGGAATCAGGATTGAAGATAATATCGCCGTCCTGGACAACAGTACGGTTAATATGACTCGAAGAGCTTTCGCAGAATTATGAAAGACGGTCAACTCACACTGGATCGCATTTTTGGTGATCCGGATATTAACGGCGTAGCGCCGATCTCACTCAAATTTTCGCCTGATGGCGAATATATCAGTTTCCTGAAGGGTTCAGAGAGTGACTTCGAGCAGCTCAATCTCTGGGTTTACAGGATTTCAGATGGCACCGAATCGTTATTGGTGGAGGCGTCTTCTCTCGCGGAGGATCATCGCATACTTTCGGATGAAGAGAAGGCACGCAGGGAGCGAAGAAGGATCACCCAGCGCGGCATTATTGAATACTACTGGTCACCGATAGGTGACTCGCTAATATTTCCCCTGGACGGCAATCTGTTCCACTACAAAATCGACAACTCATCACCAATAGTTCAATTAACTGATTCCGACACGTTTGAAACAGATATTCGTTTTTCACCGGACGGAAAGTTTCTGAGTTTCGTTAGAGAGAAAGACCTGTACGTGATTGATCTTGCAAGTGCACAAACCGTTCAGTTGACTACAGACGGTGGCGGTACGATTTCAAATGGACTGGCTGAATTCATAGCCCAGGAAGAGATGCACCGCTATGAAGGTTATTGGTGGTCGCCGGACAGTAAATATATCGCTTTTACCCAGGTAGATGAGTCATCTGTCGAACTCTCACAGCGATACGAGATTGATGCCGACTCCTTCGGAGTCTACGATCAGCGATATCCGTTCACCGGGACACCCAACGCTTACGTAAAGCTGGGTGTAGTTGACATCAATTCCAAACGAATCACCTGGTCAGCGCTCGAACGGGAAAAAGACAGCTATATCGCCAGAATCAACTGGCTTCGTGACAGTGAGCAACTGGCATTGCAAATTCAATCCCGGGATCAGAAGGAACTGGATCTACTCTTCTGGAGTCATCTATCTGGCAATTCAAGGAGAGTCCTCACTGAATCAAGTGATACCTGGATTAATCTAAACAACAATTTTCAATCACTCGGCAAGGGGGAGCAGTTCATTTGGGGATCAGAGCGAAATGGTTTTAATCATCTCTATGTGATGGATCCGGATGGTAATGTCATCACAACCCTTACCTCTGGAGACTGGCCGGTTGCAGACGTAAAAGGCCTGGGTGAAGACAGTTTTGTTTATTTCGAGGGGTATCGCGATGGTCCGCTTGAGAGGCATCTCTATCGTGTTTCTCTCGATAACCCCGGCGTGGTCTCTCGCATCACGGAACCAGGATATAACCATCAAGTTGAACTGAGTAAAGACAAGAAGTATTTTATTGACAGAAATTCTTCCGCAATGGAACCCGCGTCGGTTTTTCTCAGGAAGATAACCGGTGAAACACAAGCCTTACTCGAGTCCAATACCCTGGATAACACTCACCCTTTCTACCCCTATTCAAAATCACGTGGCGAAGTAGAATTCGGAGAGTTAAAGGCAGAAGACGGACAGACCCTACACTACAGACTGATTAAACCAACCGGAATCTCAGACAATGAGGTCTATCCGGTTCTGATTACTGTTTATGGTGGCCCAGGTGTGCAGCGGGTAGTCAATGAGTGGATTCCACCCTGGCATCATTACATGGCTCAGCGAGGCTATGGATTGTTTCAGCTTGACAACAGAGGCAGTACAAATCGTGGCAAGTCATTCGAAGCTCCCATCTATCGTCAACTTGGTGAAATTGAAGTTCGTGATCAGCTTGTAGGATTAGAATTTCTGCAGGATCAAAGCTGGGTCGATGCCGAACGGATTGGTGTATTCGGTCACAGCTACGGTGGATACATGACCCTGATGATGATGATGAAGTCGCAGCGCCTGAAAGCAGGTATCAGCGTCGCCCCTGTGACCGATTGGGCCTTATATGACACCCACTATACCGAAAGATATCTTTCTCTCCCCGACGAGAATACTGAGGGTTACGAAAACAGCAATGTATTCCGTTATGCATCAGATCTTAAGGGGAAGCTATTACTTATTCACGGAATGGCGGATGACAATGTACTGTTCTCCAATAGCACAAAACTATATAAGGTACTACAGGAGCTTAATATCGACTTCGAAATGATGAATTATCCAGGCGCGAAACACGGACTTACCGGGAAAAAGACCAATATTCACAGATACAGTACGATGGATCGATTCCTGGACAGCTATTTGAGGGGCGATTAGAGATGCGAATCAGAAAAGCGGAAGAAAGAGATGCAGAGATTATCGCTCGCTTTAATCAGGCAATGGCAATGGAAACCGAGAACAGGATCTTGCCAGACGAATTGATCGTCCCTGGAGTTATCCGCCTGATAACTGAATCAAGTAATGGCTTCTATTTGGTCGCAGAAAGAGATCACAATATCCTTGGATGTCTCGGTATTACCTTTGAGTGGAGTGATTGGCGCAATGGTCAATTCTGGTGGATTCAATCGGTTTATGTCCATCAGGAATCAAGAAGACAGGGTGTGTTCAGCGCAATGTACGATAAGGTGAACGAACTGGCAAAAGAGGAAACTGATGTTTGCGGTATAAGATTGTATGTCGAAAAAGAGAATGAAAACGCAATGCAGACATATATATCACTCGGCATGGTCGAGACTCCCTACAGGATAACGGAGGTTGAATTCAGCTAGAAGCACATGGAACCTCGCGCACATACTGGTTTCTATAGCCCTCGATGCCTTTGCTGACGTCCACTATGAATCTAAAAAACTATAAAACTCCCCCTGGCGTATACGATGAACTACTCACTGGAAAATTGAGAGCCAGACCCGGGTTGGGGCAGCTCGTTAAATTTCTCAGGAAGACCAGCTCAAGAGAGCTGAATGAAAGAAAAAGTAAGGCTGAACTCGCCATTCAGACGATGGGGATCACGTTTACCGTTTATAACGAAGGCGGCAATATCGATAGAGAGTGGCCATTCGACATTATTCCCCGCGTCATCCACCAGAGGGAATGGAATAAAATCGAACAGGGTCTGAAGCAGCGATTGCATGCGCTTAACCTGTTTATCACTGACGTATATAACGACGAAAAGATCATCAAGGACAAAATTGTCCCTGGTGATCTCCTTGCATCTTCCAAGGACTATCGTCCGGAATGTCGAGGCATGGTGCCTTTTTTTAATACATGGGCACATATCTGCGGTTCCGATCTTGTCCGGGACGGCGATGGAACCATGTATGTTCTTGAGGACAATCTTCGCGTTCCCTCAGGTGTCTCGTATATGCTGGAGAATAGAAATATTACAAAGAGAGTATTGCCTGAATTGTTTGAAGATCATGCCATCCTCCCACTGGATGACTATCCGACCCAACTCTTTGATACCTTAAGTTCAATTTCACCCCGACCGCTGGACTATCCCGAGGTCGTTGTTTTAACACCGGGAATCTTCAATTCCGCCTACTTCGAACATTCATTTCTTGCTCAGAGGATGGGGGCAGAATTAGTCGAGGGTTCAGACCTGCTGGTCGCGGATGATGACTGTGTCTATATGAAGACAGTTGAAGGGCTATCGAAGGTCGATGTGATCTACCGACGCATAGATGACCTGTTCCTCGACCCTGAAGTATTTAATAAAGATTCTGTCCTGGGTGTCAGCGGTTTAATGCGAGCATGGAAGAAAGGCAACGTTACACTGGCAAATGCACCAGGCGCAGGAATTGCTGATGACAAGGTGGTCTACACCTATGTACCCGAGATGATCAGGTATTATCTGAACGAAGATCCGATTCTGCCCAATGTACCGAGTTACATGTGTACTGAGAAAAAACAACGGCAACATGTACTCGAGAATATTGAGAATCTCGTTGTAAAACCTGCAAACGAGTCAGGTGGTTATGGCATGTACATAGGACCAAGGGAGTCGAAGCGCAGAACAGCAGAGATGAAAAGACTCATCAAAGCCAATCCACGGAATTATATGGCCCAACCTATTGTAAATCTCTCTACAGTTCCCACTTTGTGTGAAAATGCCATTGAAGCAAGGCATGTAGATCTGCGTCCTTTCATCCTGCAGGGTAACAAATCCTATGTAACAGCAGGCGGGCTGACCAGAGTTGCGATGGTTCGTGGCTCTCTGGTTGTAAATTCATCCCAGGGCGGCGGCAGCAAAGACACCTGGGTTCTGGCAGATGGAGTCAATTAACCCATGTTGTCGAGAGTTGCAGAAAGAATGTACTGGTTTGGTCGCTACATTGAGCGAGCCGAAAATACCGCGCGCCTGATGGAAGTCAATACCAACTTGATCCTCGATCTGCCCCGAGTGAAGCATATTTGGGACAGTCTGATAGAAATCACAGGAATTCGTGAAAGCTTCGACCAACGATTCAGCAAAGTCGATGAGAGAAATGTCGTTAAATTTCTTATGGATGACGAGCGGTATTCCATCAGGTCCGCAATCCTGATGGCCCGGGAAAATGCCCGCACCACCAGAGAAATTATGCCATCCGAATCCTGGGTGCTCGTTAATGAACTCAGTCTCTATCTGAAAAAAAATGCTGACAAAGGGCTCAAGCGTGACGGCAGGCACAAATTTCTGACCGACATTATTGGTAAGTGTAATCAATTAACTGGTTCGCTTGCTGGCAGCATGAGCGCTGACGTTGCCTACAATTTCATCAAGATTGGTCGAAACCTGGAACGCGCGGATATGACAACCAGAATCGTCGATGTTGGCTGTCTTACGCTGCTTAACCCCGAGAAAACTGAGATTTATGAGTACGAGAATATACTCTGGATGAACGTCTTGCGGTCCCTGGCTGCCTATCAGATGTACCGACAACATGTGCAGGACCGGGTCAATGGAGAAGATGTCGTTGACTACCTGATAAAGAACCGAAAATTCCCAAGGGGAGTCGCTCATTGCATCAATGAGGTGGGCGAATGCTGTCGTCAATTACCACGTAATGACAGTGCGCTTAGAAGCATCACCCATGCGCAGAGAAATATCGATCTCAATGACGTTATCGCACTTCTCAACGAATCAAAGTTGCACGGTTTTATTGACGAAGTTCAAATGGATTTGTCTGATATCCACAAAGAACTTGTCGATACCTGGTTTCAGATTTCACCGGTAACTGAATAAGATCTGAGATTAAATAATGGCAGGGGTATTTTACTCCCTGCAATCATCATAGAGAGTCTCACGACTCCCGATCTATGAGTTCTCGTTGGTCTGATCCCAGTTTCCGCTCCACGCGATGGGTGGCATACCGGCAAATGCCTCCTTCAGTTTCAGATCCCAGCTCTTGTTGATCTGCCTCAGATATTCGCTGGACTCCTCAAATCGATACTGACGTTCAATCATCAGGGAGTCTGTCGGATATATAATCACGTCAATGGGTGGGCCCACTGTAAGGTTGCTGCGCATGGTTGAGTCCATAGACACCAATCCACACAGCACAGCCGTCTCCAGGCTGGACTCTCTGGAGATTATTCTATCGAGTATCGGCTTACCGTATTTACTCTCTCCTATTTGAAGGAAAGGCGTATCGGCTGATGTCGTAATATGATTACCCTGTGGATAGACTAGATATGATCTGGGTTTATCCCCCTGTATCTGCCCACCGACAATAAATCTGGCTTCGTAGCTCGTGCCCCCGCCCGTGTGCTTCTCTTGTTGTGCAACGTTTATTTCACCTATGTAATCCGCAGCATCTTCAAGACTCTGTACATTGAGTAAATTTGTTTTCGCTTCCTGGCGAATGTCCTTTTTAATCTGCGCAACCACTCCCTGAGTTGTCGCAAGATTACCCGCACATAAAAGAATTATCTGTCTCTCGCCATCAATGCCGAAGGTACGCATCTTTGAATAAGTACTTACATTGTCAACGCCTGCGTTGGTGCGTGAATCGGATATGAAACACGTGCCCGCATCGAGGGCAATGGCTACACAATAAGTCATGAGTCGCGACCTCGTGTAATTAGTTCTGGGATTCTGATGCGGTTAATCTCACGTTGGCAAATATTGTGGCTTCCTTTGTAGTCGCTCTGCTGGCATGCTCGCAGCAGTTCAAAGCGCTCTTTCGTTCGCGACAGGCAATTCGAGTTACGACTGTGAAGGACATTGTTTAAAGACTGCAAAATTTCAAATTACGAGATTCAGATTTACATCGTTGCTGTTGCATTGGGCGAACTTATACTCCCGGCGAGATAAGTTTCTATTTTATCCTTGGCAATATTCTCAGGGTCACTAAACTGAATGCCGACACCAGGCGTATGAGGACTCTTTACTCCTTTTTTAGCAATCCAGATCACTTTACCCGCAACCGGGATCTTTTCTGATTCGTCCATGAGATTCAACAGAATGAAGACATCGTCGCCAATATCATATTCGGTGCGATTGGCGATGAATAATCCACCGTTTTTGATAAAAGGCATGTAATAATTGTGCAGGACCACCTTATCCTTGATGGTCAGGGCAATCATTGTTTTCTTTGCTCCGCCTCGAGCTAATTTACCCATTAACTGTTCTCACTAAATCAGTTGTTGAAATTCTGCCCTATGGTCTGACAATCTACAAGGTGTATTCAGCCAATGAATATGGATTTTCATCGCCAAGGTCTATCAGCAGACTTTCGATCAGGAGGGTCTTATTAGGATTGGTAGTGCCTCCAAGAACCTTCAAATCGCTACCCACCCGGTCTAGTGCCAAAAACAAATAATCACTGCTCCTGGCGTGACAAATGCTGACTATCTCTTCAATAATATCCTTGTTTTTCAATATATTATCTTGCGAACTTAATTTGAATCTAATGCAATCCGACAATACCGACTGAGCGACTTCAAGGACACTACCCGGATCCTGTTTTAATATCGAGGCTGCATACCCGGTAGATTTTGTGCTGCCACTGAGTACCGTCTGTAGCGTTTTTACTACCGTACGCCGGTTCTCCAGATAATCATTATCGAATTTCTGAATAACAGCCAGCGGCAACCCGTCAGCCATGTCCAGCATAGCGCCTGTATCCTCGGAACTGTCTACCTGTTCACTCAACCATTCGAGGGCTATGTCCCTGTCTGGCAACGACAGTTTGTATTGCTGACAGCGACTTCTTACCGTTGGCAGCAAGGTGCCAGGATAGGCAGTGATCAGAATGATCAGTGTCTTTGGCGTAGGCTCTTCAAGACATTTTAGTAATGCATTGGCCGACTGATGATTCATCTGGTCTGCTGGATTAACAATAGCTATCTTCAGACCACCCCGTTGTGCAGTTTGACTCACCCAACCGATCAAATCCCGAATCTGGTCTATTTTTATCTGACTGGAATCCTCTGGTTCGACTAATCGTAAATCTGAGTGGCTACCAGCGGCAATCTGATGACAAGAAGCGCAATGTCCACATGCACCGGAGTTATCAGGTGACTCACACAGAAATTGACTTGCAAGTGCAACTGCAAAATCGAATTTACCCATGAAGCGAGGCCCGGTAAGCAGAATTGCATGGGCAAGTTTATCTGTTTCAAATTGCCTTTCTATCCGTGAACGGCAGGATTGCAGCCATGGATAAAAGCTCATGTCTGCCACTCGTTTATGACTTTTTTTATCTCTGCCTCGACGTTATTCTGAACTTCTTCGAGCGGCCTGTTTGCATCTATTATTCTGAAACGCTCCAACCTCCTGGCCCTATCCAGAAAACCTTCCCTGACTCGATTGAAAAATTCGATATCTTCATTCTCGAATCTGTCCAGATCTCCCCTTTTACCGGCACGGCTGAGACCGACTTCTGCCGGGATATCAAGCAGGATTGTTAAATCGGGTTCAAAATCTCCCAAAATGGCATGCTCCAGATCACTGACAAGTTCAACACCCATACCTCTTCCTCCTCCCTGGTAAGCATAGGTAGAATCTGTAAATCTGTCACATACAACCCAATTACCTCTGTTCAGCGCCGGTTTAATGATCTGTGAGACATGTTGAGCCCGTGCTGCAAACATCAACAGGGTCTCGGTCATATCCGTCATCGAAGTTTCATTTTTATCCAGTAGCAGGTCGCGAATTTTTTCACCGAGAACTGTACCTCCTGGTTCGCGGGTACTGATGAATTCTATAGCCTGTTCGCTAAGAACCGATTCAACCACGGCCACATTGGTTGATTTTCCAACCCCCTCAACACCTTCTATGGTAATGAAACAACCTTTTGTCATATCTATGCTTATTTGTTCCGGGGTGAACTTCTGTAGCCTTCTACCCTACCAGCTTTTTGAAATCTCGTAACTGCCGCATTGTGTTCAGCCAGCGTGTAGGAGAATTCGCTGCTGCCATCACCCCGGGCAACAAAATAAAGGTATCCGGATTTGGCTGGCCGCAGACTCGCCCTGATCGAGGCAAGTCCGGGATTGCAGATCGGTGTCGGCGGTAAACCTCTTATGATATAGGTGTTATACGGTGAGGCCGCACTTAAATGGCTGCGTGTCAGATTGCCATCGAAGTTATCCACCCCGTAGATGACGGTTGGATCCGACTGAAGTCTCATCTTCTTCGCCAATCGATTGCTGAAAACACTTGCGATAAATTCTCTGTCGGCGGGGTTTCCAGTCTCCTTCTCTATGATTGACGCGAGCACCAGCGCCTCAGCAGGTGAACCAAGCAGACTCACACCTGGATCGCCCTGATCCCGCGTGTTCCATTCTCTCTCGACAACATTCTTCATCTTGTCGTGTGCTCGTTTCAATATGGAAATGTCCGTCGCATCCCTTACAAACAGATAGGTATCCGGGAAAAACTGGCCTTCGACAAAGCTGGCATCGCTATCAAGCCTCTCCATCAGTTCTCGATCGGATAAGCCATTCAAGGTCTGGCTGATAAAGCGATGAGATTGCAGATGATGACGCCAGGTCAAAAAATCCCATCCCTCCGGAAACGTAATGCTCCTCTGTACGACTTTACCCGACCTGAAGAGTCGCAGAAGAGACTTCGCATCAAGGGTACCATTCAACTCGTACTCACCGGCCTTGACTGTACCCTGATATCGGGTAAGTAATCCGTAGACGCGAAATATTGGTCCATATGTACTCACAATGGACTTCGACAACAGATCGTTGATAACCGAGTTAAGTGTATTGCCAGACTTTATCTCATAGTAATCAGCACCAGAGACACTAATCGCTCGTGTTAATTGACGGTCACAATAAATGCCGAGGAGTATCAGAGTGGCGATTGAGACCAAAAGAATTTTTGTCAGGTGCTTCATATGCCGCTTTCAGGCAGTCGAATCAAGCAGACTTTCACGTTGATGAAAATGACAGCTAGTTGGTTACTAGATTCTCTTGAATACCAGACTGCCATTCGTTCCGCCGAATCCAAATGAATTCGATATTGCAACGTCAATTCTCATATCTCTGGCGTTGTGTGGTATGTAGTCAAGATCGCAACCCTCTCCGGGGCTGTCAAGATTGATGGTAGGAGGCGCTACCCCGTCTGAAATTGCCAGTGCGGTAACCACCGCTTCTACAGATCCTGCTGCTCCTAATAAGTGACCAATCATAGATTTCGTCGAGCTAACTGCTACTTTCCCGGTTGCACTCCCCATTACTGTTTTGATCGCGGTTGTTTCAGCTACATCTCCTAACGGGGTTGATGTACCGTGGGCATTGATATAGTTGACACTTGCCGCATCTATCTCCGCATTGTTGAGTGCATTCTGCATAGACATCACGGCACCACCCCCGTCCTCGGCAGGGGATGTCATGTGATTGGCGTCTGCACTCATGCCAAATCCAGCCACCTCACAGTAAATTTTTGCACCTCGTGACTTTGCCTGTTCATATTCTTCAAGAACCAGCACTGCCGATCCATCACTCAGGACGAATCCATCCCGATCTTTATCCCATGGCCGAGAGGCCAGTTCCGGTTCGTCATTTCTGGTGGACAATGCTTTCATGGCTGCAAAGCCTGCCATCGTCGTTGGTGAGGTTGATTTTTCAGCACCACCGGCCAACATCGCATCCGCGTCACCAGCCGCTATAAGCCGGGCAGCAAAGCCTATATTATGAGTGCCTGTCGTACAGGCAGTGGTTATCGCAATATTCGGTCCCTGCAGACCAAACATAATAGAAAGATGCCCTGCGACCATATTGATAATACTGGAGGGTACAAAAAACGGTGTCACCTTCCTGGGACCTCGATTTACCACTATGGCATGACATTCTTCGATCGTTGAGATACCGCCAATACCTGAGCCAACCGCAACGCCTATCCGATGGCGATTTTCATCTGTCACCTCAAGGCCAGAATCATTCATCGCCTGGATACCTGTAACCAGACCAAATTGAATGAAACCATCCATGCGTCGGGATTCCTTCGGTGACAGATATTCCTTCATGTCAAAGTCTGGCACTGACCCACCGAACCGTACGGGAAATCCCTCTGTGTCAAAAATATCTATGGGCCCTATTCCGCTCTTTCCCGCTTTTATACCATCCCATGAATCGGCCATAGACGCACCCAACGGGCTTATCATGCCCATCCCGGTAATCACAACTCTACGATTGTTCAACGTCTTCTCCTATTACATGAGTCCTTGGGATCGCCGACATATCTACCAAGGCGCACAGCTCAAGAATATTCGATCAATTCTTGCCGGTATCCACAAACAGAAAAGCCGCATTTGCTTTGGGCAAATGCGGCTTGAAAATTCATTGCAATTTATTACGTGTGGGATTCGATATAATCGATTGCTTCTTTAACCGTTGTTATCTTCTCGGCTTCTTCGTCAGCAATTTCTGTTTCAAATTCTTCTTCGAGCGCCATAACGAGCTCCACTGTATCCAGAGAATCTGCACCGAGGTCTTCTACAAACGAAGCTTCAGTAGTTACTTCTTCTTCTTTTACTCCCAACTGTTCGCAGACCAGTTTCCTTACTCGTTCTTCAATCGTACTCATGTTGTTGTTCACTCCTACACGTTGCAATTAAGCTAGGTTAGTTTAATGAAATGCCAGATGACGTATCAAGTACTTTATTGGCTTGACTCTGGCTAAAATATGGGGCTGATTTCCCCACGATGTTTGGGTTACCCCATATACATACCACCATTAATATGGATGGTTTCCCCATTAATATACGCCGCAGCATCACTCGCGAGGAAAGCGGCAAGCGCCGCAACTTCATTCGCTTCTCCGAGCCTTGCAGCGGGGATTTGAGAAAATAATAGTGCTTTTTGTTCTTCTGGCAGTTCTGCCGTCATTTCAGTCTCTATATATCCTGGTGCAATACTGTTTACGGTAATATTTCTCGACCCCAGTTCACGAGCGAGCGCTCGACTGTAGCCTTCCATTCCCGCTTTCGCTGCGGCGTAGTTTGTCTGACCAGGGTTTCCCATACTCCCTACCACCGAGCTGATATTGATAACCCTGCCCCAACGGTTCTTAGTCATCGCTCTTAAACAATTCTTTGTCATTCGGTAAATGGAGTTGAGATTGGTGTTTATAACTTCATCCCACTCAGATTCTTTCATGCGGAGTGCGAGGTTATCACGGGTAATGCCAGCATTGTTAACCAATATCGTTGGCGTATCCAGTTCCTTTATGTTCTGAAAAAAGTTCTCGATTGATTCGGTATTACCAATATCAAGGACGAATCCTGCTCCATTGGCACCCAACTCCCCTGAGATTCTTTCAGCACCTGCTTCTGTTGTCGCAGTGCCAATCACAAAAGCACCCTGCACATTAAATTCAGTAGCAATCGCCTTGCCAATCCCCCTGCTGGCTCCGGTAACAATCGCAGTTTTCGATTTCAGACTCATGAAGCCAATTCCTCAAGCGCTGCATCTAACGCTTCTACTGAGTCGATGTTCAATGAAGTTATCGACCGGGCAATTCTCTTATTCAACCCTGAGAGAACTTTCCCCGGACCGCATTCTATAGCAATTTGCAGTCCATCATCGCACATTTTCTTGATGATTGATGACCATAGTACAGCACTATACATTTGTTTAACGAGGTTGGTACGTATCTTCGCGGGATCAGATTCATATTCCGCATTCACATTCTGAATGATCTTTACGCTCGGGCTGCTGAAGGTAATTCTGTCCAATTCCTGCGACATCCGGTCTGCAGCAGGCTGCATGAGTTTACTGTGAAATGGTGCGCTGACTGCCAGCGGCATGGCTCTTCTCGCACCGGCTTCTTTTAACGCAGCCACAGCTTTATCCACGGCAGCCTGGTGACCGGCTATTACAACCTGACCCGGTGCATTAAAATTTACTGCCTGAACTATGGCTGATTCCGTAGAATTATTCTCACAAACTTCAATCACGACATCGTCGTCCAATCCCAGCACTGCAGCCATGCCACCTTCACCAACCGGTACGGCTGTCTGCATAAACTGACCCCTTTTTTGCACAAGGGCTAATGCATCTGAAAACTGGATTACATCTGCGGCAACCAAAGCCGAATACTCACCCAGGCTGTGCCCGGCAACTACCTCCGGCAATCTCATGCCTCGATCGACCGCCACTCTAAATAAGGCCGTACTCGCAGCTAACAAAGCGGGCTGGGTAAACTCGGTCTGACCCAGCTTTTCATCCGGGTCATCCTGAACAAGCTTCCATAAATCATAGCCAAGCACTTCGGATGCCTCGCCAAAGGTCTCTCCGATAATTGCCGAAGATTCAGACATATCCCTAAGCATGCCAACTGCCTGCGAACCCTGTCCCGGAAATATATATGCCAAACTACCCATGGAACCTACCTCTGCTAATCATGCTGTTACTGATACGCTTCCAGAATACCATTTACCCGATCGTTGAGAACCGAGGGCAAATCCTGCTTTATTGCTTTGATTGCCTCATGGATCGCCTGATAGAAAC
Organism: uncultured Pseudomonadales bacterium; assembly: GCA_964548025.1. GTDB lineage: Bacteria > Pseudomonadota > Gammaproteobacteria > Pseudomonadales > Azotimanducaceae > JAHRVQ01. Next base: position 19,831 of record CAZJRI010000052.1, read on the forward strand.
CTTCTTTCGACGAACGGCCGTGACTCTTAACGACAATACCGTTTAACCCCAGCAGGCTTGCGCCGTTGTAATTATCCGGCTGAAGTCTTTTGCGCAGCTTCCCGAGAATCGGATTGGCAATCATACCCGCAGTCTTAGCTGCTATATTCTGAGTGAACGCCTGCTCTATCATCTGAGATACAAATTTTGCCAGGCCTTCGCTGGTTTTTAACGCCACGTTGCCAACCCAACCATCACAAACAATAACATCCGCATCGCTCTGATAAATCCCATCACCCTCAACAAATCCGATAAAATTGAGTTCATTGCATTGTTTGAGTAGATTTGCGGCGACTCGAACCTCATCTTCACCTTTAATATCTTCCTCACCGATATTCAGTAGTCCAACCCTGGGTGATGCCACATTTTCGACGACCTGGCACATCAGACTTCCCATAGCTGCAAACTGGATCAGATTTTCAGCGTCGCAATTTATGTTGGCACCCAGGTCAAGCAAGTAACAGCGTCCTTTTACAGAAGGAATAGCCTTGATAATTGCTGGTCTGTCAACGCCCGGTACGGTTCTGAGCAGATGCCGGCCAATGGCCATCAATGCCCCGGTATTCCCGGCGCTGACACAGGCCTGCACTTCACCCCTTCGTACCAATTCTATGGCCTTGTACATTGACGACTCTTTCTTCTGGCGCAGCGCTATCGAGGGTTTGTCCGCCATTGTGACAACCTGTTCTGCATGAACAATTTCTGTTTGTATCGGCTGGGGAGCGGTTTGCGCACTTTTTTTTATAGATGCTTCGTCGCCAACGAAGACGATGGATACGTCCTTGAATTCAGTGTTACAACGAATTCCAGCAGCGACTATCTCATCGAGCCCCTGGTCTCCGCCCATAACGTCGACGGCAATCCGCATGGAGCTTAATCGTCCGTATTATGTACGACCTTATTACCACGATAGAAACCATCTGCGGTGACGTGGTGGCGGCGATGAGTCTCACCCGTTGTTGAATCTTCTGATAGGGTCGGTTTTTGCAGTGCATCATGCGACCGACGCTGACCTCGTCTTGAACGGGTCACCTTACTTTTTTGGACAGCCATTATCAGCTCCTTTTCTATTCATTCTTCAAGTCTGCCAGCGCTGCAAACGGTTTATACGTGTCTGGTTGTATTTCAGAATTGTCGTTTTCATGCTCCAGTGTAGTCTCACACTGCCCATCCTGATGCCTGCAAATCATGGGAATGCCAAGAATTAGCTCATCTTCAAATATATCGACCAGCTTAATCATCTCACCCGAACATATCAGACCGTCTTCATCTTCAGCTAAAGCTTGAAGGGTATTCAGATCTTCGACAACCAGATGTCTCAATTCAGCGGTCAAAATCATATCCATAGGCGAAAGGCAGCTTTGGCAAATCGATGAGACAGTTACTATCGCCTTGCCGACTATTAACACCCTCTGCTTGTTTACCTTTCGAAATTCTGCCCTGGCTTGCACATCAGCAGCTTCAAACTCGAGGATTTCAACAAGTCTCTCGAACTGTGGGAGCGGTATAATGCCTTCTAATCGATGATTTTCCTGTGCAAGTTTTCGATAATTAACGTGCGCTGGTAGGGACCCTGTTGACATAAGGGGCGCATCTTAGGCATCCCGCTGTACAGTGTCAAAAGAAAATTGCACTATTTCATAAAAAGTCATATTAATTCAGTAAGATAAGATAAGTTGAAGGTTCATGTGTACCCCCGATTAGTATTGGCATCCACATCCCCGTACCGACGGTCTCTATTGAATCAACTGGGATTGAATTTTGAGCAGTACGATCCTTTAATCGAAGAAGATCAGGTAAGTGGCGAATACCCCGAAGATCGTGCCCTGCGTCTCGCCAGAGAAAAAGCAATTGCTGTATCCCGTAACCATAGATCTGATCATGACAGCATCGTCATTGGTTCTGACCAGGTAGCGCACATGAATGGAGATATATTCCCCAAACCGGGTAACTTTGATCTGGCATTCGATCAATTGAGACAATGCAGTGGAAATTGGATCAGCTTTACAACTGCCATTAGCCTTGTGGATGGCAAGGGAGAGCTACTGGTTGAGAGTACGGATAGTTTCCTAATTAAATACCGACAGCTAACTGATCAGGAAATCCGTTCCTATCTGAATAAAGAACAGCCTTTTGACTGCGCCGGGAGCATTAAGGCAGAAGGAAGAGGTATCGCCCTCATCGAGGACAGTCAGGGCAATGATATAAATACCCTCTATGGCTTACCACTTATCATGTTGGTTGATATGTTAAATCAACTGAAATTCAACGTTATACTTTCATGGAATTAACATTAATTTTCAGCTTTATCTTATTATTTTAAAAGGTTTTTAATCATTTTAGAAAATGCTTCGTCAACCTCGGCACTTACACTTATTGCAGGTTCACCTGCAGAGGTCTCGGGAATTTCAAGACGACTGGCGTGTAGCATCAGCCGACGATACCCCTGTTTGCGTAAATTTCGATCCAATTCTTCTAAACCGTACTTCTCATCTCCGACAATGGGATAGCCAATATACTGGCAATGTACTCTGATTTGATGAGTCCGCCCGGTGAGTGGGCGGATATCGAGGAGGCTGTAGTCACTGGTTTGTCTGACAACACTGACCTCGGTAACTGAAGGTTTGCCGTCAGTTGCCACGCTGCTGATACGTTCACCACTGGCGAGTACATTTTTCTTTAACGGCAGATCTATGTGCTGTTTTCTTTTGGGCCAGCAACCGTGGACCACCGCGCTGTAGTGCTTTCCAAATGCTGATTTGTTGCTAAGTAGTTTCTGTAACCTCTTCATATAACTGGTTTTTTTCGAGATCATCAGACATCCCGACGTATCTTTGTCGAGACGATGCACCAGTTCCAGTGATTTTGCCTTTGGCCGTAATTGCCTGATAATCTCAATCACCCCCAAAGAAACGCCGCTACCACCATGAACTGCCAGGCCTGATGGTTTATTGAGAACCAGTATCCGATCATCCTCATAAACAATTGAATTATTTATGATTTCTAATAAATTACCGGATGCTTTAACAGTAGTGGCTGAACTCACTCGAATGGGTGGAATTCTTACTTTGTCACCAAGATTCAACTTCGTACTGGCTTTGATGCGCCCGCCATTGACTCTTACTTCACCCCGTCTGAGACACCGGTAAATCCTTGATTTTGGTACACCTTTGAGAATTTTAATAAGGAAATTGTCAATCCTCTGACCTTCAGAAGCTTCATCCACCTCAACGAATCGTACTGAGTTAGCCGGATTACCCGTATCGTCCACTAGTCTAGTCCCATAGAAAGTGCTCTTTGAAGCACCCAGTAATTATTGCTATCATTAACGAGAACGCAGAACCGATTTTTTAGCCGGTTTCAAAGGAAGGTTTATAAAAACCTCATTTGAGTCAATTGCCATCACAGTATAAGGAACTGTTTTGTCATTATCTCAACGCGTTAATACCCTGCAATAAGAGCGCAGGCAACGAGATATTATCTCACAATTGAATTTATACAGTTCCAACGAATCATTGCATGAGATCCGAACAAATTGACGGGTTAGTGCCTGAAGAAACGCTGGAAATAATTTTAACCGCGATCTGTTGAGCGCGATGGAATAAGCCAAATCAGTTTATTGGTCGAACAGAATAATTCTAATACGAAAATCTCTGAAATGAGAATATAAAAGCGGAATACCGCGAAGAAAGGCAATAACCATCTCCCCCTCCATACCGGGATGCCTTTTTTAAGAACACAGTACGTGAATCAAAGCTGTTGACTGACAAAATAGTAAGTTTTAAGAGAAATTTTGTAATTTACAGAAGTCAGCTCTGCTGACCGGCAAAACATAGATTTGGCGATATCCAAAGCCCGACCCATTGATCGGTCACAGAAGTGATATCGTAATGAAAAGAATGTTAATCAATGCAACTCATGAAGAGGAGTTGCGAGTCGCCCTTGTAGATGGGCAAAGACTATACGACCTGGATATCGAAAGCCGGGCAAGAGAACAGAAAAAAGCCAACATATACAAAGCACGGATTACCAGGGTTGAACCAAGCCTTGAGGCTGCATTTGTTGATTTTGGCGCCAATCGTCACGGATTCCTCCCCCTTAAAGAAATTGCAAGAGAGTATTTCTCTATTCCTCCCTCCAGAATCAAGGGCAGAATTAACATTGCCCAGGTGATCAAGGAAGGCACTGAAATTGTCATACAGGTTGAAAAGGAAGAGCGTGGAAACAAAGGTGCAGCTCTCACCACCTTCTGCAGCTTGGCAGGACGATATCTCGTACTCATGCCAAATAACCCAAGGGCTGGTGGAATTTCTCGCAGGATTGAAGGTGAGGAACGTGACGAACTTAAAGCCGCCATGGCCAAGCTGGATATTCCGAAAGATATGGGAATCATCGTTCGGACAGCCGGTGTCGGCAAAAGCACCGAGGAACTGCAGTGGGACCTGGATTACCTCTTGCATCTGTCTGAATCGATCGATACTGCGGCAACCGAAAGAAAAGCCCCTTTCCTCATTTACCAGGAGAGCAACGTCATAATCCGCGCCGTACGAGACTACCTGCGTGAAGATATCGGCGAGATACTGATCGACACCGATGAGGCGTTTGAGCAGGCTACCCAGTTCGTCAACCAGGTCATGCCTCAATTCAAGAACCGTATCAAGAAATATGAGAGCGACGTGCCGCTCTTTAATCGCTATCAGATTGAAGGCCAGATTGAATCAGCCTTCCAGCGAGAAGTGCGTTTACCGTCCGGCGGTTCCATTGTCATCGATCCAACCGAAGCACTGGTATCGATCGATATAAATTCGGCCCGCGCCACACGTGGGAGTGATATCGAAGATACTGCTGTGAATACCAACCTTGAAGCAGCCGATGAGATTGGCAGACAGTTGCGACTCAGAGACATTGGCGGTCTGGTGGTTATTGATTATATCGACATGAATTCTCCAAAGAACCAGAGAGCCGTTGAAAACCGCATGCGTGATTCGCTACAAATTGACAGGGCCAGGGTTCAAGTAGGTCGGATCTCGCGATTTGGACTGTTGGAAATGTCCCGCCAACGTCTTCGGCCATCTCTCGGTGAAACCAGCGGCATTGTTTGCCCTCGTTGCAGTGGATTGGGCTCGATTCGGGACGTTGAATCTTCAGCGTTGGCTGTCATGCGTCTGGTCGAAGAAGAAGCGCTGAAAGATACAAGCAGCGAAATCAGGGCTTTTCTCCCTGTTACTGTGGCCTCTTTTCTGCTTAATGAAAAGAGAGTTGGACTGAGTGAAATCGAAGAAAGAAACAGTGTGAGGGTTGTCGTCGTTCCTTCTCCAGAGATGGAAACTCCCCACTACCGGGTTGAGAGAATAAGATCAACCGACGAGGAAGGCAGTGAAGTCAGTTACGAACTTACCATTGACGAGGAAAGCACCGCCCCTGAGCCAGCAGCGAAAGCCCAACCAATCGAAGAAGCCGTGGTCAGAGCTGTCCAGCCACAAGCTCCACCACCAGCACCGGAGGTAAAAGCAAAAGCAAAAGCAGAAGCAGAACCTGAGCCCAAGGACAAGAAACCAGGGTTTCTGGGGAAATTGCTGGGTGGCCTGTTTGCGCCTAAAGAGGAAGAGAAGGTTCAAAAGCCCAAAGCAAAAGCAAAACCCGCAAAGAAATCTTCGGATCAGAATCGCACCGGTGGAAACAGAAATAACCGGAAGCGACAGCAGGAAAGAAATCGACGAGGTCAGAACGACAAGAATCAGGAATCTGGTAATAAGTCGAATGACTCAAATGCAAAATCAAAAAGGCCTGCAAGTGAGAAATCAAACAAGGGTGATGACAAGCGCAACCAGGGAAATCGAAAGCGAGGTCAACAACGAAGAAGGAGCCAGAATAAAACTGAGGCTACCGAGGATCAGAATGTTGAACAGAATCAGCAGAGAGCAAGTGGCAAGAAGAATGGTGACCAGCGAAAAAATCAGCGCCCTGCGGCTGAAGAACGAACAGAAAGAGAATCAGCCGAAGCAGCCGTTGTAGACGATAAGAAGGCATCAGCCAAAAACGACAGGGATGTTGTAAAACAGGATAAAACTGAAACGGCCACTACTGTCGAGACCAAAGATCAGGTTTCAGCAGAAGTCCCTCATAAAAAGCGTCCTGAGGCAGAAAAGGTGGAATCGACTGCTACTGTTAACGACGACGAGGCTGTAGAGGAAAAGCAACACCCTTCTCTTCGTGGCAGAGCTGCAAATGATCCACGAGCAATGCCGAAAGCGGCCCCACAACAACCAGTACTCATGATCGTTGAGGAAGTTGAAAGGTCACCTGCACTGGTTGCGGTTGACAGAGATATAGGTGCATTGCATCCAAGTACGTGGGGTAGAGCCGCAAACGATCCCAGGATCGACCCTCAGGTCAAACAGGAGACGACAGGTTTAAACGTCGATAACAGCGCTG
>CAZJRI010000052.1:26363-31158 GCA_964548025.1 uncultured Pseudomonadales bacterium
GCCAGTAGACAGCCTTGAGCCAGTAGACAGCCCTGAGCCAGTAGACAGCCTTGAGCCAGTAGACAGCACTACCCGTGCTACCGATGAAAGCGTTAATTCGCTGAACAACACTGATCAGCCTGAAAATCAAATATCTGATGAACATCGTGAAGCCACTCTGAGTGATGGCCAAGATACCGGGGTCGACTCCTCGGCTGATCAAATATCAGCAGATGAATCAACGGGTGCTAACGATCAAGAGGCAGTTGAATCCAGGGATGAAGATACCCAACAATCGGAATCCGTCGATAGTTCAATACAGGCCGAGTCAAAACAAGGTTGATGGATTTCACTGAATAGGAAATTCATTTTACTCAACAATAACCGGTTCGATTTCCAGTTCCAGATCGAACCGGTTTCTAACTTCCGCTCTGACCAGTTCGGCGAGTGCAATCACATCACTTCCACTGGCATTGCCATTGTTGATCAGAACCAGTGCATGCCGGGCAGACACAGATGCACCGCCAACACTTGTATTTTTTAGATCAGCCATATCAATGAGCGACGCTGCTGAAAGTTTGAATTTGCCGTCTGACTGGCTTGTTGAAGTAAGCACCGGGTATTTATCTATCAAAGCATTACGCTTCTCTGGAGACACTACGGGGTTTTTGAAGAAACTGCCTACATTGCCAATCCTTCCGGGATCGGGCAACTTGTTTAACCGAATCTGAATCACTGCACTCGCTACTTCCAAAGGAGTGATTGGGACCTTCATATCTTTATCAGCAAAGTATTCAGCAAGATCTGCATATTCGAGTCTTGGGACAAAGTCGCGGTCCAGTTCCAGCGTTATTGAAACAACGACTTTTCTATTTTCAAGGCGGTGCTTGAAAACGCTATCCCGGTACCCGAATTCACAATCCTTTTTACCAAGAATGGATAGCTTGCCACTTCCACGGTCCATCACAGTCACTTCAGTTAATCGCTCTGCCAGCTCTACACCATATGCACCAATATTCTGAATAGGTGCAGCCCCGACGAGACCCGGAATCATAGAAAGATTCTCTAAACCAGAAAGACCATGAACCAGAGTCGAGGTTACAAAGTCGTGCCAGACTTCGCCCGCCATTGCTGTCACTCTACAGCCGTCAAATCTGATCCCTTTGATATCAATCGCGATCACAAGTCCGGCATAATCTCCCGAAAAAACGACATTACTACCTCCGCCCAGGATAAATACCGGTAGAGATTTTTCTCTGGCGTAGGCTAGCGCCTCTCCAAGCATTTCGGGAGTATCTACCCTACAAAATAGTGATGCGCTCGCTTTGAGACCTAACGTATTATTCGGCTCAAGTGATTCATTCTCTCTGATTTCCAGGAGCAATTTTCAATCGATCCATTAAAGTTGATAAGCAAGTATAACGGAGGCACTGTCCAAACTAATACACTCGTTCAAGCACAAGGTATAATGGATCAATCTATTAAATACCAACATGAATGAGGATGTATGGACTTAGAAAATAAAGTAGCTTTTATAACAGGTGGCGCATCAGGTCTTGGACTTGCGACTGCAAGAAATTTTGTGAACGCTGGCGCCAGTGTATGCGTATTCGACCTCAATGCTGAAAATGCCGAAAAGGCTGCAGCTTCGTTAGGCGAAAAAGCTATTTTCGCGGCAGGAGATGTTGCAGATGAGGATGACGTGAAGGCAGCCATTGAAAAGACAGTTAATGCCTTCGGCGGGATCCACATCAACATCAATAGTGCCGGTATCGGCGCAGCGGGACGAACACTCGGTAAGGAAGGTCCTATGCCCCTTGCTAATTTCGAGTTTGTACTAAGAGTTAACCTCGTCGGCACATTTAATGTATTGCGCCTTTGTAGTGAAGTAATGGCGCGAAACGAACCAGTGACCGACGATGGAGAACGCGGCGTTATTGTCAATGTGGCATCAGTTGCTGCATTTGACGGTCAGATTGGACAGGCTGCTTACAGTGCAAGTAAGGGCGGTGTCGCCAGTATGGCTCTGCCGATTGCAAGAGATCTTGTAAAACAGGGAATTCGGATCGCAACCATCGCACCGGGTATTTTCGAAACACCCATGATGGAGTTTGCTCCGCCGCAAGTTCGCGAACCGCTGATAGAGATGACGCAATTTCCTAAACGACTGGGACAACCAGAAGAATTTGCCCAGACGGCCGCCTATATCGTGACATGTAACTATATAAACGGCGAAACGATTCGGCTCGATAGTGGTATTCGAATGCAGCCCAAGTAAGACATCGAATGACCCGGTGCTGGATACAGCAGCCCGGGTTTATTCATGCATTTCGCTTATTGTTCTAACAAAGATCGCGTTCTTGAAAGATCTTTCTCTGTATCGATGCCAGGCGGTATTTCTTCACAAGCCTGATCTACATGAATCTTCAGTCCCTGCCTCATTACTCGAAGCTGTTCCAGTTTTTCTGTTTGCTCAATGTTATCGACTGGCCAGGCAACAAATCTGTTTAACAGATCTGCTGTGTAGGCATAGATTCCTATATGACGCTTATATTGAGTTTCTGATTTGTCAGCTTCGTCTGGGAAACTGTCACGATCCCAGGGAATCGGAGCGCGACTAAAATAAAGCGCCAGATCGTTGCTGTCAGTCACCACCTTCACAATATTAGGATCAAATACATCTGACAATTCAACAATCGGTTCATAAAGTGTAGCCATCGGCACCTTGTAGTTCAGTAGATTCCTGGCAACCTGATTGATAACTCCTGGTGGAATCAGCGGTTCATCACCCTGTACATTGACAACAACTGCCCCGGGTTCCATATTTTCGCTTGCCACAACCTCCTGAATTCTATCCGTCCCTGAAGCATGATCCACTGATGTCATTCTGAAATCGCCACCAAAAGACTCGACGACCATTGCGATCCTTTCGTCGTCCGTTGCAACTATTATTCGCTCTGCTTCACTCTTGCTTGCCTGCTCGTAGACTCTCTGGATCATCGGCTTTCCGACCACGTCAATAAGCGCCTTTCCTGGCAGGCGTTGAGAGTCATACCTTGCCGGAATAATGACTGTATAAGACACTAACTATCCAATTTCTCATCGGTTGTCAGTTGTCTTGCTTCAGTATCAAGCATAACCGGAATATCATCTTTGATCGGGTAGGCTAATCCATCAGCGCGACACCAGAGTTCATTGTCTTCTCTCTTGAATTCAAGGTTGCCTTTGCAGAGTGGACAAACCAATATCGCTAACAATTTATTATCAATGGACACGCTTATACCTCATCTCTATATAAAACCTGAAGTTAGTTTCCAACTGCTTCTTTCTTTTCGGGGTCAGCCTTCTTCGCATTCAAATCGCTGCCAATTGGCCCTGTCAGGTCCAGCACAGATGAAAGGAAACCATCTGGCATCTCAGCGTCAATGCTCAAGTACCAGAAGTTCTCATGGATTAATCCAGGATTCAACAATCGGCACTTTACGGCATCTTTCTCAGTCATCACTACCGGTAGACTATCTCCGAAACTGAGATCGGTCAGTTCAAATCGGTGATGATCATTGAATCGATGTTCTATCAGTCTGTATCCAAGGGATCTCAAACTCTCAAAAAACCTGTCGGGGTTGCCAATTCCAGCGACAGCATGCACGACCTCACTTGTTAGCTCATCAGTCTTTTCCTGATCACCTATAACACTGAACAACCCCCTGTTCTCAATATCCATCCGGGTATATTCATGAGGTAGATTGGTTTCGTCTTCTCCATTCACCACGACAAAATCAACTTCTTCCAGCCTTTTCGATGGTTCTCGTAGCGGACCGGCCGGTAGACACATACCGTTGCCCAACCCTTTCTTTCCATCGACAACCGCAATCTCAACATCTCTACCGAGTGCATAGTGCTGTAGTCCATCATCACTTAGAATCAGATCGCAATCATAAACCTCAAGCAGCAGACGAACCGCCGAAACCCTGTCAGGATCAACCACCATCGGGCATTCTGTTCTTCTCACAAGCATCACTGCTTCATCCCCTACTACAGCCGGATCGCTTAACGGCGTAACTTCAACAGGATAATTTGAAGCCGTGGCGCCATAACCTCTGCTGGCGATACCGGGGTTGTACCCAAGAGATCTGAGTTCTTGCGCAAACCAGGCCACGAGAGGTGTTTTACCGGTGCCGCCAATATTGATATTTCCGACGACGATAACCGGGACAGGTGCTTGCCATGGTTCAGCACGGTTTTTTCTGATCCTCGCGATAGCCGAATAGACAACTGATAGCGGCGCTAACAACTTAACCCAGTTGCTATCGGCATACCAGGCTTTTACAAGGGGATTGAAGTCCTGCGAAAACCAGTGTGAAGTTGAATCGTCACCAGTTGTGACAGGCATGAATTCAGGCCTGGTCGCAACCTTTAGAAGTGGTGAATCGGAGTCCTGCTGGTGGCTATGCAGGGCAGCATAGTAGTCACCTTTTTGGATGAGTTCCGAGTGTGTACCCTGCTCAACGATTTCACCCTGATCCAGAACAAGAATGCGATTCGCATTTTCGATGGTGGATAATCGGTGCGCTATAACAATAGTTGTCCTGCCCCTGGTTACTGCTTCAAGTGCTGACTGGATATAGCGCTCGGACTCCGAATCAAGGGCGGATGTTGCCTCATCAAGTATCAGAACAGGGGCATCTTTCAGAAATGCTCTGGCGATAGCCAGTCGCTGTCTCTGCCCGCCTGATAGCAAAACACCATCGTCGCCTACCGTAGTTTCAAGCCCACTTTCCAGCGCTTCGATGAAAGACCATGCATGCGCTTTCTC
>CAZJRI010000053.1:0-21110 GCA_964548025.1 uncultured Pseudomonadales bacterium
ATTAGCATGTTGCCCATATCCACAAAAATAGACGATTCTGTCGCACATCTGCATTTCGATGATGGTGGTCTCAATATCATGACACCGGAGATCGTGTCAGGCGTTCTGCAGATAGTCGAAGCTATGGATGCCGACAAGCAAGTCAGCAGTCTGCTCATAGAAGGCAATGGTAAATCCTTTTGCGCGGGTCTCGATACATCCGTTCTCCTCGATGGAGGAGAAGAAGCTGATCGGATGCGCAATGACACTATAAAGCTGCTGCGAACTCTTTATAAATCAAGGTTAAGAGTGATTTGTCTCTGTGCAGGTCATGCGGCCGCGGTTGGTGCGATGATATTACTTGTTGCAGATTACCGGGTAGGCGTTAAAAACAACGGCAGAATTGGATTTTCGGATGTCGCCAGTGGCATGTCGTTACCGGAAATCACTATCCTTCTGGCGAGGGACAGGCTGAACAAAAGGGATCTGTTTGCGGCGACTGTATTGTCGCGTATGTATTCTCCTGAAAGAGCGCTTGAGGCGGGTTTTCTGGATATCGTTGTAGATCAGTACAGGGACGCAAAATACCATGCAAGCCAGGAGGCAATTAAGCTTGGCAGGCTTGACGATGAAGCATATCTAACGACTTTAAAAAGGGTTAGGAAAGAGACACTTGAAGCGTCTGAGGATTTAATAATATGACAGGCATTGCTGTAACAGAACACAAACTGGAAACAGACAGGCATAGCTCATTCTACCTTGCAGCCGGACCTGAGAGTGGGCCATTAATGATTTTCACGCATGGCTGGCCGGAATTATCACTGAGCTGGCGGCATCAACTGTCCTTTTTTGCTGCAATGGGCGCTCGATGCATTGCACCGGATATGAGGGGCTATGGCCGATCTTCAGTTTACGATAGGCACGAAGACTATGCACTGGAGCAGACCAACCTTGATATGTTGGAGTTGATTGACAGTCTTGATCGTGAGAAAGCTGTCTGGATTGGACATGACTGGGGAAGCCCCGTCGCCTGGAACATGGCGAGTCATCATCCTGACAGGTGCTTCGCTGTTGCAAGCCTTTGTGTGCCGTATTCAACTATTGAAAGAGGCCTCGATGCCATCATTGAACTCGCAGACAGGCGTGTATATCCAGTTGATGAATATCCCGCAGCACAATGGGAGTATATGTGTTTCTACGAGGAAAATTTTGCAAAAGCAACCGAGCAGATGGACGCTAACCCCTACAATATGGCACAGCTACTGTTTCGAAAGGGAAATCCTGAAGGAGTAGGGCAACCTGCAGGAACTGCAATGACGCGATCAGACGGGGGTTGGTTTGGTGGATTGCCGGAAGCACCAGAACTGCCAAGAGATGATGATGTCATTAGCGAGGCTGAGCTGGTTATCTATGCAGATCACCTCAAAGAGAACGGTTTTTTTGGTCCTAATTCCTGGTATATGAACCATAGAGCAAATAGCAGCTTTCATGAAAAAGTAGTAAATGGCGGGCAGATTGATCTGCCGTCGTTATTTCTGGCAGCGAGCTATGATTACACCTGTGAATCCATTACATCGAGACTGACGGAGCCCATGCGGGATGAGTGTACCGATCTGAAAGAAGTCATAATTGATTCTGGACACTGGATGGCGCAGGAAAAACCCGCCGAGGTTAATCGCGAAATTGTAAAATGGCTGGTCACAAAGGTGCCGCATTTTTTTGAATAGTTCACTGAACCACAAAGCTGTTGTTAGCAGCAATGGGCGTGTGAAATCATGCCTCAAGAAATTATTGCTGAATCAGGTGAACGGACAATGAAAGAATATTATAAGAACCGGGCACAGGCTTATGACCGGGTCTATACCTACCCGGAAAGGCAGCAGGATCTGAGATTTCTTGAAGGCTATATTCCAGCGCAATTATCGGGGCTTGATGTGCTTGAGGTGGCAGCAGGTACAGGTTACTGGTCTCAGTTCATTGTCGAGACAGCAAATTCATTGTTGGCGACAGATATAAATCAGGAAACGCTCAATCTTATTAACCAGCGAAGATTGAAGTCAGCGATAGATACATTGGTGATTGATGCTTTTGATCTGGCAGATGTGCCGGGAAAGTTCAATGGACTCTTTTCAGGGTTATGGCTGTCACATATCCCCAAACAGAGACTAGGCAGCTTTTTAAGTTTGGTCCACCAACGACTGAAAGAAGGAGCGACAGTCGTTTTTATTGACAATACACCGGCGCAACAGGTTCGCATACCTATCATTGATGAGGATGACTTTGGAAATACCTTTCAAAACAGAATACTCGATGATGGCTCTAGTCACAGAGTATTGAAGAATTTCCCGACTGAAAAAGAACTTCTGGTAATGACCGCTCCAGTTGCAGCAGAACAGGAGTATATCTCCCTGGATCATTTCTGGGCGTTCAGGTACACACTAAATCGGTGTCGTGATGATTCTTGAAGTAGCTGTTCTGGACGTCAGGTCAGGTCAAACAGAAGATTTTGAGAAGGCTTTCGATAAAGCCCAGGTGATTATTTCGAGCATGCGGGGTTATGTATCACACCAGCTACAGAGATGTCTCGAAAATGAGAATCGCTACCTTCTCCTGGTCAATTGGCAGACCCTCGAAGATCATACAGAAGGATTTCGAGGCTCGGCTGAATACGAGGAGTGGCGCAACTTGCTGCATCATTACTATGACCCATTCCCGGAGGTCGAGCACTACAAGGTCGTATTTGAATGATACTGGTTCCGGGGACCTTCAGGTTCCCGTGTCTGATGCGGCTGTTTATTTAAGCTACCATGAAAACTGATTTCATTGCGAAATCTTGAGAATAAATTAATGAATGGTTGGGCTGCTGCCCTGCATAGCGAGCAATCGTTTGCTGGCCATATTTCGCCAGTGTTCATCTTCGCTATTCTGAAGCAAGGTCGTATAGGTATGCTGCGCAAGAAGACGGTTACCCTGCATCTCGTATACTGCACCCAGTTGAACTGAAAATCCTTCGTGATCCGGATGTAGTAGCATCTGGCGTTCAATACATGACTTGCTCTCATCCCACGCTTTTTTCTGCCAGAAAATTTTCTTCAGATTTTCGAGAATACGTACGAGGATGTCCTTGTTTGTCGCGATGTCGAAGTATCGCGGTTGAAGAACTGCTTTTGGACCTGCGATTTGTTTCAGCAGCGTTGCGCAATCCGGTTCACTTAGGATCCTGCCGGAAAACGGATCGATAATCAGATGTGGTTCTTCTCCGTATCTCACCAGAAAATGACCGGGGAAATTGATCCCTTTCACGGGGATATTTAATCGATGACCAAGCGTTATATGAATAAGCGCAAGGCTGATTGCCATTCCCTGGCGGGTTTCTATGACCCTGTTGAGGTAGCAGTCTCGGGGGTCAAAATTATCTCTTTCGTTACCTCGAAAGCCTTCTGCCTCGTGGATAAAATCGATAAGACTTGCAACTGAGATTCCAAATTCTGTATTGCTGTCAAAGGCAGTTTCAAACTTCCTGGCGAGATTATCGAGACTGTGGAGAAAATAATCGACATCGAGCTCTTCCTGGGTTTCAGAGGCGATCACAAGCGCGGCTTCATCCAATTGGATGTCTTTATCTGCCAGTATGGCGATCGATTCAAACCTTGCTCTGTTATTTGTCTTCATCACAAACAATCCTCACAATTATCTTTACAAGGTTAATGACTCAATGCAATCCTCTTTTTGCCGTTTTTACTGGCTGTGCACGGCATAACCAATAGTCGGAATACGATTGAATTATTCAGTCAGGCGGCGCAGTATACCTCGACAATAAACAGGCAAACCGGGGTTGCATATGAAGATTTTGCGACAAATAACAGGATATATAGCCATTGGAACGGCACTTTTTACGATTGGGACCACAGTGGCGTCTGCTGATCAGGCGTTCAAGAAACTCTCTGAACATCACGTTCTATACGGTGTGAGTCAGTATCTGGCGGGTAATATCACCGTCAAGGGTAGCACGCCCCTCAAAATATTTAATCCGACACCGGTAGCACAGGTTTCTGCCGCAATTCTGTATGAACGGGATAACCAGTCTGGCGACGGATTCGATAATATCGCTGACGGTGTCGCCGGAAAATATCAGGATTGCCTTGTCAGGGCACTGGCACCTCATGGTGCAGTTCAGCTTGATCTTAACTTTCTGCCGGTCAACAGGGGTTATGCTGAAATTGTTTCAGTACCGATTAAAGCGCTGGGTAAAGCCAAATCAGGCAAATCAGGCAAGTCAGATAAGTCAAAAAAGAGCAAGAAGCGCCGGATCGCTGATGGTCTTGGCATTATGGGGACGACGACTGTGACTAATTTCGTTTCGATCCCGATGTCCACCGTGCATCCGAGTTTGTTTTCCCTGCCATCAGATAGTGTGGTACCAGGCCAGCAACAAGCCGCTGTTGATTGCATTTGTGGCGCAATACCAGCAGGTGTAGATTCGGATGTCTTCCAAGAATTTGGGATAAGCTGCCCGTAAGATCACAATCCTGCCGGGGATGATCAGGTTATCGCCTTTGTCTACAGCGAGCTGAATTCAGTTCTATAGCGGACAGCGGTAACCTGATTCAAAACTGATACCGACGTCGTGTGGCACGTGATCACCTGCTGAATGCCTTTACTCTTATTCACCGCCCGCCCCGGGTGCGATTCTTTTATTTCATTTCCCCCTGAATGATCAGTTGGCATCGGATAATTGATGACGGTAGTTTCCCCATCAGGACAGGCGTCTGATTCTCAGATCTTTCATTGTACGGATTAGCTTGTAAGGTGGCATTCACCTCTCCCCATTTGTTACCCTACGCGGTCCGTATATTGAGTCATGACACAGCTTTGCTCTGAATACTCCCAATGACTTTCCTTTTCCGGAAGGTGGTTGGATTGC
Source organism: uncultured Pseudomonadales bacterium (assembly GCA_964548025.1). Lineage (GTDB taxonomy): Bacteria > Pseudomonadota > Gammaproteobacteria > Pseudomonadales > Azotimanducaceae > JAHRVQ01. The sequence goes on from CAZJRI010000053.1 coordinate 4,904, forward strand.
TGTCTTGAACCGGGATGATCCCGGCAGCTCAATTACTGACCCAGGGAGGTCATGTTGACAGAATTACCATCCGAAGCCAGTGAAGGCAACAATACGGTATCCTGCCGATTGATTGGCTGGGCATTCGATATCTGTCGAGAACATGATATTGATGTAGGGCGTTTGCTTGTCGGCATGTCTTACGATGAAGCCTATCTGAGGGATCGAAATAATTATATCGAATGGAATTCATTCTGCGTGCTGGCGACGAATGTCACGTCTCTCTTCTCGATAGATCAATTGATAGAGATGAGTCAACGCACGTTTGAGTACCCAATATTCCGTTTATATGCATCGATCAGCAGGCTGGTTTTCGACCCGAAATCCCAATACCGATGGTTCGCAACAGGGCTGGTACCCAGACTCTATCCGATTACGGTAACCGTGGTAGAAGAAGGTAGCCAGATTCTCCATCTGAAGATGACAGTGAATGAACCATTGGCACCGTGTCCCACCTTGTTCCAGATCTTTGAGGGGCAGTTTATTGGTATGTCCACATCGATGGGTTGTGAAAAATGCGACGTCCAGGTGACCTACCTGGACCGAGGCGCGGAATATATCATTGAATTTCCTGATCGAAGAACCCTGCTGGGGCAAATCATTTCTTTGATTAAGAAACCGGGAGATCTTTATTATTCTGCAATTGAACTGCGAAAGTCCCACGATGAGCTTATTTCCAAGAGCCGCGAACTGGAATGGGAGAACGATCAGTTGAAGCAAGCTCAGTCGAGGATCTCAGGTCTTGAGAAACAATACAAGATTCTTGAGAACACGATAGAGGATGTACTTTGGATAGCAGACAAAGATGACCAGTTTACCTATGTATCGCCCGCTGTAAAAAAGGTATTTGGCTACGAGATCGAGGAGGTTTTATCTCTGACAATGATTGATCTCGTTTCCACCAGCTTGTCTGAGACTGAAATTGAACAGATAGCACAGGCACATCAAACCTGGAAAAACAGCAATAATTTATTGAAACCCAGCATTCATGAAGTACTTGTTGAGCGAAAGGATGGCAGCGAATTCTGGGCCGATATTCACATCGCGCCGATTTACAGTGAAGAGGGGATGCTTACAGGATTCTCCGGAATTACACGGGACATAAGCAGGCGTAAGAATGCAGAATTTGAGAAACAAGTCCTTCAGAGTGAGTTGTCGCAGTCCAGGCACCTGGAGTCTTTGGGCCAGTTAGCCGGAGGCATTGCCCACGATTTCAATAATATGCTCACAACGGTGCTGGGTTTCGCCGATCTTGCCAGGAGCAGCCTACCCGAAGATAACAATGTTGGCACCTACCTTTCTGAAATTTCAGGGGCTGCAGGCAGGGCTTCCGATCTGGTTAAACAACTGCTTACGTTCAGTAAACAGCAACCAATGGCGCCGGTTCCCGTCAATATAAACGAGATCATCTCCCGAATTAATCCGATGATTCGTCGATTGGTTGCGGAAAATATTGATATTTCTATTGATCTGAAATCGGTACCCAACATTCTTGGTGAAGTTAGCGAACTCGAAAGGGTCATTGTGAACCTGTGTATCAATTCATCCGATGCGATGCCGGAAGGTGGATTGTTAAAAATTTCCTCCAGTGAGTACCTGGTGGGAAGAGAAGACAGCCGGGCGGTTAAGACTGGCGTTGGATCGTTTGCCTGCATAACCGTGTCAGATACGGGTGTGGGAATGACGCCGGATGTCAGGCAGAAGATTCTGGAACCCTTCTTTTCAACCAAGCCATTTGGCGAAGGCACAGGATTGGGCCTGGCGCTGACCTATTCAATCGTTCAGCAGCATAATGGCTTTCTGGATATTGTCAGTCAGCCCAACAGGGGTACGACAGTCAAAGTGTTCATCCCGAAAACTCATCTTTCAGTGGTCGACTCGCATGCAGAAGAAGTTGTGCCGGACGACAGTCATAGTGGAACAGTTCTTGTTGTGGAAGATCAGCAACAGGTTCGTCAACTGGTGGTGGAAATCCTTCAATCAAGTGGGTTCAATGTTAAAGAAGCGCGGGATGGCGAGGAAGCTGTTTCAACATACAAGAAAGAATGGAAGGATATAGACCTTGTACTAATGGATATCGTGATGCCTAAAATGGGTGGTCGGGATGCAATGTCCTTAATGCGCGAGGTGAATCCGGAGGCTGATGTATTATTCATGACTGGCTATTCCGGTGAGGACTCCAGAATAGGTTTTGCAAACCACAGTGGTCACAAAATACTACGCAAGCCCTTTAGCTCGGGCGATGTTGTTCGACGTGTAAGTCAGATCATTGAAAGCTGATAAGAACCCCAACGTATCTGGCGGATCAACGCCTTAGAATCACCTTATTGAAGCCCCATTACGTCAGTCAGGCGGCTCATAGTTAAGAGTTACCTGACTCAGCAGAAAATTACAGACGATTCTCTTTTATAGCAGTTGGTTTATGCTTCACGCGACCTGAGCTCTGCAATACTCAGACATGAAGTTTCACAGGCAAATGCGTATAGCCTTTAACAAAAGCAGATAACACTCGTTGGGGCTCGCCAACAACTTCGACGTTTTTGAATCTCTTGAGTATTTCTTCCCACGCGATGCGCAGTTGCATTTCGCCAAGCCGATTACCCATACAACGATGAATACCAAAACCGAATGAGAGATGCTGGCGCGGTCTTTTCCGATCAATGATGAAGTCATTTGGTCGTTCGATGACCTCTTCATCCCGGTTACCAGATACATACCACATCACAACCTTGTCACCGGCTTTGATGTGTTGGCCGTTGAGGACGGTATCTTTCAAAGCTCGGCGTCGCATATGGGCGAGCGGTGTTTGCCAACGGATAATTTCCGGCACCATGCTGCTTACCAGGGCATGATTGTTACGCAATTTGTCATATTGATCGGGAAACTTATTGAGTGCCAGAACGCCTCCTGTCAGCGAATTTCGAGTAGTATCGTTCCCGCCTACAATCAGAAGAATCAGGTTACCCAGATACTCCGCAGGGCGGTCCAGCATATCCTTCGTCGCTTCACCGTTTGCCAGCATTGAAATCAGGTCATCGCCCGGTTTCCCTACTCTGTCTTTCCAGAGACCTGTGAAGAATTCCAGGCATTCCATGAGTTCGGCACGCCGCTGGTCTTCTGACTCGACGATATCTGTTTCTTCGTTTGCGGTAGCAACATCTGACCATCGGGTCAGTTTTGAACGCTCTTCGAAAGGAAAATCAAAAAGGGTTGCGAGCATTTGCGTAGTGAGTTCAATGGAAACCTTCTCCACCCAGTTGAATTCTTCACCGACTGGCAGGCTGTCTAAGATACTACAGACCCGTTCCCTGATCAGACCTTCCATTCGGGCCAGATTCATCGGTGCAACCACGGGGCTGACTGTTTTTCGTTGAATGTCGTGCACTGGCGGGTCCATCGCGATAAACATTGGCAGAGGGAAGTCCTCGTCCTGCTCCACGATGGTAATACCGCCTTCAGATGAGAAGATATCGTGGTTGGTATCGACATGCATGATGTCCTGGTACTTGGTCACCGACCAATAAGGTCCGAATTCGCTTTCCTCACAATAATGTACGGGTGCTTCGGATCTTAGTCTTTCGAACCAGGCCCAGTGGGCGTCTTGTTGAAACAGATAACCCTCTGCAACGTGAAATTTACCGTCCAGGGGAATGGAATATGGATCGAGGACCTGTTGGTCCTTATCAATCGCTTCACTCATGAGATTACCTTTGAAAGGGGATAAACAGGGTTGAGGAGAATTAGTACTGGAACTCCGGCAAGTTAACAATCATACCGTCTAATTCATCAGATATAGAAATCTGGCAGGATAGCCTTGAGTTACTTTCTCTGTCTGGGTTCAGATCCAACATGGAATCTTCCTGTTCTGAAACAGGACCGATTTTCTCAAGCCAGGCTTCGTCAATCATTACGTGACAGGTAGCGCAGGAGCACTCACCGCCGCAATCGGCATCGATACCCGCGATACCCTTGTCAATCGCGGCATTCATGACTGAGGTGCCATTTTCCGCTTCGGTGATGGTCTCGACACCGTCATGCGATACGAACTTAATTTTGGCCATCTTAACTTTCCTCCGGTTAGCCTGATAAAAACGAATCGCGTATTCTCAATGGCAACGCGTTAATCTAAAAGGTGAGATTAGGACAAATTTCGCAAAATCTGCCCGAATCACCGAAGTTGGCTTTAATTAGCCTTATTGAAACAGGTCCGAATTTCATTTACGAAGACGTCCGGTTGCTCGAAAGCGGCGAAATGGCCCCCTTCGTTCAATACATTGAAGTGGATTAGATCGCTAAACCGCTTCTTAGCCCATCTCTCTGATGTTTTGAATATTTCCTTGGGGAATATGCTGCAACCAACAGGTATTGTGACCGGGTCTGCGTTTGTGCCGCCGAAGCTCTCCCAATATATCCGGGCACTTGATGCAGCGGCGTCCGGAATCCAGTAAAGCATCACATTGTCCAGTAATTCGTCCCTGCTAACGATGTTCTCAGGATGGCCATTACAGTCCATCCACTGATAGAATTTTTCCAGAATCCAGGCGGCCTGTCCGATCGGTGAATCAGCCAATCCGTAGCCAAGAGTCTGTGGTCGGGTGCTCTGTTGCTTTGAATAGCCGGAATCATGATCCTGGTAGAACTGCATCGCTGCGAGTGCAGACTGCTCTAATTCTGACAGCTCATTCATCGTTTCCGGGTCCGGTCCAACGATAGGCATGTTCATATGTATTGCCTTGCAGTTACCCAGGTTCTGTACACCTATCGCTGTCGTGACAATTGACCCCCAATCACCGCCCTGGGCAAAATACTGTTCATAGCCAAGACGCACCATGAGTTCATTCCATGCGGTTGCTATTTTTTCGATATTCCAACCGGGTTTCGTCGGTTTATCCGAAAATCCGAATCCCGGCAGGCTCGGGCAGACCAGGTGAAATGCATCGGCAGCACTGCCACCGTGTGATTCGGGATCGGTAAGTGGACCAATCACTTTCTGGAATTCAATGACTGAACCGGGCCAGCCGTGAGTCAGTATCAACGGCCTTGCATTGTCGTGTTTTGATCTGATGTGCAGGAAATGGATATCGAGATCCTGGATATTTGTGATAAAGCCCGGCCACTGATTTAACAAGGATTGCCTTGCGGGCCAGTCATACTCATTCAGCCAATAGTCCCGAATTTCCTTCATATAGGCCAGGGGAATGCCCTGGGACCAATCATCCGGCGTTTCCTTTTCAGGAAAGCGGGTCAGTTTGAGTCGATTATGCAGATCTTCGATTGCCTCGGCTGGTACGTCGATTTTGTATTCCCGGATCGCTGTCTTGTCGTTCATCTGGTTTACTCCGATGTGATGACTATTTTCCCAATTGCTTCTCTTTCCAGCATTCTCATCAGGGCGTTACCAGATTCTTCAAGCGAGAAGCACTCACCTGCTACTGGAAGGATTTTTCGTCTGTTTATCAAGTCCAAAAGTGCCGTGATTACCGGTCTTGTTTTCGTTGGATTTGCAGCACTATATGCTCCCCAGTTGATCCCGATAATACTACACTGCTTTAAGAGGGGAAGATTGAGTGGAATCTTTGAAATCTCACCCGTTGCAAATCCCACCACAAGAAATCGACCGCCGGGCGCCAGTGATCGCAGGGCGGGTTCTGAATATTCTCCGCCAACTGCATCATAAACAACATTGAGAGGTCTCTCACCCAGCACCGTTTTTAGATCATCTCGCCAGTTGGCCCGGCTGTAATCGATAACATGATTGGCACCCCACTTGAGGCATGCGGCCCTTTTTTCTTCAGTCGAAGCAGCAGCTATCACGGTTGAACCGAGCGCGGTTGCCAGATCAATCGCCGCTGAACCTACACCACCGGCCGCACCGAGAATCAAAACCGATTCTTTGGCTTGCAGATTCGCACAGGTGACAAGGCCGTGGTAGGCGGTACAGTAGTTTACCTGGAAGCCTGCTGCTCCCTCATGACTCAGAATTTTAGGAATGGGGAAACATTTTGACTCGGGAATACAAGCTTTTTCAGCCAGTCCTCCGTAGGTAGGCATTGCAAACACCCGTTCACCCTCTCTGATATGTTTGACACCTGGTCCGATTTTCTCAACCATCCCGGAGACTTCATTGCCGGGAATATAGGGTAAATCTGGTTTTATCTGGTACAGACCAGCGACGGTCAGAGCGTCGACATATCCCAACCCGGCCGCTTTCACATTTACCAGAACTTCAGCGTCCTTCGGGATCGGTTCTTCGGTATCTGAAACCTTCAGTTTTGAAGGATTATCGAACTTCTCACAAATGATCGCTTTCATACAACATCTCATACAACATCTCAGACAAGGAAGAAGAAGATACTAGCATAGTCGTCTTCGCTGTCAGCCACTTAAGGGCCAGAAGTCTCATAAGGATGTCATTTGATTGCCAGTATCTTATTATCCACTGGATTTTGGCTGGAACTAATAAATGGAAACTGAACAACCCGAACTGGCGCCTGCGATCAGTGCTGAGAATATCCTTGGCAATGCAGCATCGGTAAAGAATTGGCTGCATTCCAGGTCTGACGAGATTGAAGAGTCGCGAAAATTACCATCTGACGTTGTAGACATTCTATTCAAGGTCGGCGTATTTCGAATGAACATGCCGGTTGACTGGGGTGGCCCGGAATTAACTTCGATGGAACAGGTATCGATAATCGAGACATTGTCCATGGCGGATGCTTCAGCAGGTTGGTGTGCGATGATAGGCTCAGATTCAGGCTTGTATTCCGGATATCTTGATGACGAAGTTGCCCGGAATCTCTATGCCTATCTGGATGTGGTTCAGGCTGGTTGGGTATATCCCGTGGGTGTTGCTGAAGAGGTCGAAGGGGGTTATAAAATATCGGGCAATTGGATGTTCTGCAGCGGCTCAAGTCATGCAGATGTAATTGGTGCGGGATGCATTGTGCATAAGGATGGCAAACCGCTGCTGGATTCGGTGGGCCAACCAACATGGAGAGTAATGCTTGCTCCAGCAGGCCACTGGAGAATCGAGGATAATTGGCATACAACCGGTCTGAAAGGGACAGCTAGCAATGACTATACGACCCTCTCACCCTACCTTGTGGTACCGGAGGAGCATAGCTTTAGTTTCAAAGAGCCGAAAAGAGAAGGCATATTATGGCGAGGTCCCGATGCCCAGTTAAGGAAAATGTCCGGTGTTCCCCTGGGGGTGGCAAGACAGGCGATCGATGAATTTGCAGCCATTATGGAAAACAAAACCCACCGACTCTCAGGTAGTTCATATCTGAAGCTGCCGCGGGTGCAGTTAGCAATTGCAGAAGCTGAAATGATGCTTGGCAGTGCCAGATCTTATGTCTATTCATCGCTTGAGAAACAATGGCGGATTCTCGAAGAAGCAGGTGAATTGTCAGATCAGATTCGGGCAGATGTCTGGCTATCAAGGTTAAATGCCTTCCAGGTTGCGAGGAACGTCACGAGATTGCTTTATGATGCTGTAGGAGCCGACGCAGTTTTTACGAGACTATCGAGCCTTGACAGGGCTGTCAGGGATAGCGAAACCATGTGTCAACATTGGGTTGCTCAGAAAGCGGGGCTGGAATCAATTGGCGGTATGATCCTTGGCGTTGAAACCATACCACCACGATCGATCATGATATAGAGGTAATCAATGTGGCGATAGGCATAGGCCTGGGAATATCAAGATTCCCGTTTGAGAATGCAAAGGGTTACTGGCGCTGGGTGAAACAGTGTGAAAAAGGCCAGGTGAATTCTATCTGGCAAACGGACCGATTGGTTTCAAAGGAGCCAATGCTTGAATGCCTGTCTACGATGGCTGCATTGGCTGGCGCAACAGAGCGAATAAGATTCGGTATGAACGTTGCGTCAGTTGCATTGCGAGATCCACTGTTGTTGGCGAAGCAGTGCGCCACAATTGATATGTTGAGTAACGGCAGACTTTTACCCGCCTTTGGTTTAGGCAGTGCACTAAGCCAGGATTACTCAGCAAGAGGTATTCCAACAAATCGACGCGGCAAGAGAGCGAACGAAGCACTCGAGCTTATCACAAGGTTATGGGCTGAAGAGGAGGTGGATTTTTCAGGGGAGTTTTTCCAGTATGAAGGCGCATCGATCTCACCAAAACCGGAAAATGCTCGAATCCCGCTCTGGATAGGTGGTTCAAGTGAGGTCGCAATGAGAAGGACAGCACAATTTGGTACGGGATGGCTAGGTGGACTGGACTCTCCCGAGCAGGCTGAGGTAATGGTTAAGGGTATTAAACAGGCACTTAAGGCTACTGGCAGGGAAATCGAAGAAGACCATTACGGCGCGAGTTTTTCGTACCGATTTGGTGACCTTGAGGAAGATGCAGCAAGGAGTACGGCTGGGCAGCTGAAAGAAAGATTAAAGAAAGACCCGTCCCGCTTCATGGTTGTTGGAAGTGCTGAAGATATTCATGCCCGAATCAACGAATATCTGAGAGCAGGATGTTCCAAGTTTGTGTTGATGCCAATGGCGAGAGGTGAAGCAGATATGCAGGAGCAAACCCGATTGTTCATTGAAGAGATTCAGACGGAGTACTGAAGTGGTTCGAAGGCCGGGTCGTAGTTGAAGGGGAAGAGAATTCATGAGGCATTATCTTAAGGCGAAAATCCTTTTTCCTGCCTTGCTAATAGTTTCTCTGATCGCCGGGGCACAAATATTCTTCAGCACAATTTCGGTGAAGGATGGATGGCATTACGAGGTATTTCGGGAGGATCTGGAAGAAGTATCCGGGCTGGTACTGGATAGAGAAGGTATCCTTTATATTTCACTGGAAGGCAGGGCCGGTAAAGGTCAGCTTCTTTCTCTTAACAAGGGAAATCTGTCATTACTCCTTGATTCGCTGAACAAACCCGATGGTCTGGCTATATTTAATAACAATCCCGTCTTTACCCAGGAAGATAGGATTAGACCTGTAATCGAATATCGAAACGGTGAAAGTATTACGCTCTTTTCTGCTGATACCGCTGAAGGCATTGCGGTAGCTAAGAATGGTGATGTCTTTGTCCTGGAAGACCGCAATGGCGGCCATCTGTTGAAATACGATCGTCAACTGGGTTCGGTCACATCCATAGTCTCAGACCTGGTGGAAGCAGAGGGAATCTGCTTGATGGATGATGGCACAATTTATTACTCAGAAAACGGGCAGGGACTTGTCTATAGATTGCGATCAGGCACACGGGAGGTATTTCTCGATCAACTGTCTAACCCGGGTTTCCTGAAGTGTGAGTCAGAAGCACAGGGTATCTGGATTACTGAAGACAGGACCAATTTTGGTCGACTCTTGCGAGTAACCAATCAGGGCCAGAAGATTGAGGTGATCAGTGAGAGGTTGAAATCACCACAGAGTATCGCGTTTACCAGAGAAGGTGACATCCTGCTTGCCGAGCAAGGTCGAGATCGCGTACTGCTTTTGATTCAAGACCGGGGACAGTGATCTCTTACTGGTCCAGATTGCTCAGAACTTTCTCGAATTCGGCGTATATTTCTTCATCCATATAATCTCGAAATTCACCGGCATCAAAAAAACTGCCACGGCATTGGGGACACCGCTCGAAGGTTATTTCAAAATCACCTTCGTGAAGTACCCGGTGCAGCGGCACTGTGCATTTTGGACAATCGACTTCGCGGATATTGTCATACTTCGCACCGACGAATTCATCACCGATATCAATTGAATCCGCCCCCTCAAGTTTCTTTAAGTCCTCCTGTTCCAGATGGTCAAACCAGATGCCAAAGCAATTGGTGCAACGATCAATTTCGATGTCATCGAAATTAATGACTTCTAATTCATGTTCACACTTGGGGCACAACATGTGGGTTTCCTTTCTTTTAGAGAGCGATCTCAGGTACCCAGATAATCTCAAACCCGGTATATCTTGGTCGATTGATCTCGGCGTATGTTGAGATACCCTTTATGTCTTCCAGCGCAGACCCCAGAGATATTACCTGGGCGTCGTAAGTTCTGTCGTAGTCGAGCAGGTAATTCTTGTCATTCGCATTCTGGCTGAAAACCCTGAATGTGAATTCTTTCCAGTCGTACTGAATTGAAAAATCCCAGGTTGTGTGGGATGGAATCTTGGCAAACGTCAGAAGGGGATTTGTCTGGTACTCGGTGACATATCGGTAACCTGCAAACAGGTGCACCATGCCTTCAGCATAAGGGAAGAAGTACTGGCTGGTTAGATAGAATTCGTCTGCAGGTGCCCGGTGACTGGTCGGTTTCAGCCTGAGGGTTTCACCGGTAACCAGGTCTGGAATACTGTAGCTGGCATAACTTGAATTCATGTGACCATAGATCCCTCTGAAGTAGAGATTTCTCATGGCGACGACTTCAAACTCCAGATCGTACCCGGTTGTTTCCAGGTCAGACTGATTGCCGATGCTCGCTTCGATGTTGCCGTTACTGACCCGGTCAAAGAAATCCTCGATCTTGTCGTCCTGATAGCTCTGGTAGAAAACCATATTGAGGCGTAGTCGGTCATTCAGCCATTCGCTTTTCATACCCAGTTCCACCGATTGGGTTGTTTCAGTTCCCCTGTACTGGGAGGCATCAACGCTGTTGGTATTGTCGTTATAACCTCCGGGCGTATGATCTATGCCATACCGAAAGTAGATCATTGCCTCTTCATCTACTTTGTAGCTGAATCCCAGATGACCGGAGATTTCTGTCCAGCTTCCCGTGTCGTGCAGCAAAAGCAGGTTGCCGGGCGAGGTCGTGGTTGCGATAGCAGAAACCCGGTGATCGAAGTCTTTATCGTACCTGGTGTGTCTTAAACCGACATTGGTGTTCCACTGATCGTTTATCCTGTAATCAGCATGGGCGAATATTGACCTGATCGTAGATTCCTGGGTGCTGTCTACGGTTCTGGATTGTTGTGGAAGGAAGGGGGCTGGTGGACGCAATGGGATATTGTTATTCAGATTGTCGAACACAAAAAGGTCATTTCTCAAAAGGTCATATTCGCTTTCAAGCCAGAAAAAACCACCGGCGATGGTGAGATCTTCTGACAGGCTCCTCAGCACGTTGAATTCGGTTGAAAACTGATCGTAATCCTGCTCAATGGTGCTTGAATAGAAATCAATCGGCGCCGCATCAAAATCGTGAAAAGAATACTCTTCAGTAGCGCGTATACCCGTCGTGCTGGTCACCTGGTAACCCATGAGTTCGGTTTGTACGTGAAGGGTGTGATGTTTGCCTTCCAATCTTCGGTCATTGAAGAAATTCTGATTCGAACGTCGCCGGGTTTCAGTATCGGGTATTCTTTCTTCGTCACTGCAATGACCTGCCGAACTGCAGACAAAATCCCTGTTGTCACTCAGGTTAAAGAGGGCCGGGGTATCTGATTTTTCGTCATCGGCGTCGAGGGTATATTGAATTGAGAGATTACTCAGTTGATTCCACAGCAATGATAGAGAATAAGCATAACGCTGCTCAGCGTTTTCTCTTTTGCCGTTGAATGAATTGGTCAGATCGCCTTCATCGGTTTTAAGGGCAGTACCGGACAGCTTTCCGGCCAGACCCGGAATTATCGGGTAATTCAGAACGAAGTCGAGATCGCGCCGATTAAAATCACCAAAGCCAAGTCGTGTCACAAAATCAAATTCACCGGTTGGTTTGGTTCTTCTTATATTGATCGTACCGGCTTCTGCCGGAACGCCGGAGAAGGTGCCCTGAGTACCCCGGGCGATTTCGATCTGTTCAAAGTCAAATAAGACCTGGTTCTGACTTCCGTGCGTACCCACGTAGACACCATCAACCGACACCGCGACGGCGGGTTCGAAACCTTTGCCCGCACGGTTTGAATGGATACCTCTAATTGCAATAGCTGCCCCACGGGGTGTGCCGCCAATCGGATCAATAATCATCCCGGGAACGTAGTTTTCGATATCTTCGAGCGTGCGTCTGAAAGTTGCTTCAATCTCCGACTGCCTGATAACCGTAACCGATTCGGGCGTCCACTGAAGCGGTTCTTCTTTCAGTCGTAGATGGGTGGTCTGCTCCGAGATGTGGAAGTTTTCCTCGGCATAAGATGCGGACATGATCAGCAGGCAAATGACTGGGTAGAAAGACACTTTCATGGTTGCTCTCAATGGATTTTGTACTGTGTTCTTGTTTTAGGCAGACATGCTAGGGGAATTGCCCGGAAAATAAACAGATAGTTGTTTTCTTTCGGGGTTTTAACTGAGAATTTCGGGGTGAGACGTAAGATTGCAGAGGGTAGCAAGGATAAACCAGACCCCGGGAATCCGGGGTCTGGCTGATATGATGCAACAAATTCACCTGCCAGATAATCAGTTTATGAATCAATTACATAGCTGAATTCAGCCTATGGGTTCACCTGTTTATCTGATGATTGTGCTTTCAGTCGTCCCGCCAGAAAGTTGTTTTGAGAGTTGCGGCTGACATATCAAGAATCTCATCCGCATTTGCACTAAAGTCATCTTCAGTTGCATCTACGCCCAGATCCATGCCCTTGTTAGCATATACAGCATCCGATGCGAACCGGCCTCCCGCGGCCTGGACGATCCTGCCATTGGGGGCGTCTTCTGACGTAAGATATAGTACCGCCGGACTCACAAGACCAGGACGATTGTCTTCTTCTATATTATCCATGTCGATCGTACTACCGGGTACACTGGCGGTCATTCGGGTCGCTGCACCAGGGGAAAGGCAGTTGGTATGGACGTTATGAGAAGCTCCTTCCCTTGAGAGATTATTCATCAATCCCACCATCCCCATCTTCGCTGCACCATAGTTAGCCTGGCCAAAGCTGCCGAGAATGCCGGATACAGAAGAAGTGAATACGATACGACCGTAATTTTTCTCATACATGATTGGCCATGCATGCCACGTGACATAAGCAGAACCGTTCAGGTGAACATTGATGACAATATCCCATTCATCAAGGGTCATTTTTTTGAAAGATTTATCTCTGAGAATACCTGCATTGTTTATGACAATATCAACAGTGCCAAATTCACTGACAGCGGTATCGACGATGCTTTTGGCGCCTTCCCGATCTGAAACTGACGCCTTGTTGGCAACGGCGGCGCCACCTGCAGCTTTTATTTCATCAACCACCTGGTCTGCAGCATCCCCCTGGCCTGTACCGTCCACGGAACCACCCAGGTCATTGACGACCACTTTGGCACCGTGTTTAGCAAGTAACAGGGCATGTTCGCGACCCAGACCACCTCCGGCACCTGTGACGATTGCTACCTTTCCCTCAAAACTCATAACGTTCTCCTGTTGAATAGATGGCGAAATAAATCATCTTTAGCATCAGAAGACAACCAAAAGAAAGGTATTAATAGGAAGATTGATCTCTTTTTGATTTAGATCCAGTTGCGCGGGTTAACCGGCTCTCGAAATATCAAACCGGTAGCTTCAGACGGTGGCCGTGCATGACGGTATCCTGAACGATTCTATTGATGATCTGCTTGTGCAGATCTATGTAGATTCGACCAGTCAGGAACCAGCCCTGATGCGCATCAGCCCCTCCTGCATGGAGGAGGCGACAAGCGTCCCTTGCCTTGTATAAAAAGAGCCACGATTAAATGCCCTTGCCATTTCGGTGCTCCTGCTTTCTTTGACATAGACAAGCCAGTCGCAGACATCGAAATCACGGTGGAACCAAAGTGCATGATCCAGGCTTGCCATCTGTGCTTCACTTCTCTGCATCTCGGCTCGATGCGCCAGTAACGAAGTCGATATTAAACTCATATCTGAAGCATAGGCGAGTAGTTGCTGATGAAGCTGCCTGTTTCCGTCGAACTGACTTTTGTATCGAATCCAGACAGGATTGTTAAGTGGACTGTCGCCTGCTGGAATAAGCTGGTTTGCCGATCTCATTTCAAATGGTCTTTCTCTGGCCGCCCAGACGTTATTCTCCGGTCGCTCTGCGAACTTGATATCGTCTTCCAAATCTTCCGGGGGAGGTAGGTCGCCGACATCAATTTGATGTTGCAAGCCTTTCTCGCTGAGCTGAAATGACGCGTCCATGCTGAAGATTGCCTCTCCGTTCTGAATCGCAACGATTCTTCGGGTGGTGAAACTCCGCCCGTCCCTTATCCTTTCGACCCGGTAGATGGCTGGAATATCGGGTCGCCCGGGTCTTAGAAAGTAACCGTGCAGAGAGTGGCAATGTCTGTCTGTTGCGACCGTTAAACCAGCAGCAGCCAGTGCCTGGGCGAGAACCTGACCGCCGAAGAGGCGACTATTATCGGTAGGCTCATGATTCCCTCGATACAGATCTCTCTCCAGATGTTCGAGATCCACCAGTTCCAGAAGTAGTTCGGCTCTGCTGAGTTGCGGCATGACTGATCTGTTTGGTCAAAGAGCACCAGTCTACCAGATTAACAATCTCTATCCGGCAAGCTGTTGCCAATTTATCTGCATACCAGGCGATGCAAGCGGGTCTTTGCTCAGGCTTTGTCCGGTGTGGCACAAATGGAGATAACTTCATTCTCCACCCTTACAGGGTAGGTACTTATGCCTTCAAATGCGGGTGGTGCCTGTACTGATCCATCCTCAAGGGCAAATTCGGCGCCATGATATGGACAGGTAATCCGGCCATTGCTTATATCTCCACCTTCCAGGCTGAATTCAGCATGACTGCACAGATAGGCAATCGCGTAATACCTGTTGTCGTGTTGGCACAAGAGGATTTCCTGACCATCGAGTTCAACGTACATCTGTCGGCCTTCGGACATCTCAGAAGTTGATGCCACAACATGGAATTGGTTTGACATGGAACAGCGCTTAAAAAATAAACGCGTATCCTAACGATTTCTTATGGAGTTTTGAATAGATTCGAGAGATGCCCTGGTTCCTGATGTACTATAGGCGTTATTGTTGGCAGTAAATGCCATCCCAGGAATAAAACGGTAGGAAGTGATGAGCAAGCCTCTCTGGGTTCCCAGTGATCAACGACAAAAAGAATCCCTTATGACAGCATTCCAGAAGTTTGTAGGAGTCGAGGGAGATTATGGATCGTTGCATGATTTTAGTATCCACAATAAAGAGGAGTTCTGGTCCTCTCTTTGGGATTTCTGTGATGTCATTGGTGAGAAGGGTGATGGGATTCTCGAATTTGCCGATCGTATGCCCGGTGCGAGATGGTTCCCGGAAGCAAGACTGAACTTTGCAGAGAATCTGCTGCGGTATGACGATGATCATCCGGCGATGGTGGCAATACTGGAGGATGGATCAAGGCGCACACTGACATACCACGAACTCGGCAGGGAAGTAAGATCAATGGCAGCCTGGTTAAGTCAGGCTGGTGTTCAGCCCGGAGACAGGGTGGCTGCACTCTTACCCAATATACCCGAGACAATAATAAGTATGTTGGCTGCCACAAGTATCGGCGCAACATTTTCTTCCTGTTCACCTGATTTCGGCATTAGTGGCATTCAGGACAGATTCGGTCAGATCAACCCCAAAATTCTGGTGACCTGCAATGGTTATTATTACAACGGCAAGTTGATGGATATCAGAGACCGGGTCAGGGAGATTGTTTCCAGTATTGATTCAATCGAACAGGTGGTGATGGTCCGATTGGTTGATGAGATTGCGGATGATCTGCCGCGTGCTGTGGACTTCTCTGAAGTCAAAAAAAACCCCTCGGACAGCTTTAGGTTTTGTCGCTTACCATTCGATCACCCGCTTTATATCATGTACTCCTCTGGCACTACGGGGACGCCAAAATGTATCGTGCATGGCGCAGGTGGTACCTTGTTGCAGCACCTCAAAGAACATCGATTGCATACAGACCTCAGACGGGATGATGTCCTTTTCTACTTTACGACCTGTGGCTGGATGATGTGGAACTGGCTTGCCTCGGGACTGGCAAGCGGCGCCACCCTGGTTTTGTATGATGGTTCACCTTTCTATCCGTCCCCGGAAGCCATGATCGATCTTGCAGAAAAAGAGAAGATCAGCGTATTTGGCACGAGCGCCAAGTTTCTCGCCAGTCTGCAAAAATCAGGCGTTAAACCGATCGAGAGCCATGATCTGAGCCCTGTGCGCACGATACTTTCTACCGGGTCACCCCTTAGCCATGAGAGTTTTAAATACGTCTACAGGGATATTAAGAATGATGTGTGTCTGGCATCCATCTCGGGC
>CAZJRI010000053.1:21120-30980 GCA_964548025.1 uncultured Pseudomonadales bacterium
CTATGAGGGTGAGTTGCAATGTGCCGGACTGGGTATGGATGTACATATTTACAATGACCAGGGAAATGCCGTCCGCCAGCAAAAAGGCGAAATGGTCTGCACTTCACCTTTTCCTTCAATGCCGGTGGGTTTTTGGAATGATGAGAATGGGAA
The DNA here is from genome assembly GCA_964548025.1 of uncultured Pseudomonadales bacterium. GTDB lineage: Bacteria > Pseudomonadota > Gammaproteobacteria > Pseudomonadales > Azotimanducaceae > JAHRVQ01. Next base: position 21,274 of record CAZJRI010000053.1, read on the forward strand.
AAAATACCATGATGCCTACTTTGACAGGTTTGATAACATCTGGGCTCATGGTGATTATGGTGAATTGACCGTCAACAATGGCTATGTAATCTACGGAAGATCCGATGCGGTTTTGAATCCCGGTGGGGTGAGGATCGGTACAGCCGAGATCTATCGTCAGGTAGAAAAAGTAGATGAGGTTGTTGACGCAATCTGTGTTGGACAGAATTGGGAGGATGATGTCAGGGTCATTCTTTTTGTGGTTATGCGAGAAGGAATTGAACTGACGGAGGAAATTGAGAAATCGATCAGGCAGACCATCAGACTAAATACTTCTCCCCGACACGTACCAGCAAGAATTGTTCAAGTGCCCGACATTCCAAGAACCATAAGCGGCAAAATCGTGGAGTTGGCCGTCAGAAATGTGATTCATGGCGAAGCAGTCAACAATGTGGATGCCCTTGCAAACCCTGAAGCTCTGGAGGCTTTCAAGGGTGTTTTGTAGCATTTAATCAGCGTCGAACTTCTTGCTCAGCGACTATGGGCATCCTATTTCCAGGCAAAAACAGGCTGATCATAGTGTGCTACCCGGGTATCTCTGCCTGAGATGCACACCTCGCGGAACTGATAGAGCATCGCTGCAGTCGGGGAGTAGATCCGATCATCCAGATAGTTCATCGACAGGACCTGACGATCACTTTCGGGGATATCCTCGAGGTTTGGAGAGTCTGTGCGGCTCAGCTCTTCAAAAGAAAATGCATGGATAGAGGCAACCTCGTCGAGGTTTGGATCTAATTCTTCAATTGATCTGTCAGACCAGACGACAACCGGTGTGATGATGAATCCGGACCTGGTCTGATAATCGTCCAGAAGACCGAGTACAAAAGAAGGTGCCAGTTTGAGATTTACCTCTTCGTGCATTTCCCTGAGTGCGGTTTCTACCTGGGTTTCACCCTCATCAATTCTGCCTCCGGGCAGTGCCCACTGGCCAGCGTGATCTTTTAACCTCGGATTTCGTTTAGTTATGATGATCGCGGCCTGACCCTGATAGTCAGTGACGGTGATGGCGACTGCCGCACCTGTGTGAGATCCAAGTGGCACCCGCATATCCGGGAAAGTTTCAAGATTATCCCGGATCTGTTGCCGAAGACCTGACGAATAAGAATAGGAACTGACTGATGGCATAGCGTCAGAAAACTCTTGGCTTCATTAATGAATCACCTTCGAAGGAATCAGATTTTATTGAATCTCTGGCTGAATATCCGTCAGGCTGATCTTAGATCTGGTAATTGATAGCTCTGCTCCTCCAACTGAGTCCGGATTGTCTTCTTATCAATCTTGCCCGTAGAAGTCAGCGGTATTTCCTCGACAAATATCACGTCATCGGGCAATTGCCATTTAGCGAAGATCTCCGCGCAATGCTCAAGGATCAGGTCTCTCGATATGTTGGAACCTTCGACCAGAATCACCAGCGCAACTGGTCTTTCATCCCATTTGGGATGTGGCTGTGCAACCACTGCTGCCTGCGAAACCCCTTCGAGGGCGACAATATGATTCTCTAGGTCCACCGAGGAAATCCACTCGCCGCCTGACTTGATCAGATCTTTCGATCGATCTGCAATGATCAGGTATTCTTCTGAATCGATTTTTGCAACATCCCCTGTCACGAGCCAACCCTCATGGAACTTGTCAGGCTGTGGATCGTTGTAGTATTCAGAGGCAATCCATGGCCCGCGAATGAGCAACTCGCCGACCGCTTCGCCGTCGTGCGGCAGAGGATTCCATTCTTCGTCGAATATCTCAATTTCAAGGCCGGGCATCAGTAATCCTGCCTTGGCAATATTCTCGAATTGTTGATCTTCTGTGAGTTTTGCATGAGATCTTTTCGCAACCTTGCGCGACAGGGTGCCAAGGGGATTGGTTTCCGTCATACCCCAGCCCTGAACCATTTCAACGCCGAGTGTTTCCCAATACCATCGCATCATCGAAACTGGCGGTGCCGAACCGCCGCAGGTGAGTCGGGACAACTTACTGGTGTCGAATTTTTTGCCCTCGTCAGATTCAAGAATAGCTTTAACACCCTGCCAGATGGTGGGTACACCGGCAGATATGGTGACTTCTTCATCGGACATGAGTTGCAGGAGTTTGTCCGGCACCATGAACTTATGTGGCATGACCTGCTTGCAACCAAGCATTGAAGCGGTGAATGGCAGTCCCCATCCCATAGCATGGAACATGGGGACGATGCCGCAAACCGAGTCCCTTGCAGACAGATTCATCGAATCGGTCATTGCCTGGGTGACGGTATGAAGATAGGTGGATCGATTGGTGTACATTACCCCCTTGGGTTTACCTGTGGTTCCGCTTGTATAGCAAAGCCCCATGGGAGCGTTTTCGTCGATCTCGGGCCATTCGAAATTGATTGACTGATCTTCAATAAATTCTTCGTAGTCTACGGTATTCGCAAAACTGGTAGGCGTGTTTTCTCCGTGACGACACGCAATTATCAGTTCAACGGTTGGGATTTTATCGAGCAAAGGTTCCAGCAGCGGTAATAGATCTTCATCTGCGAATATCACTCTGTCACCTGCATGATTGATAATGTATTCGAGATCGGTCGGTGACAGGCGAATGTTGAGTGTATGCAGAACGGCGCCCATTGATGGTACAGCCTGATAGAGTTCAAGATGGCGATAGTTGTTCCACATAAAACTGCCGACGCGATCACCAATTCCAATTCCGTGCGCTTTCAGTGCACCGGCTACCTGGTTAGCTCTTTCCCAGGTGGTCTTCAGTGTTTGACGGTGGGTACCAGTATCCAGCAGGGTAACGATTTCTTCGTTGGGATCCAGGAGAGCACCCCGACCCAGAATTCTGGACATGAGTAAAGGTGTTTTTTGCATTGTCATTGATAAGCTCCTTAAACAACTGCTGAAAAAGGCGCTAAGAATAGCTGAAATTGACTCGAATCGCACTGTGGACTCTGGGCGAGCGGATGTCGAATTGAGCGGTAAGAAGCCTCAAACGTGCATGGTTTCTAGGCCTTGTAGATATCTGAACGGAATATGAATTTTGAGGAAATTGCGATTTGATTTGCCTTGTTTTATCCCGCACTATCAATCCTGCAGAACGGCTGATGCTACGGTCGCGCATTATGGGGTACATATGGCAGATGTAGTTACGATCGAATCCAAAGAATCAAGCGATCATCGATTAAGCTGGACAACTATTGGCGCCTACGGCGCGCCAGGTATTGGCGCCGGTTATATGTATCTGCTGATCAATCTCTACATCATGAAGTTCTCAACTGATGTGTTGCTCATTGCGCCTGCAATTATGGGCACCATATTTGGTGTCTCCCGGGTCTGGGATGCTGTATCAGATCCGTTGGTTGGATACCTGAGTGACAGAACCAAAAACAGTTTGGGCAGGCGCCGACTCTGGCTTCTGATCAGTATCGTGCCTGTCTCTCTTGGTTTTATTATGGTCTTCTCCCCGCCGACGTATCTGGACGGGATTGCACTGATCGCGTGGATGGCTTTGGGGGTCATCGGTTTCTATTCTGCCATGACAATCTTCATTGTTCCTCATATGTCCCTGGGCGCGGAACTCACACCTAATTATCATGAAAGAAGCCGTCTCTACGGATTACGTCATGCTGCCTTCACCATTGGTTCGATACTGGCGCTTGTGAGTATGCAATTGCTGATTAATGCAGAATCAAGAGGTGAAGAAGAGGTGCGGCGAGTTGCATTTGAATTAAGTGCCATCGCATCGTTAGGTACAGCCTTGTTGATCGGGTATGCAGTAATTCGTCTGAGAGAGAGACCGGATTTTCAGGGTCGGGTCAACGAAAGTCCTTTTGGGGCGTTCAAGGATGTCTGGAAGAACCGGCACGCCAGACTCGTTCTGATCGTTAGTTTCATCGAAAGCACCGGTAGCGCAACCATTGGGTTGCTTACACTTTATGTCGCCCAGTATATAGTCGGTCGTCCTGGGCTCGCTGCTGTATTTATTCTCTGTTATATGATTCCGTCTACCGTGTCTGTACCGATGTGGATTCCACTGTCGAAGAGATTTGGCAAGGTTCGATTGTGGATGTTTTCCATGGCGCTAACGGGCCTGTCATTCGGAGGCATGTTCATGCTTCCCTTTGTGGACATGGAGTTGCGGGTGCCCATTATTGTTGTGTTGGCCGCCTTTGCAGGTCTGGCAGCAGGATGTGGCGGGACGGTCGCGCCTTCTATTCAAAGTGATATCATAGACTATGACGAATATATGACAGGTGAGAGAAAAGAGGGTTCTTATTTCGCTGCATTTAATTTCGTTCATAAAAGTGCAATTGGATTCATGGTTGTACTCACCGGATACGTTCTTCAATTTTCAGGATTTGTGCCGAATCAGGAACAGACGATGACTGTTCAGGTCTCGATCGCTTTTCTTTATGGCATGGTGCCTCTTATCTGCTATGCGATAGGCACGGTTCTATTTTCAAGGTTCACCCTGGATGAGACTGCCTACGACAAGATGCGGGCTGAAGTTGATAGTCGAAGCTGATCTCTGAAATAGTCTATAGATATGAGATGTCAGGACATTTACTGTTCAATACCAAGTCGACGGTGAAAATAAAAACTCTCAATCGCGAACAAGATGAGAGCAAGCCAGATGAAACTGAATGTGATAATCCTGTCGGTACCAAACGGTTCTCCGTAGTAGAGCACCGCGAGAACAAGCGACAGGCTGGGAGCAATGTACTGAAACATGCCAATGGCGGTTAGAGACAGGCGAGTGACTGCTGCGGCAAAGCATAGAAGGGGAAATGACGTGATGAATCCACCGAGAATCAGCAAGATATCAGTTTGAATATCAACCTTGCCAAATTTCATATCACCGTTGAGATAAATCCAGAAAAGTCCTGCAAGTACAATCGGCGAGATAATCAGGGTCTCAAGGGCAAGACCGGCAACCGAGGGTAGATTGAGATTCTTGCGGACCAGTCCGTAGAAACCAAAGCTAAAACCAAGAGCCAGTGAAACCCACGGTATTGCGCCATAGTAGATAAGTTGTACCGAGATTCCGATTGCGGCGAGGATAATAGCCAGCCACTGCAGTGGTCTTAGATTCTCACTGAGAAATACCATTCCAAGAAATACGCTTACCAGGGGGGTAATAAAATAACCCAGGCTGGTTTCGACAATATTGTCATTAATGATGGCGTAGATAAAAGTGAGCCAGTTGGCTGACAATAACAGAGAGCTGATGAAGAGTATAAACAGCTTATCTGTCGATATGCGAAGCTGATTTAACTTGCCGGTTACGACAAGAATGGCGAGCAAAAGAACGACTGACCAGACTATTCTCTGGAAAAGAATTTCCATTGAAGTGACATGAGCAACAAACTTGAAGTAAATGGGTACGAATCCCCAGAAACAATAAGCTGACATCGCGAAATAGGCACCGTGAATGGTTTTTTTATCAAACACTTTAGATTGGCCTGTATATTGTCAAGAGCAAATAAGCTTATAGAAGTAGTTAGTTAGTCTCTGGCCAGAATCAGACTTTATTTTTCAGACCCGCATTGCTCGATTAGCTCTTTTTAAGAGCGCGACACTCTAACCGTGGGCTCTCGAAATGGCAATAGCATCTACGAAAGTGCCTTTTGTAATACTATGCACGCGCCACGATTTCTGATTGAATGATTGGATTAGTAACGTTGGAGGTCGTTATATGCGCTGGTGGACGTGGTTGCTGGCTGGTTTTGTCGTACTTGTGCTCGCATCTGGCATCTTTGTCTTCGCCAGTTTACGTAATATCGACGTGGAGCAGATTGATGATGATCTTTATGTCTTGTTTGGTATGGGTGGCAACGTTGGCGTGCTCAACACAGACGAAGGCACGGTTATTATCGATACACTTACCTTTCAGATGCAGGGTGAGAGAATCAGGCAAATTGCTACCGGTTTGACGGGTAAGCCGGTTATAGCAGTAATCAATACCCACTATCACGGCGATCATACTCATGGGAATCCGGCATTCGAAGCAGGTACCCGGGTTATCGCGACCGAACGGACGCTGCATCATCTGAAACAGGTGGATGCAGATTATTTTGCAGGTGAAAAAGCAGCTTTGCTGCCCAATGAAACATTCGCCAGTGAACACAGGCTGACTTTTGGCAATAAATCCCTTCGCTTGTTACTACCCGGTCCCGGCCATACAGATGGTGATCTTGTTGTAATATTCGAACAGGAGCAGGTTATTCATCTTGGAGATCTGTTGTTCAACAGGTTATATCCCAATATTGACCTGGAAGCAGGAGGCACGGTGCAGAAGTGGGGTGATACCCTCGATGTGGTCCTGACATTGCCGTTTGATCGAGTCATTCCAGGGCATGGCGCCGTAACTGACCGTAATGGCATAAGGCATTTTCAGACGTTTATTCGGCAGTTAGCAGAGATTGGTCAGATAGCCGCTGACAACTCTTTGTCTCTTGAAGAAACGATGAATTCTGACGAGTTGACTGAAGACTCTGATTTCGAAGAGATTACGATGATCGTGCCTATTGGATTGAACCGGGAATTTGTACTTCAAAGAGCCTGGGAGGAAGCTAACGGAACCGTTGAGGTTAGACCCTAACTCCCATCTTGAACACCCAGGTCTCTGGATTCCTCTTCTCAGGTATCCAGACGATTGACGGCATGTTCTGCCAGGGTCAGCGAGCTGTCAATTCTGGATCGCAGTTCATCGAGGTCAATACCTTCTGTACTCTTCTTGCCCTCCATATACCTTGCGTAGACACCATGAACGATAGCTGCGCTCTTCCAACGATTGAATCCAATATAATAGTCGATCATGGATAGATCACGACCGGTCCGGTCTGCATAACGTTGTGCCAGTTCACTCCTGGTAGGAAAGCCTGGTGGTGCTGTGGCTGCTTCTGGTTTGATTTCGATTTCGTCAATGGGGTCGGGCCACCAATTTAAGGCATAGGCCAGATCAGCCAACGGATCACCCAGGGTTGATATCTCCCAGTCGACGACCGCTGCTACAGTGGCATCAGGGCCAACCAGACAATTATGCAGGCCGTAGTCCCCATGCACGATACGTGCAGTACCCTGCTCGGGCATATGGTCGAGGAAGAACTGCTGCAACTCGTGAGCTCTCGGGTCATCATAGTCTGCCGGTTCAATTGATGACGTCCAGGATCGATACCATGTTTTGAGCTGACGGCCGACATAGTATTCTTTCTTACCCAGATCACCGAGGCCTATTTCATCAGGGTCCAGAGCGTGAAGATCACCCAGTACGTCGATAAACGAATGGGCAAGGCGTTCTCTGTTTTCCTCGGGAGCGTACATATTTGTATCTTCTGCGTTATAGAGCGGGTGACCGTCGATGAGCCCCATGATGTAAAACCAGGCACCGGTGACGTCGGGGCTTTCGCAGAATCCGAGAGCGGCAGGCACCGGTACGGGAGTAGGACCCAGGGCAGAAATACAGGCCCACTCTCTGCTCATATCATGGGCTTTTGGCAGTAGTTCGCCCCGGGGAGGGCGCCGGATAACTGCTTTATTGCCTGAATCATCCTCAATCTGGTAAGTGAGGTTTGAGTGACCACCGAGTAAGCGAATCCACTTTAAGGGTGGGGTTAGTTCCGCTACGTTGTCCCTAATCCAATTTTCAACCGCAGGCACATCATAGCCTTCCGGATCTAGATCGTATAATTCGCTCATCACTTCATCCAATACGCTTATCAAGACCGTATTTATAGGGTCTTAATGAGAGAATGTCGACCCTTGACACGTGACATTCACATGAAATGCCAACATGGAATTCCCGGACCATTTCCATCCTCGTTTTTTGTACGGTCGCCCTACCTGTTACCAGGGCAGGGCAATCCGATCACCAGGTTCTATTTAGAGTACCCCGAAATCCCAGGTTTTACCCTCGTGATAATGTTTGAGCACATTTTTCGCCATAAGGATTCGATGCACTTCATCTGGACCGTCTGCGATGCGCAAGGTCCTTGCGCCGAGATACATGCCAGCAAGCGGTGTATCACCGGAGACTCCCATCGCACCATGAACCTGGATGGCACGGTCAACTACCCGATGCATTGCATTTGGGACAAAGACCTTGATTGCAGATATTTCTGTTCGGGCGTCAATCCCTGAGTCAATGACTTCTGCACAGTGAATTGTCATGAGCCGGGCAGATTGAATATCCATATAGGAGTCGGCGATGAATCCCTGCACGAATTGTTTGTCTTCCAGCATACCACCATGTACTTTCCTTTCAGCCGCTCTCTTGACCATCAAGTCGAATGCACGCCACATCTGGCCCACACAGTTCATACAGTGGTAGACCCTGCCAGCACCGAGTCTTTCCTGTGCTGCCTCATGTCCTGAGCCCCGGCTGCCTAATTGATTATCAAGTGGTACCCGAACGTCTTTATAAGTAATCTCACAGTGGCTTCCGCCAACATGACCCCAGACGGGAACGCTACGTTCGATATTAAATCCAGGCGTATCCGTGGGTACGATGATCTGGGTCATTTTCTCATTCACACCGCCGGAAGCGTCCTCTTCTTCTGTTCGGCACATCACCAGTGCCCAGGAGGCGCGCTCTGCGTTCGAGGTAAACCACTTTCGGCCATTGATAACCCATTCATCTCCGTCCTTCACAGCCGTGGTTTGAAGTGATCGCGGATCTGAACCCGGATTGTCGGGTTCGGTCATTGAAAAACATGAACTTTGCTCACCTCGAATCGTGGGCTCAAGGAACTTTTTCTTCTGCTCTTCTGTGCCATATTTTATAAGGACGCTCTGATTGCCCGAGGTAGGTGCCTGGACACCGAAAATTGAGTTCGAGAAGGGGCTCCAGGCCAGAATTTCGTTCATGTAGGCATGGCCAAGAAACCCGATACCCATGCCGCCATATTCGACCGGCAGGTGAGGTGCCCAGAGATTACTTTCTTTTACATAAGTCTGTAGTTCATGGACCAACGACTGTCGTTCATCGCTTGTTGCGGGCGTATTCAGAATCGGTTCATTGGGGATGATATGTTCCCCGACTATTTTGGCGGTATCCAGTCTGATTTTATTAATCTCATCAGAGACAGAAGGGATTGGTGCTACCGCAAGTTTCGCTAAACTGGCTATTGCCATGGCTGTGCTCCTTGCCGGACGGGTCGTGGATTTGAGAGTCGAAAGTTACCACGAACGGGATAGTTCTCTCCAATGAATAATAGTGAACATTGAAGCTTATTGACCTCGATCAAATAGTTCTGATCACGCCCTGGCTTGGGTGGTTAAGGTTCTCCTGGGATCAAGTGCATCCCTAATGGCTTCGCCAATAAAAATTAACAATATCAACATGATGGCCAGTGCTGCAAAAGTTGACAAGCCGATCCAGGGTGCGTGCAAATTTGACTTTGCAGCCGAAAGAAGGCGGCCGAACGAGGGTGCATCGGGTGGTAAGCCAAAGCCGAGAAAATCCAGCGCGGTTAATGTTGTAATCGATGTATTTAGTATAAAGGGTAGGTAGGTTAATGTTGCTACCATCGCATTGGGTAGTACATGTCGAAACATGATCATTCGATCACTTACACCAAGACTCTGCGCTGCCCTGACGAATTCAAAATTACGAGTCCTGAGAAACTCGGCTCGAACCACGCCTACAAGGGCCATCCAACTGACCAGAGACAAAGTCGCCAGAAGCCAGAAAACATT
>CAZJRI010000054.1:0-962 GCA_964548025.1 uncultured Pseudomonadales bacterium
AACAAGTGATTCTTTCATGTTGTGTCTCGACTATTTATTGTTGATCACAATAAACTAAACCGTACCGTCCGGGAAGCGGTAGGCCTAATCGACGATGCGATACAGTAAATGCCCTAAATGCGGTACCAAAAATGATTCCGGGAGTGCAGATCAGTGCGCTTCATGCGGTATTTACTATGCGAAGTGGTTGAAGTCGCAACTATCCAGTCAATCGATCAAGACAACCGGCAGGCCACGATCAGACAATAAAAAAGAACTGGCGTTTCTCGAACCCTGGAAATACACACTGGCTGAAGTGAAACCTGTCGAGTTTTCTGTCAGGGCAGTATTGTTAGCCGTATTGACCGTATGGGGTTGGATGCTGATCGGTACTGACTTCCGTATTACAACGGGTCTCTTCCCCGAGATTAGTTTCTATGAACCAGTGATTGGCGCCGTTACACTGGTATTTCATGAAGCCGGGCACGTTTTGTTCATGCCATTTGGTCAATTCATGGCCGTGCTGGGTGGTTCGTTGTTCCAGCTAATGGTGCCTGCGGGTCTTACCCTTGGTTTTGTCTATTACTACAAAAATACCTTTGCGGGTGCAGTAACACTCTGGTGGCTGGGATTCAGCTTTATGGACCTTGGGCCCTATATCTATGATGCGAGGGATATGCAGCTTATGTTACTCGGTGGAGGTCGGGGCCACGAGATAGGCGGTCATGACTGGAACAATCTGCTCACCTGGACAGATTCTCTCCAATACCATGAGACTCTTGCGACTGTTGCAGACACCACCGGGGAGATTCTCGTCATCCTGTCAGTTGTATGGGGAACCTATCTGCTCGTCCGGCAGTTTAGCAGGCTGAGAGAACGATGATCCAAGTAGCGATCTGGATGTCCTGCGTGGTTGATTGCCTGGCACGTCCGGACCGGCACGTCCTTACAGGCATGTCCTTACAGGCATGTCCTTACAGGCC
>CAZJRI010000054.1:1062-30945 GCA_964548025.1 uncultured Pseudomonadales bacterium
GTCCTTACAGGCACGTCCTTACAGGCACGTCCTTACAGGCACGTCCTTACAGGCACGTCCTTACAGGCATGTCCTTACAGGCCGTCCTAAATCACATGCAGGGCTTGTGTCGTTGGCTGCTCTGGTGAATGAGCATCCTTAACCGGATATCTTCAGACAGACGGTAGAAATTGGGGAATGGAACTACATTGTCAGTCCAAAATCAGATTGATACTGAAATGGCGCCCGATATACTGATTATAAGTACATGTGAATTCTTTTAGCTTCACGATGTTGAATAATAAAATTCAGATTATTGGATTTGCAGCCGGTTTTCTCGGTGCTGTTGTAGTGGTGGTCTATGGTCTGTTGGGCCTGGTCAATCAACCGGCGCTAACAGAACTGTCGAGGGCTAATTCTTATACCAGCCATAAAATTGTACATGTTATGCGTGAAGGCGAAATCTGTGCAGTTAAAGTTTTTGTAGACGATTCGGCTTATGTACATCTTGGCAAAGGACAAATTGGATTTGATGAGCTCTATCAGGCAACAAGAAGTAATGGTTACTATTCGATAGCATACGATAAAGATATGGAGTTCTATGAACTCACCGTAGGAGGGGAAACCTACAGTTCTTTTGCTCAGAAAACTTTTCGCTCGAGAGTGGTCGATGTGTCGATGACACTTTTAGGATCGTTGTTTTGTCTAACGATCTTCTTGGAGGTTATGAGACTCCGGCGAATGGTTGGTAGTATTCCAAACATACCTGTTAACGGCGGAGAGAAATTAGCAACCTGGTCGTCTGGCGTGATTCGACAATCTTTTGAGCTGCCGGATCAGAATAAGTTCGTGTTCTATGTGATGGGTTTGGTGTTGCTGGGTATCGCCTCGCTCTGTTGCTGGTATATACCGGTTCTTGTCGTCGACGGAAACGTAGAGGGTGCAATAGTACTAACGGTTTCCGGTTTGTTCTTTTGCGGCTACATGGGCTATATGCTCTATTATTCGATCAAGCATGCGAAAGATTTTGACCTCGTTGTTGATCGTGACGGAATATGGTTAAAAAACTACCAAAAGGCTGCAACTCTTGTTCCCTTCTCGGAGATTTACTTTCAACGGGTTAACCCGCTATTCAGGCGTTGCGAATTACTTGGCAGGCAAGGTCAACTTCTGATTCGCGTATCCTGGGAACTGGGTAACTTTACCAATCTTGAGAAACAGCTAAACAACTTCTTTATATCCAACAGAATAAATCTGAATCAATGCATTGCCTATCAGAGAAGTGTCTTCGAACAATTCTCCTACTGGTTTCTGTTTATATTCATTGCTGCATTCTCCCTGTTAACTGATAGTCCTGCGTTAATCGCTGCCAGCTTTCTGGTGCTTGCAGTATCCATGCTTTTCTACTTCAAAACAGTGGTGCAAATTTCAGCAGACGCTGACAGTTTCTATATACGATATCCCATTAGAACCAGTAGATTACCGTTTGAGAACATTAAATCGATTCAGAGGACCAATATAGCCGGACCGGATGGAAGATCTGAGACCGGCATAGTTCTCAACGATGGAAGTTGCATCAAGGTAACAGGTGTCAGTTATCAGGGAATTGAACTAGCAAGATTGTTACAACATATCCTTGAGGCAAACAGAACACGGCAGAAATCCGACGGACAAATGATTCCTCATCAGATTTGATGCTTAGCCATCAATAGAAAAGTGAGTCTTTCTTCAAGCAGATTCACTCGCCAGTGGTAAAAAGAAATCCTTACGAAGTCTGGGGCTAGCAGAGATCGCTTTCTAATTTTCTTCAATGCCAGGTAATACCTGATCGCCTCTTCAACCACTCTGCCCGTTCGGCATAGGGTTTTTGACCGTATCTCAGAGCAGCCTGTCTGTATCTTGCCGGAGCATCTTGGTATTCTCGCTATCCCGGAAAATTATGGACTATTCGTGATGCGATATTTTCTACTCATACTAACAATGGTTTTATTTTTGACAAATGCCCATGCGGCTCCAAAAAGAGAGGGCATCACTATCTGGGTAGATGGCGTTCGAATGGCGGGTGATCTGTGGAAGCCTGAGAACCTGAAACCGAACGAAAAAAGACCTGCCTTGCTCATGGTCCACGGCTGGGGCGGACTGAAATCACATCTTAATGACGCATATGCTCCTTTGTTCTCTGAGCTTGGTTATATCGTACTGACCTTTGACTATCGTGGTTGGGGTGAAAGCGATGGCAAGCTTATTCGGGTAGGGGAGAAGCCTGCAGATGCCAAAGCAGATTTTCTGCTCAAGGTGAAAGAAGTCAGAACAATTGTAGATCCGTTAGATCAGCTTGAGGATATTCGAGCTGCTCACGCATACCTGGTGGGTGACAAACAGGTTGATGCAAATCGACTGGCTGTATGGGGTAGTAGCCTGGGCGGGGGCCTTGCACTGCAGAGCGCTGCAACGCTGCCGGGATTCAAAGTTCTTATTGCGCAGGTGGGCAGTGTTAATCCCAGAGCGGATGACAACGACTCTGCCGAGAATCCACTGTCTGCTGCCAATATGCTACGCATGAGATCAGCGGTGAGTCGCGGTGAGATGCCGCCTTTCCCAGGGGAAGATTCCGGTGTGCCCGGTTTGCGCGGCTTCCCCGACTGGCACCGCTTTGTCAGATATGATCCGTTTGCAACGGCGACTCAACTGACTGCTGCCACGTTGATCATCGATGCGGCCGATGAGGAATTATTCGATATCAAGAAGAATGGTGGCGCACTCTATAAGAAGATCAAAGGTCAGGTAGTCGCCCGCTATGAGAAGATAAAGGGCAAACACTATGATGTTTATCGTGGAGAAGGTTACGCTGCCGCAGTGGCTATGGAAAAAGCGTGGCTGTTGAAGTATCTGCCGATAAATTGAGTTATTCGTAGCTGTATTGTCTGTTCAATCTAAATTAATAAGAAAACTGGTCAACAGTCGGAGGAATTATGGGCTGGTCAATAAACAGACCCACGGGACTCACTTTCCACAACCCTGGTCTTTCAACGAAAGGATATACATTGCTGACTCCTCATGGAGATCAGTCAACCTACCTCATTGATATGGATGGCAGCGTCGTGCACCGATGGGTGTTCAGCCATATTCACCCGGGTTATGGGCGCCTTCTAAAAAACGGTAATCTCTTAATGACAGGGTCTGATGTCAATCTGCCGGATCCACCGAAAGATGAGCCAACAAAAGCGCCGTTGCCATTTGAAAAGCATGTCACCCGTCTGGGTGGATACCATACTACGCTGGTTGAGATGAACTGGGACGGTGAAATTGTCTGGGAATATGAGAACAGGGCACAACATCACGACTTCTATCGCTTTGATAACGGCAATACCATGGTGCCCGAATGGGTTGAGTTACCTGAAGATCTCCACAAGAAGGTTCGTGGTGGTTTCAAAATGCCAAGGGAGCGACTGCCAAGGTTGCTTGGTGACGACCTTGTTGAGGTAGACAAAGACGGCAAGGAAGTAAGACGAATTCATACGTGGAAACTGCTGGATCCCGTGAAAGATCCCATCTACCCGACGACCCGTCGCTGGGAGTGGACCCATGTTAATGGTATTGATATTAACGAGAAGGGGGATATTGTTTTCTCTGCCAGAAATGCAGATCGGGTTGCTATTATCGATGCTGAAACAAATGAGATCCGCTGGAAATTTGACCGGACCCATGGCCAGCATAATCCCACCTGGGTAAACGGAGACAATATCCAGGTTTATGATAACGGCCAGGCCTCGTCACGGGTTATAGAGATTGATCCGGAAGAAAATGAGATTGTCTGGACATACCATGGCGTGCCCTTCAGTCAGTTCTTCAGCGGCCATATTTCGGGTGCTTCGCGTCTTGATTCCGGCAACGTACTCGTCTGTGAAGGTACCAGTGGTCGCCTGTTTGAAACAAATCGGGCCAGTGATGTGGTATGGGAATGGATCAATCCCTTTGTTAACAACAACAAGCGGGGTGAGGCGACAGTAAGTATCTACAGGGTTCATCGTTATTCACCGGATCACCCTGCCCTCAAGGACAAGGAACTGGACCCGGCACGTTTTGGAAACCTGAACAGGTTGAATGGATTAAATATATGAATAATCATCATTGGAAACTGGCTCGTACACCCCCTGCCGGATGGCCGACAGAAGGTGATTTTGAATTCGGATCGTCAACCCTGGCGGACCCGGGAGCCGGTCAGCTTTCTGCTCGTACTATCTACCTCAGTATGGATCCCTACCAATGGGGCAGACACAGATCGGGTGTTGAGGCCGTGGGTAATATCTGTCATGGCCGCACCGTATCTCAGGTCGTTACCAGTCGCATGAGTGAATACGACGAAGGTGACATTATTTTTAATACCAATGGCTGGCAGGAATATGGCCTCGTTGGTGAAGGTATATCTGTATTCAATTACATGTATCCCAGAAAAATTGATGTATCTCTTGCGCCAATTTCAACAGCGATCGGTGTCCTGGGTATGCTGGGTCTTACCGCTTACTCGGGTGTTTATCTCCAGTGTCAGCCACAACCCGGTGAAACAGTTGTGATCTCTGCCGCATCAGGTGGCGTAGGTCAGAATGCGGGCCAAATAGCCAAAATCAAAGGCTGCCGCGTGATCGGTATCGCCGGATCTGATGATAAATGCCGATTTGTAACCGATACCCTTGGTTTTTCAGCATGCATCAATCGTCGCGCACCTGACTTTCGCGAGCAGTTGGCCGAAGTTTGCCCAGATGGTATTGATATATATTTTGAAAATGTCGGCGGCATGGTCTTTGAAGCGGTGCTGCCCCTTCTGAATCGCGATTCCCGAATCACACTCTGTGGATTAATTTCTCAATACGGCAACGATAAGCAGGAATCAGGCATGCAGGACTGGAAGCAGACAGGAGAGACGGTATTCGCGAGAGAGAATGTTACTGTCCATGGACTTTTTGTCGGTAATTTTGTCGATGAATACCAGGATCAGTTTTTGGCGGAGATGAGTGGCTGGGTCAAAGATGGACTGGTCAAATACAAGGAAGACCTCTGGCAGGGGCTGGAAAAAGCACCAGAAGCGTTCGGAGCGATGCTCACCGGCGCTAACTTCGGAAAGACAATTGTTCAGGTTAGCGAAGATCCAACATTGAACGAGGTGATTCAAAAACATCGAGACGGCAACAATGTCCTGGCGTAGCTAACAGGTAAGTCAGATACGGGAGAAATATGAAAGAAGAACACATACCGATACTAGTGGGTGGCGGTCAACTCGTTGAGAGAGATTCAACCCTGGACCAACATCTTGAACCACTTGAGATGTTGACCCGGACTGCCCGACTTGCAGCAGAGGATGCTGGTTTGAAAGAATCGGATCTTGAAGATGCAGATTCTGTTGCGCTTGTTGGTGTGGCAGGTTGGAATCCGCAGAATGCGCCTGGCATGGTGGCTGAAAATCTGGGGATAAAATCGGCTCGATGCTACTCAACCGGCATTGGTGGGCAGGTAGGAGTCAGCCTGGTTAATTTAATGGGGGAGAAAGTAACCAGAGGTGAATCCGAATTTTCCGTCATTAGTGGTTGTAACAATCTCAAGATTCTAATGAAAGCCGTGTCACAGGGAGTGCAGTTAGACTGGACCAGGGGTGGTAAGGGTAAACCCGAGATGGTGGGTGGTGAGGAGGCCGGGAATACAGAACTGGAAAGAAAGTATGGCCTGAACGATCCGCCTGATATCTACCCATTGTTCGAAAATGCTTTCAGAGCGCGCCTTGGTCTGAGCCTGGATGAACACCGGCAGCGAATGGGTAATTTATTCACACGATTTACAGAGGTAGCAGCAGAGAATCCCTACGCCTGGTTTCCGGTTCGCCGAAGTGCAGAAGAACTGACTACGGTGGTGCCAAGTAATAGGATGATTGGCTGGCCATACCCCAAATATCTGAACGCGATACTCAACACCGAGCAGGCAGCATCCGTGATAATGATGTCAGTTGCGAAAGCCAAAAAACTGGGCATACCTGAGGCAAAATGGGTTTATTGGCATGGCGGAGCCAGCAGCCAGGAGAAAGCCTACTGGGCGAGTGAGCGCCCGGATTTTTCAGTTTGCCCGTCTATGAAGGATACGAGCCACAGTGCACTGCACAACAGCGGCATCGGCATTGACGATATCCATCATATTGACTTCTACTCCTGCTTTCCCATCGCGGTTCAAATGGCTTGTGACATGCTGGGGCTGGATGTAAATGACGAAAGAGGTTTTACCGTAACAGGTGGGCTACCTTATGCTGGCGGCCCTGCCAGTGCCTATACCTTGCACTCGATGGCGGCAATGGTGAGTCGATTGCAGGGCAAGACATCGGAAAATGGTCTGGTGACGGGCAATGGCTGGTTTTTAACTAAACACTCAGCGACGGTTTTATCGACCGATCCTCATCCCACGGGGGAACCTGTATCTGGTTTGATGGCTGAATTACCCTCCAGGGAGATGGATACGGAACCTCGTCCGGTACTTGAAAAGGCAAGCGGTGGCGCAACCATTGAGGCCTATACAGTCAAGTACGGTCGGGAGGGTGAACCGGAACAGGGTATTGTTCTAGGTAGCACTGTCGACGGGGACAGGTTTATGGCGAATACAAGCTCAGATCCGGCATTTCTCAACGAATTTGTCTTGTCTGAGCAGATTGGCACAGAAGGGAAAGTCAACTTCGTTGAGGGAATGTCTACATTCTCCCCAGGCTAGATCGCGTTATCTGCGTCGTCTGCCACCACCGGACCCCATCTGCTTCAGTTTGGTCATCAGGAGAGTACGGTAGGTTTCGTATCGGGTATATTGTTCTTCATCCAGGACTCCAGCCATCTGCTTATCGAGCTGTTTGGCGAGTTTATTGCGCTTTCGCCGTAGTTTGCGGGGTATGTCCGGCTCCTGGCGTTTCACAAGGCGCATTGTCTCTTTCATCAATCCATCGACAAATTGACCCACTGAAGCCCTGAACACGGTCAGTTGTTCGGGATTCATCTGAATCGCTGCGGCAGCCTTCAATACGTCGGGATGGCCCCAGGGCCCACCCCCGGTATTGGCCTGTTTCGCTGGGGCGCTTTTCGTCTCGACTTTCTCATTGGCCTCATCGGTTGATTGATCTTCAGCACGTGCTGAATCAACGGATACGATACCTGGGAATGCGAATAGCACCGAAAGGATCACTGTCAATGTTAATTTTAACGTTGATGGGAGTTGCTTCATTTTTTTCACCGTTCTCTCTTAGCCGCCTTGTGTGCCGAATAATGCATGATTAAAGCGATATCGGCTAGCGACGGACTCGATTAAGGACTCTCCAGTCGACTTTTTTTTGCCGTTATCTAATCATCTGCACATTGTCTGATCAATGCCCTCATCAAGCAGATAGTGAAAGCAGCATGGACAGAGGGTTTCAAAGTCCTTCATCTAAGTTCAACTCATCCCTTGACATTTGGTTGAATTTAGAGGATTTTTGCACATGTTGTAAAAATATTTGTGGTTTTTGCAGTACCTAAAAATAGAATAACAGGGGGTATAAATGAAGAAACTCTTCAAATGTTGCAGTGCCTGCATCTTCTCTGCGATCTTTCTGAACATCTCTGTGGCGTTTGCCGCTGATGATGAGAGTTCAGGTAAGATTGAAGAAGTAGTCGTTTACGGCCAAAAGGTCGAAGCAACAGTTTCAGATACATCAATCGCTATTACTGCTCTCGATGAGGATTTCCTGAAAGACATGGGCGTCATGGGCCCGAATGAAATGGTGAATTTCATTCCGGCTACTACCCGTACCGACTGGGATATCAAAATTCGAGGTGTTGGCCGTAACTTCCGGGGCCTGGGGGGAGATCCAGGTGTTGGAACCTACTATAACGGCATGTACTCACCGGACTTTGGTATCGCCGCGACGGAAGGCGGTCTTTACGATATCAAGCGAATCGAAGTCCTGAGGGGCCCCCAGGGCACGCTCTATGGCCGTAATTCGATCGGTGGGGTACTTAACTATGTGACCAATCAGCCAAACCATGACGAATTCGAAGCCCAGGCCAGGATTCAGCTTGGTGAATACGATACAAATGAGTATTTCGGCTTCGTAACAGGTCCAATTACCGACACCCTGGCCTATCGGCTGGTCGGTACAGAACAGAATCGTGATGGTCAGCTTGATGGCATCAACGGTACGCCCGATACCGAGGATTACAACGATTCGAATATCTCGCTGATTCTTGACTGGCAGGCTGCCGACAACGTCAAGATCAACGTTCGTGTCAATGATCGAAACAGGGACAGGATGGGCAACTTCGGCAACGGTGGCGGCGCGATTACCAGCGAAGGCCCCTGTATTGGCCAACATCCGATCACTGATTACGATCAGTGTGATCCACGCTACCGCGTATCTCGTGATATTAATCACTATGCACCGGGTTTCAGACCTGTCGATCAGGCATACCGTGATACCCACGGCGATCTGGCTGACAACCCTTTGGGTGCCGTAGGCTGGATTCACCCGGTGACCGGTGCCACTCACTGGGGGGCTTATAACCGACCTGGTGTAGACAATACGGGTAAATGGCCGTATATGCCATCAGCGAATTATGGCAATACAGCGATGAAGGCCGGTTATGCCGTGGGTGATGCTGATGCGCCTGATGTCGTTTCGATGACAAATGGTGGCGTGAACGAAACCTTCGATCACAGGGCCGGTTCATTTACCATTGACTATGATTACAGCGACACACTGGCTTTCCGTTATATGCTCAACTATCAGGAGTTTGTCTATTATTTCAATCGTGACAATGACTTCTCGGATAGCCTGGTTTCAGATAATAATGATACGGTTGTTGCGGCAACCGAGAGCATTTCACATGAGCTACGGGTGTTCTGGGAATATGGTGATCGCTGGACTGCGACTACTGGACTTTACTATTTCAGAGAAAGCCGGGATCAGTGGTACGGTATTCGCGAAAGGGCCGCTCAGGGTCGTGTGACCGATGCGGTCGATTACGGTAGAGCGGATCACCCGGACTGGTTACTCGACGCACTTGCTGCGGTCGCCTGGGTACCGGGAGATGAGATAAAAGGATCTGGATACGCTCAGTGTTTTGACTGGACCAGGGCAATTATTAATGGGGCGCAAACAGTCAATCCCGGCGGTGGTTATGGCATTTATTGTGGTGATCCGGGTGTCCAGTATTCCCGTGAAAATGATACCGCTGCGGTATACGAGCATCGCAATAAGATTAAGACAGAGAACTACGCCTTCTACACTCAGGGTGACTTCAAGATCAATGATAAGTGGAGTGTAACCCTCGGCGTCCGATACTCGAAAGACAGGCGTGAAGGATTTGAACAACGTGGTGGCTACAGTGAACTCAATGCCAACAACATGGGCTGGCTTCCCTGGGCCATTGATCTCGTCATGACCGGCGATGAAGTGGGTATTACCCAGGGCGTTGATTTCTACGGTGCAGGTGTAACGCCATTAGCGGCCATGAACGTCGCGATGGGCGCCGCCACCTTCACGGGTAATCCGGATTTCCCAATCGCACCCACCTGTGACCTGATGGCAGCAACTTGTGCTCACCCACTGCGTCTTGAAGGTGTACCCATTTCCTGGGGTCATAGAACCACCGGTGATTTCGAACCGGATAACGATACAACATGGCGTGTTAACTTTAACTGGGAACCGACTGATGACATTCTGATCTACTTCGGAGCCACCTCCGGATACCGGGCTGGTGGCTGGAATATGGGTGGACCACAGAACAGAACGGTGGTTGACACCGATGGTGCTGGTGACTGTGATGCATCTTTCGGTGGCTCAGTGTCTGATGGTGCCCTGGATGATGGATGTGATTTGCGCGTTCTGCTCGGATATGAAGGCGAGGAAATTACCTCATACGAACTGGGTTACAAAGGTACTCACTTCGACGGCAGATTGCAGGTGAATGCAGCCCTGTACTACTACGACTACACGGACTACCAGGATCATGTTGAGAAGTGGGAAGAGGAGTCAGGTGACTTTACGCTACCCAGTGTCATTGTACCTGGAGGTGGTGGATTGACACCGCCAGCTGGTCGGGGTCCTGTCTCGGTGACGACGAATATTCCTGAGGCGGTTAATAAGGGCTTCGAGGTTGATGCGCTTTATGCCTTCAACGACGCATTCCAGTTTGGTGGTAATTTCAGCTATACCATCAGTG
Organism: uncultured Pseudomonadales bacterium; assembly: GCA_964548025.1. Classification (GTDB taxonomy): domain Bacteria; phylum Pseudomonadota; class Gammaproteobacteria; order Pseudomonadales; family Azotimanducaceae; genus JAHRVQ01. Next base: position 11,262 of record CAZJRI010000054.1, read on the forward strand.
AATACAACGCACCTTATACATTCTTCAACGAGGATGACCCACGTTATCCGCGTAATGTATTCGGCGGTGACCTGAGTGAGAATCCGTGTAAGATGGAAGCCGGTATTAAAGCGCTCTATTGCCTTGAGATAGATGGTTATGAGTTGCAGGGGATTCCGAAAGAGAAAGCAACAGTCTGGGGATCCTATACCTGGTACTTCGCACCTGGATCACTCACCGGCTATATGTCATATGCATATACAGGAGAGTATTCAACGCACCCATTCAACCGACCATGGGACTGGGTGCCTGAGCGTGATCGCCTAGACTTGCGGGTGAGCTTCCGCGAGCAGAATGGCAGGTGGAGTGTCTCCGGGTTCGTTGATAATGTCATGGACGATACTTATATCCGAGCAGCCGATATGGATAATCGTCGTACCGGATACGGACCCAACTGGCCACAACGGGTTATCAGTCTGTTCCCTCGATACTGGGGAGTTGAAGCGACTTATAACTTTGGTGGAGGTCGATAGACTAGTCTATCAAGTCTTAGATGTTACAAAATTAAAGCGCACCTGATGGTGCGCTTTTTTTTGATTGTTGTTTGTTCATTGTCGCCGACAACTTGGATCAACTCGGTAGGAATTCTGATCTTGTCAGAATATACGGTGAATTACTTTTCCAGAAGACCAGATTTGAATATGTACTGTTCGTTGGCTATCTGCACTAATTCTTCGTAATGCTCGAGTTGCTGATCGTTAAGTACCTCGGACATCGATTTAACCGATTGACGGGCGACCCGTGCCAGGTCCCGGCGTACTCTGATCGGCAGATCACCACCGGATCTCGCGACACGTCGAACAGAACCGTTACGCTCACTGTAGTATTCACGCAGGTTAGCCCTGAAAGCCTCCATTTGCTCAGAAGTGGGTTGAATATGATCGATCTTCTTAAGTACCTTCAGCTGGTAGGGATCCTGGTCTCGCGAATCTGCTGCCTGCAATTGTGCAGTAAGGAAAATCAGGGCCAATATGACTGGTATCTGTGTAACTGATACACGGGCGTATTTTGTTATAAACATGATTCTTCCTCATTCGAAACGTACCCGCAAACTAACCAACTTGTGACCATTGTGTCAAATCCTGCAAGGTAGATCCTGGTTAAGAGCTGCCTGTTAGAGATTACACTCATCATCATGTAGGATCAACAGCAAGTAGAATAGAAAGTGGAGAATCCCGCATGAGTGAAGTCGTTAGTCGTGAAGTACATCTTGTTTCGAGACCTGATGGAATGCCGGTGCTGGATAACTTCAATATCGTTGAGAATACACTGGAACCGGGTACGGGCGATGTTCTGGTCAAGAATCTGTACATGTCGATTGATCCGGCAATGAGACCACCGTTGAGCAATGGCCAGACAAAACTCGATGAGGCAATGCCGGGAGGCGCAATAGGGAAAGTTATTGAGAGCGATAACCCGGAATATCCGAAAGGCAGCTATGTTCAGCACAGGGCAGGATTCCGGGAATACTACATGACTCAGGGCGAAGATCTTGAGAGTGTCACAACCGAGGGAGAGCCACTGACGACTCATCTTCATGTGCTGGGTGGTACTGGATTTACAGCCTGGGGTGGATTGCTCGTTACAGGCGAACTAAAGGAAGGCGAGAATGTTTTCGTCTCTGCTGCTGCAGGTGCGGTGGGCAGCGTGGCCGGGCAGATTGCGAAAATAAAAAACTGCCGGGTTGCCGGTAGCTGTGGCTCTGATGAGAAGGTTCAGTACCTCACTGATGAGCTTGGATTTGACTATGCTTTCAACTACAAAACGAGCAGCATCGCCAAGGAACTTCATATAGGACTACCGGATGGCATCGACGTCTATTTCGAAAATGTCGGTGGGGCTCATCTGGATGCAGCGTGCGGACAAATGCGGCCGTTAGGCAGAATACCCGTCTGTGGCATGATCTCGGCTTACAATAACAAAGGAGCTCGATCGGAAGGTGTAACCACGCTGTCAAATATGATCTATAACCGTGTGACCATGAAGGGATTCGTGGTCTATGAATTTGCTGCTATGCGTGATCAATTTCTGAGTGATATGAGGCAGTGGATTGCCGAGGGTAAAATGAAGTACCGCGAGACGATCCATCACGGCATTGAAGAAGCGCCCGAGGCGTTGATAGGCCTGCTGAATGGGGAGAATACTGGCAAGATGATGGTGCAGCTTGCTGACGATGATTGATCGTGCTGATAAGATTGGTATCTACAAGAGTTTCTGAGAACTAATCCCCCTATCTTCCCAATGCTAGCAACGCCGGTAGCCCAGAGGAGTGCGCTTCTGATTCGGTCGAAACCTAACCATAAGCAAGCTTCAACAGTTCACGAACAGCGATTACCTGCAACACCCAGAACACACCCCACCCGAATATAATGACGCAAGACAGGCCAACAGCAACTTTTTCCAGCATCTTTTTATTCATGTCTTTCTCTTCACAATTTCTGTCCTATGAAAATCCAATCCAACGACCGGATGCGGCAACGCTGAACCAGATTAAGAGGTGAGTTGAAGCGATCAGCTTGAGCGCCAACGGGTTGATTAGTGAACTGTCCTGATTGAGCAGTGGTTTGCGTATGGCATAGAAAAAGAAAATACCCATCGCCAGCCCGGCCATTTTTGACCAGAAGAATGTATTGTAATAAAGCTTGATGGCAACAGCAGACATCATGAAGATGCCGGAGAGAATAATGACAATCAGGGCTCGACCGAACCATTTCTCGGTTTCTTGAACAACGATGTTCACGGGGATATCCCGCATAAGTACATTCAATAATCTTAAATCGCCAAGCAAGATCATACCGCCGAGCAATACCATGGAACCCAGATGGAAGGTTTGCACAACCGCAAAGACGCCGCCATAAGCTTTGGAAACTTCAGCCAGTAAGGAAGTATCAACCCACTCAAAGAAAAATAAGAAATCCATAATTATCCTACTCGTAAGCTGCTAGTTCGTTAACGCATCCGGCAGCCCAGTACATAAAATAGGGCATCTCTTTCTGACAGTCCCACCAGTCATAGGCCATCATCCTGCCGACCATAATGACACCCGACCAGAAGGTGATTGATAGACCGGCTCCGATCCTTATTCTTCTCGGTGGAATTGGATCATCATCCCAGATATGACTCTGGGTTTTTGTAATCCGCCTTACGAGCAGCGCGTTGATACCGGCGCTGATTAATAACACGACTTTGATTCTGAACCAGATACTGGTCGTTGTGCGCACCGGTATAGCGTAATACAGGGTCAGTCCGGTCATGACCATGACAGCGAACCCGATCATCATCGGTTTGTCGAGGCGGTCAGCAATTTTAGAAACAGGCACATCTGTGAAAGCTAATCCAAGCATCCGGAGATCTATAACCACCAGCATGCCGAGAAATACCATGAGTGTCAGAACATGGGTTGATTCAACCCAGCCGTACATGTAGAAGGATTCGTGAAGATCAGTACTCCACTTATGAGTATCAAGCCATTCGGCGAATCGAAACAGTAATTCATTGAGCACAGGGAACCCAATCCGTTCTTTGTTTTATTTATTTGCGAACATCATACGCTAGCTAGTCCTATGAGCATACCCCCCAGGCTTGCTGTTGTGCCTTCTTTGATTTGTTTACCAGCATTGGCTGATACTCAACCTGTATGCAGTCCTGGATTTCTAACAGATCGAAAGAGGGGAAAGCGAATAGCGGACGACATCTGGTTTTAGTTTTGTTCACAACAAGGCTCCATAAGTCGGATTATGTTCACCAGATGCCAAGAACATGAATTACACTCATAGACAAAATATATAATTAAAACAATAATATAGAGAGTTTTTGATCAACTTGCACATTTGTCCACAGGTGATCAACGACTTATATACAGATATACATAAGTTATCCCCAGCTTATCCACGGCTGCGTGCAAACGTTTCACTGGCAGTGATCAATGAGTGTGATAAATTAACAATCAACGGACCGACATGGTCGTTCGTCGGAAACGACGGACTCAAACCAGGCCTGATCCGAAAGACCTGTGCCGGGTCGGAGTCGCCAAGGCAAAGACGACTTTTCGGGCGAATGGCAACTTCTCAGGAAGGAACCAAACTCCCATTCACCAATTGACGGCGATCGACCCGATTGGTGAGGACGCAAGCAAAGCGTCCAAAAACAAAGCTTATAGGCAATCCGGTTGTGAACAGTCCAGGAGACGTTCTGGAAGAGAAGCAGCCACGGCATGAAGGATTTGGATACGATTTTTGTGAATCCTGGTTTCGATCAGGATGAACCTGAAGAAGGATGCGATGACTGAATGCCACGAGTCGACCGACCAGGACTTCGGTTCTGGTCCGAGACTCAACCGGGTCTCTGGACCCGGCAGGATAGAGCCGATCGGACTGATCTACGGGTAATCCCGGGAAGCCGACCGATATTGCCCCGGTGACAATCCTACTAAAGAAACCCCGCTTCGGCGGGGTTTTTTTTGCACTCGTCTCTGTCCAGCCGGTACCTTGATCAAAGCATCTTTCACTGCATATTGACCCCCGGTCTTAAGTGCCTGTAGCATCAGCAGCAACGTGTCCATTGGAGGAGTGGAATATGACTGAAACAGTTGAGCGGCAAAGACGAGCGCCTTTAACCGATACCCGCCAGCCTTTTGACCTTTCCGATTCGCTAAAATCCAGGGTTGAAGCACTAAATCTCACCTCGACAGTTGAAGACGTTAAAACCAATGGATTTGCCTATCTGCAGGACGCCGAATCCCCTGAGTTCACGGTAAGACTGCGTGAAACACTGCTACGTATGAATGCGCAGAATGAAGGTGGCGTCCTCAATATGCTGCTGGACAAGGATCCCATCTTTGAAGCTGTGGTGCTAAATCCGAAGATACTCGCAATCGTTGAAATATTGTGCGGTAAAGGTGCGATGTTATCTCAACTGGCGTGTAGTGTGAGACCAAAGGGATCACCAGCGTTAGGGCTGCACGCCGATCAGAACTGGACACCTGCGCCTTTTCCTGTGCACAACCAATTGGTCACCTTCTGCTGGGCTTGTGATGAATTTACGTTGGAAGGTGGTGCCACTAAAGTGATACCAGGCTCTCAGGTCTATAGACGACATCCCAGCAGCGATGAAATAGCCGAGGAAAAAGACGCGATCGCACTTGAATGCCCGGCTGGCGCAATCCCATTCTGGGATGGATCAATGTGGCATGGCAATTACCCTCGTACGATTGAAGGAGAGCGAGTGGTTCTACATATCACATTCAGCCGTCTGGCACTGCGCCCGGTTGAGTCCTACGATCACCTCGGTGAAGACTGGCTCAAGGACAGACCTCATGAAATGAGAGTTATGCTTGGACGGGAGGATTTCCTGAACACACCCCATGGTGGATTCCACGATATCAAGAAACTTGGCCGAACAATGGACTGGGCGAAAACATGATCTGTCTTGATTCAAGCAGGTATTGAATGACTGAACGAAGTCAGTTGCTCAAGGCGGTCATTATATGTTTCTCGATTTTCATATCCGGGTTAAGTGCATCTGCTGAAGTAACGGTGCTGAAGTTCGCCGGGCTGGTGGATGGAACAGGTGAGTTACTGGCGCAACGTGAACTGCTGATCGAAGGTGAGTTGATTACAGAGATCGGTGATCACCTGATTGATAAGTACCCGGATGCCAGACTGATTACCCTGAATAATCTGGTTGCCATACCCGGAATAATCGATGTCCATGTTCACATGGCTTATGGTCTACAAGGTCACTCAAGAGGAGATGCATGGACTGAGCTGATGGCAACCCCAGCTTCAGAAAGACTGGTTGCTGCGACTCGGCATGCTCGTCAGATGCTTCAGATTGGAGTGACCACTGCAAGAGATTTAACGGCTTTTGAAGGTGAGGACTTTGATCTTAAAGCACTTATTGACAGCAAGATCATTCCAGGTCCGAGACTATTTATTTCTGGCGCTGGAATTCATCCACTATTCCTGCCCCCGGTAAACGAAGTAAAAAGAAGGGGTCTTGTTTCGATCTTTTCAGAGATTGCCCGACAGCGAGCCGGGGCTGGTGCAGACTGGCTCAAGATATTTGCAACAACAGGTAGTGCGGACGATCTCAGTGACACGCAGAATTTCCGATATCCTGAAATAGTTGCTGCGACTGAAATTGCTCATAGTGAGGGATTGAAGGTGGCTGTCCACTCCTATGGCCCTTCAGCAGTCAGGGATTCCCTGAAGGCGGGGGTAGACTCAATTGAGCATGCGACTGGAATGGATGATGAACTCCTGGATATCTGGTCGAAGACAAAAACAGTTTATGTGCCGACAATTGATCATAACCGTTATTACAAGGATCACAGAGATGAATATGGCTACGACGAAGTGGTAGCCCAAAATCTAATGGAATTCGTTGACAGAAATACAGCTACGCTTCGCCGGGCCCATGAGGCGGGCATCAGCATTGCTATGGGATCTGATGCGGTGATGTCTATGTTCGGCCAGAACACCAGGGAACTGGAATGGTTCGTGAAAGCCGGGATGACGCCCGCAGAAGCCATTCAGGCGGCAACCGTTAATGGCGCTCATCTACTCGGGCAGGGACATTTTCTGGGCAGGCTGAAAATCGGTTACGCCGCTGATATTGTTGGGGTCACTGGCAATCCCCTGGATGATATTCGTTCAGTTAGCCAGAATGTCACCTGGGTTATGAAGGCAGGCGACATCGTTGTTGGCGACATCGTTGTTGGCGACATTGTTGTTGGCGACATTGTTGATCTCGATACAGAGAATCGTAACTAGCTCCTTGAAGGCAGTTCGACAATCGCAGTCGCGAAAGCTGTGGCGAGTCCAGACTGATTCTGATTCTGAACCTGTAACTCCACCAGATTCTTGCCGTCATCCACGTACTTTTTAGTGACCTCACCATAAACCGTATTTGTATCCCCAACAATATTAGGGTGGCGAACCGACGCATTGAGTTTCTTGAGAACACCGTCATCACCCATCCAGTCGGTGACTATCTGGCTAAGCCAGCATACTCTCTGTGGTCCAAAGTCAAACTGACCGGGCATATTGCGGCGTTTGCGGGCGTGCTCCTCATCGAAACGACCACCGCCGCCAAGATCTGCTGAATCCTCGGCTTCAAGGTAAGCCCTGGGTGTGCGACCAGTCCCCAGAACGCCATGCGTGAATAGAAATAGTTCAGTCACTGTATAGGTCCCTTTTTTAAGGGCAGGTATTTCCTCTCCCTCCACGACATCTTCCCAGTATCTGGTTTCCGCCCCACGGCGCGTCCTCTCCCAGACGAGTGGATCGGCTGCTTCGTGAACGACCTTCTTCTCCTTGGGTTCCCGGTTATATTCCATGGTTTCGCCGGTATTTTCATATCGGGCCATCAGTGTTTTTACCGTGACTACGACTTCCTTGCGTTGATTTGTATAGGTCACGAAGCCCGTGTTGAATGCAATTGCGCCAATACGCTGGCTTGTTTTTCTGTTGGTGGGACCCACTCTCTCTTCAGCAGTGATTCTGTCTCCTACCCAAACAGGGCGGTGAAATTCAATTTCCGCACCTGCGTAGTTCACTGGCAGATATGAGGTGGACACGCGAGCCCGATCAATAGCGCCAGTTTCTCCCGCAATAACGCCGAGACTCACACCATAAAAGAAGGGTGGTGGTGCTGTAATCATGCCGTAGGGACTTGTATTGGCATGGTCTTCGTCTCGCCACAGGGGGTTGTAGTCACCGACACCATCCCCAAACCGGCGAATATTATCCAGACTGGCTTCCTTCGTGGGTCTGTAGGGTAATACTTCTCCTATACCTTTCTTATATTCAGTTTCAAATTCATCGATGCTTGAGATTAAATTCTTTTCTGCCATGATAAGCCTGCTTATGCTCTTCGAATCTTATGTGACTGAATATATCGTTACTGAATAGTGATTGATAGCACGAAACATCGAAGTAGCTGGCTGAATCTCATCGGGTACGGAACGAATTTATCATTCAGTGATCCGATAGATTAGCAGGAGGACCCTGAGCAGTGACAACCCTGAATCGAGCAAAGGTCACAGAAAAGATGCCTGGCGCTTCTCCTGATCTCTATGCCTGCAGATTCCCCTTCCCGTCAGGTAAATTAGCCGGTTCTCAAACGTGAACATTTTCAAGAAAATTCAGGTTTTGAGAAATCCGCTGGTCTGCATGATTTTGATAGCTGTTCATAACCCGTTACTGGGCGAGGCTGGTGGCTGGACCTGTGCATACCCGGATAATGACGCCTGTGAGGAAGATGGCATCTCGCTGCATCTGCGAAAAATACCCGGTTCCCGGATAAAGCAATTCAAGGCAGAGACAACCGTTAGTGCAAGTCTTGAAGCCGTACTGACCATCTTAAATGACACTGATGCAACAACGCGTTGGCTATATCAATGTGACAAAGCCGAAGAAATTGAGGTGGAGGGTTATTCCTCAAAGCTGATTTATCACACAAATAAACCGTGTAGGGGTAAGTTCTGTATTAGTAAGCGAGACTATGTATTTCGAGCTGAAGTTAATGTGGAAGAATTGAATGATGATTGTGTGACATTCGAGATGGACTTTCTACCGGATCAGATCCCGAATGTCAGAGGGTATGTCCGGGTAATGGTCGCTGATGGATTCTACCGGGTTTGCAGGATTTCCGAGAGTCAGACCCACATTTATTGGCAGCAGCATCTGGAACCTGGGGGCCTTGCGCCATCATTTCTGGTTAATTGGTTGCTAAATCAGATCCCGACCAGGTCTCTTGGTGCATTTCGTTTGCTCGCTGAATCCGACGAGTACAGGAATGCGACATTGGATTTTGCCAACAACGACAATTATTTCAGGGGACGGGTAACTGAGCGACCGTCGGACTGAAGTCGTTTATGCAATTTATCCAGAGACTAGTTATCCAGAGACCAGTTCGTTCACAAATGGCCCGAGTTTTGTCAGATCGAAATTTAAAGCATTCTCCCAGATATGCATCTCGGACATGGCAAAACCCGGGATTGGCGCAGGCATAAAGCTGTGGAAAAGGAAGGTGCCTGTTTCTCTTGCAAGCATGTCATGGCGCTCAATTAGTTCGTCAGGTTCGCCCTTCAGATAGATCCGAAACATGTTTACGTGCGGTGGATCCGGATTGATAGTTATATTTTCAATTCTGGTGAGTATGGAGGCAATTTCCCCTGCTCTTTTCACCCAGTTGTCCATCTGGCCCAGTCTTTGATCTATCCCGACTCGTGCGGAAGCGACCAGAGGCGCCTGGGTATAAAGATTGCCGCCATAACGTCTCTGCCATGTCCTGCTCTCCCTGATGAAATCGGTCGGGCCCAGCAACATACAGCCAGACAGGCCACCAAGGTCTTTGTAGAAAGAAACATAGACGCTGTCGAATAGCGCAGCGATCTCAGCAAGGCTTTTCTGATAATAGTGAGTGCAGGTCCAGATGCGAGCGCCGTCGAGGTGCATTGCTACCTTGTTCTGCCCTGCCCACTTGCTGAAGGCGACGAGATCCTCCCAGGGATGGAGTTGCCCGCCCAGGGGACGGCATGGGAGTTCAAGCAATAGTGCTCCGGGTCTACTACCAAGATCTTTGAGGTCCTGCGGTAGGAGCAGACGTTCGCTCAAAAACTCAGGTACGCCGAATTGCAGTCTGTGCATGTTATGCAGAAACTGGTATCCCAGTTGTTCAGCGAATTCGAGATGGCTGCTTGGATGCATGGCCAGGGTGAAGTTGTTCGCTCTCTCACACCATATTCTAAGGGCTATCTGCTGCGCCATGGTGCCTGAGGGCATGAATACTGCCGCTTCTTTGTCGAACATTTCTGCGATGTCCGATTCGAAAGACTCAATATGTTCACCTGAGCCATAGCTGTCCTGAAACTCGGTACCGCCCATTGCATCAGCAATCTCTCTCAACGTGGCGGCAATAGGCTTCCGGCTACCGTGACCGGGCAGAACGTTGCTGCATTGATCGACCAGACTGGGTTCGCTCATTTTCTACACCTCCGGTTGGTGGATAGCGTAAGCATAGTGCTTTCACCGACGATTTATTAAATCATCTTTTTCATGAGATGGTGATAACCATAGACTAGAGTTCGAGTTATTATCAGGCGCTACAGAAACTGCAAAAGGTGGTGACATGTCTTCAGATCAGCCAATGACAACAGTTGTCGAATTTCAGATTCGTCCCGAAAACACCACGATGCCCGAGTGGCTCGGCGAGTGGGAAAAGCGTGGAGAGGATGCGCGAATCGGTGAGCCGGAAACCTCAGCTTATGCGGCGGCTGTCAATCTGGATAACGAATTGAATGTGCTGGTTTTTGAACGTTATTCCAGAGGAGACGGAAGTCTGGCATTGCATATGGAGAGACCTGCACATAAGACGCTGACAGAAACGATGGGTAAGCGGCAAATGACGAAACGTAGGGTGATGAGCACACGGTTTGATGATATTCCGGATTTTGGATGGTGGGGAAGATCAAGGGGTGACAAGGAAAGAGCAGAAGGGCTGGTGTTGGTATTAACTGGTTTCAGATTCGAAAATTCTGAAAAGTTGCAGGAATTTCTGGATCTGTCAACTGAACATGCGGCGTACTGTTGGGACAACGAACCAGATACTCTGGTCTATAGCGGTGGTATTGCAAGGGCTGATGCTGATCGAGAACTCGACCTTAAAAAAGGTGACCTGGTGTTTGCCATGGCATGCAGCAACATGGAGGCGGTAGAAAAACATCGGACTGACGCTAACCATCTGGCATTGGGGGCAACACTTGCAGAGCAACAGATAGTGGCAGAGAAAACCTTTCAGAGAACCTATAGAACAACGGGGTTGGGCTTTCTCTGGCGATAACAGCCGATGACTATTGGCAGTGACATTCGCGTCTTCACAGGTTTGGGTAATTGTCGAGAGAGTCGACGCCGGTTTAGACACACCCCCTCAACGTGACTGCCACTATTTGATAAATGTATCAGCCGTTTTCTCGACGAACTGAACCAGTGCCTCTTCAGTCTGACCAGTCTGGAGTAATATCAGTCTTGATACGCCCAGATCTTCATATTTTTTAAGTTCTTCCTGGGTAAGAGGTGCCCTGGGAGTGATGCTGATTTCGAGTTCTCCCAGTGATGCCGGTCTGTCATTCTCTTGAGCAGCTTTTTCTAACCCCGCAAGGGCGGACACCGTTGTATCGAGATCGAAAGCGAATCCGTACCACCCCTGTCCTTTTGTCACAGCCCGTCTTAACGCAGCATCACTGTTACCACCAACTACAATGGGTGGACCTCCCGCCTGGACGGGTAATGGTCGACTCTGAATGCCTGAAAAATTAACAAACCTGCCTGAGTACTGCGGATTCTCTGAAGACCAGAGTACGCGCATTGCATCGATATATTCATCAGACCTGGCACCACGCTGTTTGAAATTAACGCCGAGTGCATCAAATTCCGCTTTAAGATAACCAGCACCGATGCCGAGGATCAGTCGCCCGCCTGATAGATGATCGAGGCTGGTCATCTCCTTGGCCAGAACGACTGCATTACGCTGAGCGAGCAGGGTAATACCCGTGGCGAGTTTAATCGAAGAAGTAAACCCGGCTATATAAGACAATGCTGTTGATGGGTGGAGCATTGGGGAAAGAGGTGGGGCAGGTGATGGTGGTGCCTGCGGGTCAGGCAGAACCACATGCTCGGCGGTCCAGAGTGACTCAAAGCCAGCGTCTTCTGCTGCGACTGAAACAGCCTTGATCGTTTCCGGTGCAACGCAATTTCCGGAATTTATCCCAAACAATGCAAACTTCATAAATTTCTCCCTTCCTGGAAGTTAATATCGTGCAGTCAAGGGATAAAGTAAAGTGGTCAGTGTCGGTGCATCATAGCTGGAGATACTCCCGCATAATTTGTACACTTTTTTTGTAAAAGCTGATGCATTTACCTAGAGAGTATTTTGAATGCCAGGGTGGAGTGTTCTGCGAGATGACAGAAACTCTTGAAATTCGCTTTGGTAAATGGAGTCTGACGAGCATATCTATCGGCATAGATAACACCGATAGATCGATTGTTGATGGTAATTGGATTTATAAAGAATTCCTGGGCACCGAGTTGCTTGATGAGCGGGTCGATGGCTTCTTTCGAGAATTCTTTCAGTTTCTTCGAATTTACATAGCTTGATTCACCGGACGCCATTAGCTGCTTGAGATATTCACCGGTTGTAAAATCTTTGTTTTCGCTGCGGATGATGGATTCTCTTCGCTTACCGATCATCAGTTTAGCCTTCAGCTTATTTGATTTCGGGCTGACAACCGCAAAGACCACCTGATCCATATCGAGTACTCGATAGATGCCCTCCAATACAGCCATGAGCACGCGATTGAGATCCATATTTTCACCCAGCATATGGGTTAGTTGGCGCAGAATTCTAAGTTCGAGTTCTGTACTGTCCTGCTGGGGATTCTCCTCCGTTGACTCTTCGATATTCTCGGGCGGCAGAAGGTTATGGGTTTGCGGGAAACCAAAGGATTCAAGCCCTTCTGTGGCTACACGGGCACTTTCGTAGACATGATTTCTTGCCTCGGCAGAACTCACACTCAGGTGAGTTCCCGCCTCATCGATGATCGATTTAACCGTGGAGGATTCCCAACCTTTGTGAATATTGTCCGCAATACCCGACCCAATCGAGATAGCATTGCCTTCTTTAGGTACTGCCTCCTCTGATTGCATTGCTCGCTCGAGCATTGCACTCAGGTTCCATTCTGAAACCAGCGCATTGGTCAGATCATCAAGATTAAACCCAAGTACTTTACGTTCTGCCGGTTGACGGTCTTCAAATTGACTATAAGCCTCAAGCAACGCTTCACCCCGACCGAAAGGAAAACACCAGAACATAATCTGTCCCAGACGATGCAGCAGCGCACCAATATATACAGCCTCCAACCTCGAAGGATCTGAATCGCTGACCAGACGTTGTGCCTGAACAGCCGAGTGGTAAGCACAAACCATCTCCTGCTGGATTTGTTTTTGAGGCTCCACATCCAGTACGGTATCGATCATTGAAATGGTGAGTGCGAGATTGCGTACCTGCTCGAAACCCAGAACCACAGTTGCATAACTCACTGTTTCAATCGGATCGCCCGTGGGATTGTAGTGCACACTATTTGCAATACGCAGAATACGTGCCGTCATTGCGCTGTCGTGCAATATGACGTTTGACAGATCGTCCGCTGAGCTATCCTCATCCCTTGAGACAAAAGCGAGAGAACGAGCAGTGTGAGCGAAGGCAGGCAGTTCCTCGGCAGATAACCTGGTTATCCATTCGTCCAGGCATTCATTAGTTGGGATTTTCTTCGCGGTATTCATCTCTTTAAGTGTAGTTCACGGACGCTGGTTGTACCTGCTGGGATGGTTGGATTGACAAGGTTAACCGAATATCCCGAGGGCTCAGGTGTCAATGGATGCGTTCCTGAGAGAGGCTAATTAATTGGCCTGCGAGGACGATTGTCTAAAAATTAACCATCCGTCGGAGGTCGCTTGAGAGTGCCTTTTCTTTTTCCTTACACTCGAATCTGGTTGAAAAACCAGCACGATAATTAGACCGATTAACGGTTAACAAGCAATTACGATTAGGGAGAAAAACAGATGATTAATCTGAAGAGATTTACCACGTTGGTAGCAGTACTGGGCACGCTGCTTTTTGCGGGATCTGCGTTGGCTGGTAAAGGCAACGACAAGGCTCCACCAGGACTGGACAAATTGGGAACCTCACTGGAAGCAACGATCAACTCCGATGCAGGGATCGGTAATGGCGGTGAGAGAAAAAGAAGAGGAGATTGGGTGGCTACCAGAAATGGTGAAGATGGTGGTCAGGATGTAGATCCGGGTAATTCAGCAGGTAACAACCAGGCTTGTGTAACACCAGAAGGTGATAGACCCGCCGATACAGCTTGCTAGCACGGGATCCGATTCTTAAATCAATAGTGCCCACAGGGACGTAGGGCATTGATTCCTGTTATTCAAATCTCAACGCGTCAATCGGATTCAGTCTGGCAGCCTTGAGTGCCGGGTAGAGCCCAAAGATAATACCAACGCTAATCGCGCAAAATAGTCCGGCTGCGATGGCGTCAAGCTTCACCAGTACCGGCCAGCCTGCGATGAAGGCGGTCAGGTACGAGATGACAATACCCATTACGACACCAACTATTCCAGCCACTAACGTCAGAAGCAGCGTCTCCAGCAGAAACTGGTTACGGATATCGATGTAACGGGCGCCGAGTGCCATACGCAGACCGATTTCCTGGGTACGTTCAGATATAGAAACCAGCATGATATTCATTACGCTGATACCCCCCACAACAAGGGAAATCAGTGCAACGGCAAGCAGTGCGCGACCAAAAACAGCAGATGCTTCCTTTCTGGTTTGCAGCATCTCTGCCAAATTGCGAACTTCAAGACCTGTATCCTGCCACTTTGAAGATTGATGACGTTGTTGAAGCAAAGCTTGAATCTCGCGACTTACTGATTCGAGTCGATTCTCATGATCAACTTTCATCATGATGTAGTTAAGTTTGCCTCGTCTGGCATCACGACTGCCATCGAGAAAGTTAAGCAGCGTTGCGAGAGGTACGAGCACCTTGTCGTCCTGGTCGGAACCGACGCTGCTAAGACCTTTCTGTTGCATTGTGCCAATTACGGTGAAGGGCATATCACCAATTCTGACCACCCTATTCAGAGGATTGTTGTCGCCAAACAACGCTGATTGAACCGTTGCCCCCAGTAGCATCACTTTTGTACCACGGGTCTGTTCGTCAAGAGAGAATGATCTACCCTTTTCCATTTTCCACTCGCGCGCAACAAGGTAATCGTTGGTGATGCCTTGTATCGTCGTTTGCCGATTGTTGTTCCCATGTATCACTTGTTCTCGTCTGAATACAGATGGCGCAACAGCCAGCAATCCAGAGATTTCTCGCGAGATGGCATCAGCATCGCTATTGGTTAACATGGGTGCAGCCAATCCCTGGCTTGTCTTGTTGCTGTCTGGTAAAACCATCAGCAGATTGGCGCCGATGCTTTGAAGGCGTTGTTCCATCTCAACGCGGGAACCAGCGGAAATAGAAATAACTGCAATCACGGATGCGACACCAATGACAATTCCAAGAATGGTCAAAGCAGAACGTGCGGGGTGCGCGCGCAGGGAATCAAAGGCTGTGATGAATAACGCTAATGTATTCACCGCAGTATCTTCCCGTCTACCATAACGATCTGTTTTTCTGCGAAATCAGCAACTCTCGGGTCATGGGTGATAACCAGCACGGTTTGACCCCGTCGGTTTAGCGCCGATAGGATCTCCATAATTGCATCACCACTCTCCCGTTCCAATGCACCGGTTGGTTCATCCGCAAGTATTATATCCGGGTCTCCAACGATAGCTCTTGCGATTGACACTCGCTGTTGTTGACCACCGGATAGTTGTGCCGGTTTCCTGTCTGCCAGTTGTATCGCATCGACCCGCTCCAGAGCATGACCAGCGGACTGTCTGGCTTCACGCCAGTTCATACCGCGGTAAACAAGTGGCAGTGCCACGTTGTCGAGTGCTCTCATTCGACTCATCAGGTTATAAGCCTGGAATACAAAACCAATTCGCTGGTTCCTTACTCTGGCCAGCGCGTCTGGGCTGAGAAGAGCAACATTCACACCAGAGAGCAGATACTCACCTTCATCAGGTTGATCCAGACAGCCAATCAGATGGAGCAGGGTTGACTTGCCGGAACCGGAAGGTCCGGTGATTGCAATAAAATCACCGCTGAATATAGCAATATCCAGAGCGTTCAGTGCTTGGACTGTATGATTACCACTTCTATAGAAGCGGCTAATACAGTTGAGTTGGATGAGTGCGGATGTATCCACTTGTTAACTCTACAGCCTGTTATCGATCAGGAAGATTGAAATGAATGCCAACGAGATTGAAATACCGGCCAAGGGTTTTAATGCCTACAGCTACCTGATCACCTTCGTTCAAGCCGTTTAGCACCTCAGTTACCTCAGTGTCGGTAATGCCTGTTTCGATTGTCAATGGGGCAAGATTATCTTCATCGCCTGTCCAGATTGTGGTGCCATTTTGGGCTGCAGGAGGTCGGAGCTGGAGTTCCTCAGGTGGCGTAAATCGCAATGCTGCATTTGGTATCACAAGCGCGTTTTCGGCGTCCTCAACTGCAACTCTTACGAGCGCGGTCATACCTGGTAACAGTTGCTCGTCAGGATTCTGAGCTTTAATCACCACATCGTAAGTCACGACAGATTGTATTCGTTGGGGTGCCTTCCGGATTTGAGAGACCCTTCCCCTAAAGACTTTGCCCGGAAAAGTGTCAACTGAAAAAACAGCAAATTGATCCATTTCAATCCTGCCAATATCAGCTTCGTCTACTGCAACTTCGACCTCTATCGAGGATAGGTTTTCTGCGACTGTGAACAATACTGGTGCCTGCAAACTCGCTGCGACAGTCTGTCCCTGGGATACATTTCGTAAAATCACCAGACCATCTATCGGTGATCTAATATCGGTCCTGGACAGCTCTATGCGGGCTTTTTCAAGTGCGGCTTCTCGTTCTGCAAGCTTGGATCTTGCTGCATTTACCCGTGCTTTTGCCATCTCCAGTTCGGTTGAAGCTGAGATGATAGCGGTTTCCTGTACCTGGAGTTGCGCCTGTTGCTCGCTCACTGCGGCCTGTTCTCCCAGCCAAATACCTTCTGCCTGTTCAACATCACCGGCTGGTGCATTGTTGAGGGCGTGCAGTGACCGGATGCGTTCTAGAGCACGCAAGGCATTTGCTTCTCTCGCTCTGGCTCCCTCTTGCCTGGCAGAAATCACCTGGCTGACTGCCCTGGCGTTGGCTAGCTCGGATTCGGCACGTAGAACTCCCTGATTGGAAAGCTCAAGCTGTGCTTTCGCACTTTCCTGTTCCGCTACCGCCTGGCGAACCGCCATTCGATAGGATGCGGAATCCAATCGTGCCAAAACCTGATCCGCCACTACCGGTTGGTTGAAATCTACGAGCACCTCTGAAATCTGGCCCGATAACTGAGAACTGACTTCTATACTTGTCACCGGTTTTATCGTCCCCGGTGCGGTTACCACTACAACGAGGTCATCCCGTTCGATCTGTGAATAGTGGATCTCATAATCAGTTTGAATAAATCCAGGATACTGTAGCCAGGCTAACAACAAGGCAATCGGGATGGCGAAGAGCAATTTGGATTGAATTGGAGATTGCTGGATTTTTTCCAAGGCGCTCATTTTCTGATCAAGTGTGCAAAAAGTATCCAGAATAAACGCCTTCTTATGGCTTTGACACTGTTCATTCCTGAACGGTCATCTTAAAAACCACATATGAAAGATAACCCGAGGAAATTCAGGGATTCTTCAACGTTCTACAAAAGCGTGTGACCAGGGTGGTTAGGTAATCTGAGGATTAGAGACTTGCTGGATTCCTAACTATCAGCCAGATTCCTGAGCAGCAGACCGAATTCGATACTGTCCTGCCCCTTCAGAATTTCTGGTAAGGGAATTTTTACGACATGACTGGAGCCAGGAGCAATCTCGATCTGATTACCGTTCCGATCCGTCATACCATCCAGTTGAAAGTTGATGTTGCCGGAGGGGGTCATCAGTTCCAGAGAATCCCCTACCTCAAAGCGGTTCTTGACTTCAATTTCGAGCATGTCGCCTTCGAGCGATTTAATTTCACCAACGAACTGTTGCTTCCCGCTGGTTGAATTGCCCACTTCGTAGTTCTGATACTCTGCAGGCGGATGTCGGCGATAGAAACCTTCCGTATAACCTCTGCTTGATAGCTTTTCCAACTCGTCCATAAGATCCATGTTGAATACTTTGCCTTCTGATACGTCATCGATTGCCTGCCGATAAACCTGAGCAGTACGAGCAACGTAGTAGTGGGATTTGGTTCTGCCTTCGATTTTTATTGATTCGATTCCCATCTCGATGAGCTTCTCGACATGCTGGACGGCACGCAGATCTCTTGAATTCAATATATAGGTACCGTGTTCATCTTCGAACGCAGGCATCAGTTCTTCAGGCCTGCCTTTCTCCTGAAGCAGGACGACGGTATCGCCATTCATGTTTTCTTTTGCTGGATGAGCCTGATAGTTCCAGCGACAGGAGTTCGTACAGGCTCCCTGATTTGCATCCCTGTGGGTCATATAACCCGATAGCAGACAGCGCCCTGAATAGGCAATACAGAGTGCGCCATGGACGAAAACTTCCAACTCCATATCAGGGCATTCATTACGAATTTCAGAAATCTCCGTCAGCGACAATTCTCGTGAGAGGATGATTCTTTCAAGCCCCAACTGCTGCCAGAACTTGACCGTGGCATAGTTAACGGCGTTGGACTGAACCGATAAATGTATCGGCACATCGGGCCAGCGTTCACGGACCATCATGATGAGCCCCGGGTCGGACATGATGAGTGCATCGGGATTCATCGCCAGCATTGGCTCCATATCTTTGAGATATGAACGCACCTTGTCATTGTGCGCCGCTATATTGCTGGCGATATAGAATTTCTTTCCTGCTTTGTGTGCAGTTTCAATGCCATGTGCCATGACATCAGGCTTGTTGAAATCATTTTCCCGTACCCGCAGGCTATACCGGGGTTGACCGGCATAGACTGCATCGGCGCCGTAGGCAAATGCATAATGCATATTCTTCAGCGTACCCGCTGGTGAGAGTAATTCCGTTTTAGTCATGGCTAGGCTTTGGTATTGAACGTAAGAGTAGTTTCAGGGTCAGCCGTCTATTGTATTGGCTGACATCTATCCAGATCAATCCAATTTTTACGCCTATTGATCAATCCTTGCCGGATTTCCTGGAGTGTGTCTTCTTCCTGCTCTTCTTTGCTGATTTTTTATGTGACTTCTCAGACTTTTTGGCTCTTTTTTCGCGGTAGTGGCCGTCGCCTATCTTCAGCGCTTTCTTTAACCTCTTTCTCTGTCCTCTGTCTGAACAAGCCTGGGTAAATTGCGTCAATACAGCCTCAAGGTCTGCGTAGTCACTGATGAGGACGCCAAATCCACACTCGTCTGCTTCGGGAGATTCCTCTGAAGTGGCTTCATCCTCTTCTTCAGCGTCCCCGCTATCTGTTTCTTTATCACAACTCATATCGCTGCTGTTGCTCCAGCTTGCCGATATCAACGAGAATTCATGACGGGATTCAAAAGTGCCGTCGCCGATCTGGCCGAACTGGTTTTCTCCCCAGCCAAAGAACTCGCCGTCTGATTTTATGAGTGAATGATCGCCACCGGCCGCTATCAGTTCAATATTGGCAGCGCCAGGTACTAATCGTGGGAAGAAATCCTGAGCGTTCAGGGTAGAGGCTTCATCAATCAGATTGTGCAGACCGAATACAAATAGCTGACCCTCTTTGTCGACCGCCAATGAGTGATTTCTACCACCCGCAACGTCCACGATGTCGGTCATTCCTTCTATCTTCACCGGTTCCGTCGAATAGGTCATACCGTTACCGAGCTGACCGTCAAGTCCTTCTCCGAATGTCCAGACGTTGCCCTCAATATCAACCAAGAGTATATGGTTGTTTGCAGCGGAGATTTTTTCGATAAACGGCAGTCCTACAATCGGGGTCGGCTCT
>CAZJRI010000055.1:0-22084 GCA_964548025.1 uncultured Pseudomonadales bacterium
CTGTTCCGCAGAGATAAGCCCGGCGAACACAGCGTGAGTAGACGTGATAGGCACCACCGTCTGGATCGACAAGATGTGATCTTGGATAGGTCATAGTTGTCATACTAGATTCGGTCGCACAAAGAAGAATCAGGCAATGACGGTAGCTCAAGGCAGAGATCTAAGGTGGGTCTTGTAGGAAATTGAGGGTATGCTGGATGTCCACTATTTTTTTTGTTTTTCTATTGTTTTGGAAGTAGCGCATGGATTATGTATGGGTAGCGATTGCCTTCGTATGTGGTTACCTGGCTAAACAGGTAAACCTGCCCCCGCTTATTGGTTATCTTGCCGCAGGTTTTGGCCTCCACGCACTGGGATTTGAACCGGGCGAATCTCTTGAGGTTTTATCCGATCTTGGTGTAACACTACTGCTTTTTACAATTGGCCTGAAACTTAACGTCAAAGACCTGTTCAAAGTCGAAGTCTGGGCAGGTGCGACAGGACATATGACCGTCATCTTCTTGCTCACGATAGTCAATAGTCTCCTGTTGGGTTATGTAGGACTGGCCTATTTTTCTGATCTGAATTGGATGACGGCGGGGATCATTGGATTCGTTGTCAGCTTTAGCAGTACGGTCTGTGCGGTCAAAATACTCGAAGAGAAAGGGGAGATAAAAGCGGTTCATGGCCAGGTAGCTATAGGCATATTAATAATTCAGGATATTGCAGCAGTCGTTTTTGTGTCCTTGGCGGCTGGTAAAACACCATCGTGGTGGGTCCTGTCTTTGCTCGCATTACCACTATTAAAGCCGATACTCACAAAATTGTTGGAACGGTCCGGTCACGGGGAACTTTTAACGCTGGCAGGATTCTTCATTGCAATCACCGGAGGAGAATATTTCGAACTAATTGGCCTAGAGCGACATTTGGGCGCTCTGGTGATTGCAGTTTTATTAAGCGGGCATAGTAAAGTTGGGGAACTCGCTAAGTCTTTGCTTCCTTTTAAAGACCTATTCCTGATCGGATTCTTTCTTTCTATTGGTTTCACTGCACTACCAACGATCGATATGTTGCTGGTTGCATTGATCATGTTGGTTGCCTTACCAGTCAAGGCTGGAATGCTCTTTGTTTGGCTAGCGTACCTTAAACTGCATAGTCGTACTTCATTTCTAGCTGCGCTTAGCCTTACGAACTACAGTGAATTTGGTTTGATTGTCTGTTCAGTCAGCGTTTCCTACGGATTGCTGGAGAAAGAATGGCTGGTAATTGTGGCCCTGGCAGTTGCGTTGTCGTTTGCGTTTTCCAGCATCATCAATTTCCATTCCCATAACCTCTATTCAAGATGGGGTAATCTTATTAAACGATTCGACCGAGCTGAGCATGTACCGGTAGACGCGTATTATCTGGCTGAAGACTCAAAGGTACTAGTAATAGGTATGGGTCGTGTGGGTACTGGTGCCTATGACATCTTTCAGCAGAACATACCCAGTGGTGTATGTGGTATCGAGGTTGATCGTGATCGCGTCGAGTCGCACCTTGTCGAAGGCAGGAAGGTCATCATCGCAGACGCCGAAGATCCGGATTTCTGGTCCCAGGTTAAGCTCGACTCCGTGCGCCTGATAATGTTTGCCATGCCCAACTATCTGGACAGCCTGGAAATCGTCAGACAACTCGGCCACGTTGGTTACTCAGGAAAGACTGCCGGTATTGCTCGATTCGAAGATGAGAAGGAAAAATTGTTAGCTTCTGGCATTGATGAAGTGTTCGATTTTTTTAATGAGGTTGGCGCGGGATTCGCTGAACAAAGTTTGCACTTAACGAAGTAGAATAAACGATCCTACGCTTCCAGGTGTAACTATCTCAAGGTTACCGGGGTATTAAATCCCGGTGGCTTAAGCGCTAGTACAGCACAATCGATCTGGTTCAATATACTCTCCGCTGTATTACCCATAAAAAAGCCGGGTATACCCGTGCGTCCGACCGTGCCCATAATAACGAGTTCTACATCGAGTTCACGGACCATAGCGGGAATGACGTGACGAGCTGGACCCTTTGGCAGGTGTAGTGTTGGTTTCAGATATTCACTTGCTTTCTCATAGGAGGTACTTACACCTTTCTCCAGGTCCTGCAGCCACAGTTTTCGTTTATTTTCTTCGTCCGAAACCATCGCATCAACTTCCGATGCGGTCGTGTTTGTGCGTTGCGATCTAAACAGCCAGAGCTAAAGACGTTGCCATCTCCAGAATTGAGTTATTCAGGTTGACCTTATTTGACTCGCCTTCGTCCCAGTCTACTGCTGCGAGAACTCGATTGTAGTGATCATGATCCGAAGGCTTGATGAGCCAGACAGGACAAGGGCATTTACGCAAGAGGTGCATGTCGGTGCTGCCAAATAGAGTTTCCTTAAGCGATTTGCTGGGTTCGGCACATTTGATGATGAGATCATGGTTGTTCCTCAATACCTGCCTGATAATTTCGAGAAAGGAATTACCAACGAGGATTTCAATCTCGATTTTCTGTCTCAGCTCGCTTGCAGCATCAATGATTTTCTGCAATTCGGCTCGTTTTTCTGCCACAGCGAGATCAGTTAACTCGTCGGGCTTAATGACATTGATCGCCATCTGCATGTCTTTTGGAATTGATTCAACTACGGCGGTAAACGTTAGTTCGGCCTGGTTGTTGCGCGCGAGCCTGATAGCTCGATCAAGTGCCACGGAGTTTTCGGATGCGTCATCTGAAATGAGTAATATATTGGAAAATCTCTTCATAATGAGCCTGCGCCCTTCAGAATCACATGATTGCTATAAGCCATGTTGTTGCAAAGTATCCCCTAATATGGATCAGATTTCCGTGATATTGCTCAAGGATCAATCGCCAAATTAAGCAATTGGTTTGGGTAATTGGCACGAAACTCACACTAAGGGTATTGTTTTAAGGGTGTTGTTTTAAGGGTGTTGTTTTGCTCCTTCTTTTTGAGCAGGACGTTAATTGCGCTTGGTTCCTTTAGGTTTCAGACATGATTGATGGCAATGGGAAAGCGCAACACTTGCTAAGAAAGGTGTGCACTCGATGAATGGGCAGATAGAATAACCTTGAGCCAGAGTGTGTTGCGGAGAGTTGACAGAGATCGGCCCTGGTTCCTAATAACGAATTAAACCAATTTGAGCCATCATGTTCTGGCAGCTGTCTCAACCGCTAATAATGCCATCAGATGTCCAAAAGCCAATTTGTGAGGATCTATGAGCCATATTGAAGCCACAGAGAAGGGATTGTCCGGGATGCAGAAGGGTGACCCAGATGAACCACTCTATATGCTGAATTTGCTGAAATTCCGTGATGAGGCACAACCCGGGGCTGGTGTCGATGGGCTGAGCGGGCAGGATGCATACAATGTCTATGGCAAGAAATTCTCTGAACTGAACCCGCGTTTCGGTGGCACAGCCATCTGGATGGGGAAAGCCTGGCACACTGTTATCGGACCCGAGGATTGGGATATCGTCATCCTGGTGAGATATCCCTCTCGCAAACTATTTCTTGAGATGATTGAAGATCCATCTTATCAGGCAATATCTCCCATTAGATCAGCCGCCCTTGCCGACAGCAGATTGGTAGAGATGAGCCAGCTTCTGAGTAATCCAATCTGAGATCTGGCTTGTCGGCTACGACGAGTCCATCAGCGTAGTCAGGCCAATAGCCTTAAACTCGTTAGATGACGTTGATCTCCGCTAGTGATTCCACCAGGGCAGATCCGTAAAAGACCGCATATCAATCTCATGGGTCCAGGTTGATCTATGTTGCTGGGCAATATGGAAATAGGTATCAGCAATTTTAGAGGGGAGCATCAATCCATCATGTTCCATACCACGGGATTCCCTCATTTGCTGGAATCTCTCCGGTCCAAGCATCTTCCCCAGGGTATCGGGCGCATCAACAGCACCGTCTATTAATATATGTGCGACATGGATGCCCTTCGACGATAACTCTGCATTGAGCGACTGGCAAAGCATTCGGCGTCCGCCCATCGCTGCAGCATGGGAGTGCTGGCCACTATTGCCTCGCACAGCCGCAGTGGCTGAAGTCACAAGGATAGTGCCTTTACCTCTTTCTTCCATTCGCGGACATACGGCCTGTGCGAGCCGAAACAACGCAAAGGTTGCCATGCGCCAGCCCATTTCGAAGGCTTTGTAGCTTGTATCTTTTAACGCTCTGTCACCAATCTGGGCACCCAGATTGAATACCACGACCTCGATCGGGCCTATTTCGTTCTCTATTGCAGCAACCTTTTCTTCTATGACATCAGGCTGCACGGCATTGAGCAGATAGCCGGTCGCTGAGCCTCCCTCACTTTCAATACCTTCAACCAGCCTGTTAAGCCCCTCCTGGTCACTTCGTCGGCACAAAACAGCATGGTAACCCTCCTTTGCGAAGCGTGACCCAACTGTACCTCCGATGCCTGCACCGGCTCCCATTACTAAACACACAGGTTTCATCAACTCATCTCCATCAGCAGTTTAGGACATCCAGAATAAGCAATTTAAGCAATTTAGGACATCCAGAATAAGCTCACTATGCTACATGCTCTGCCTCAGATTTTCCCCTGAATTCCTGTCCTCCCGCCTGCCGGACTCCATGTCCTACACTTATTAGGTAGATTTCTATTGACTGGTAATAGCTTGAAGAAGCTTCGTAAACGCACGGCTGAAGTTCTGGCCATGGCACGCCGGGGGGACAGGATCAGCTTTTTCGTTGATCTTTTCCTGATGGTGCTGATAAGTCTGAACATCCTGGCGATCATCATGGAATCGGTTGTTTCGTTCGAGATGAAATACGGCGAACAGCTATACCTGTTCGAGCTGTTTTCAGTCGCTATCTTCAGTATTGAGTATCTTGCCCGTATCTGGTCATGTGTTGATCTGGAACCTGATGATGTAAAGCCACTGCACGCAAGGGTCCGGTACATGACGACACCCATGGCGTTGGTTGATCTGATTGCCATCCTGCCTTTCTACCTGACCATCATCTTTGCCATTGATTTAAGATTTCTGCGTATTTTCAGATTGCTCAGAATATTCAAGCTGACACGCTACTCGGGGGCCATGAATGTGTTGCTGAGTGTATTGCGGGAAGAGGCAAGCTCGTTTGCTGCCGCTTTCTTTGTGCTGTTCGTGCTGCTCATTCTTACCTCCAGTGGCATCTATCTCATCGAACATAAAGTTCAACCTGAGGCCTTTGGCAGTATTCCAGCGGCAATGTGGTGGGCTATGTCAACATTAACAACCGTTGGATATGGTGATGTGACACCGCTTACTCCCCTGGGTAAGTTTTTTGGCGGCGTAATTACTATTATCGGTATGGGCATGGTTGCGCTACCGGCGGGGATTCTGGCAACTGGATTTTCGAGTCAGTTAAGCAGGGCGAGAGATACCTACAATGTCATGCTGGACGATGTCCTCGGAGACGGCAAAATTACCAGCGTTGAAGAAAAAGACCTGGAAGAACTGCGCCGCCAGCTCGGCATCAGCCAGGCGGAGGCGAGTGAGTTATTGCATATGTCGCTGGGCAGGGGTACGGGTGCCCGGATCAACTGCCCCAATTGCGGCCAGCTCCTGGGAGGGTTAAAACCGCAGGACGGTAATGATGGAGAAGAACCTGCCGGTAACTATAAGCTTCAGTAGGGATGCTGCTTCAAAATTATCTGATTATTTGGATAATGAGCATTATGGGTCCCGGGTTATTAAAGCGATTATTCACAAGATCTGACAGTGACGATAGTGCCTTCATCGGGATTATGCGTGTTGCCAGAGAAGATCCATCTGTACGAGCGACGCTAATCACGATTTTGTCTCTCGAAAACTTTCAGAGAAGTTCTGCTCTGGGTTCTCTGGTTGATCAGATGAAGCTACAGTCAGCCCCGAAGGAATTTGTGGACGCACTCGAACTATTCCATCGTGATGAAATTGCAGTCAAAGCGCTTAAGATGCTGCAGGACGATCAAATTTAACAGGGTTTGAAAATGAAGGCATATGTTGTCGGTGATATTACAGTAAATGATGCGGAGCAATACGCCGAGTATGCGAGATTGGTTCCGGCGCTGATAGAGAAGCATGGCGGAAGGTATCTGGTAAGGGGCGGCAACGTAACCATAAAGGATGGCAACTGGAATCCGGACCGTATGGTCATACTGGAATTTCCTTCAAAGAGCTGCGCGGAGGGCTTTCTCGAAGATCCCGAATATGAACCTGTTGCCGCTATTCGTCATGCGAATGCAGATTCGCGACTGGTTCTGGTCGAAGGATATGATCAGCCATAGCGTTGAACTGATTTCGATTTACTTGATAAAACATTTATATAACAGTTGTTTAGGGCTTCTTCTTTAAGCAGTTTATACTTGGATCGTGTCCTCATCTGCCCTGTTTTTACTCGTGGTTCATCGTTATTATTTTGCGCAACCCGAATTGACAAATCAGAGGTAATCAATGAGTGAACGCACCCTGGATACGCGTGTTCAAATTCCGGATCCATATTCGCTGCCGTTGGATCAAATCAACGTAGCCCAGCCAGAGCTGTTTCAAAATGATGCACATTGGTCTTATTTCGAAAGACTACGAAAAGAAGATCCTGTTCATTATTGTGCGGAGAGCCAGTTCGGGCCTTACTGGTCTGTCACTAAATACAAGGATATCTTCGAAGTAGACACCAATCACAAAGTATTCTCATCCGAAGCTGGAATAACAGTCGGTGGTTTGGGCGGGAGTCCTCAGCAAAGAAAAGCTGCGGCTGAGAAGAGAGCGGCTGATGATAATGCTGAGAAGAGTCAAGGTCAGGGATTCAACGGCTTTGGAATGTTTATTGCGATGGACCCACCTAAACATGATCTTCAAAGAGCCACCGTGACTTCCGTGGTCGCACCGCCCAACCTGGCATTACTGCAGGATGTAATCAGGGAAAGAGCTGCCGGGATACTGGATTCACTACCTCGCAATGAGACTTTCAACTGGGTTGATCTTGTCTCCATTGAACTGACAACCCAGATGCTTGCAACCTTGTTTGATTTTCCCTTTGAAGACCGGCGCAAACTGACCCGATGGTCGGATATTGCAACGACGCCTCCAGGGGTGGGAATAGTCGAATCAAGCGAGCAGAAAAGGGCGGAATTATTGGAATGTCTCGAGTACTTCACCAGATTGTGGGATGAGAGAGCAGCTCAGCCACCGAAAACTGATCTGATATCAATGCTGGCTCATGGCGAAAACACCAAAGACATGAGTCCATTCGAATTCCTGGGTAACCTTCTGCTCCTGATTGTCGGTGGCAATGATACGACCAGGAACTCCATTTCCGGCGGTGTCTACTTCCTTAACCAGAATCCTGGTGAATATGACAAGCTCCGGGCGAATCCGGATCTAATTCCCAACATGGTTTCAGAGATCATTCGTTATCAGACCCCGCTGGCTCACATGAGGCGTACCGCCGTCCAGGATACAGTGTTGGGCGGCAAGCACATTAAGGAAGGAGACAAGGTAGTCATGTGGTATGTCTCCGGCAATCGGGATGAGGATGCGATTCAGAATGCAGATCAGTTTGTCATTGATCGAGCGAAGGCACGCCAGCACCTTTCATTTGGATATGGCATACATCGTTGCATGGGAAACAGGCTCGCTGAAATGCAGCTACGAATCCTTTGGGAAGAAATCATGAAGCGATTCAAGATGGTTGAGGTGGTTGGTGAACCGGAACGAACCTACTCGGCATTTGTTAAGGGTTATACCCATCTACCAGTGCGTGTGCACGAGAAGTAGCCACCAAGGGTCACCAGCACAGGTAGGCAAATCAGCAAGGTGGCTTTGAACCTGGATCACCGAAACAAACAGCGAGTCTAATTCAAAGCCAGCAGGTTACAGCCGTGTGCTGCTGCAATCTGAGCAGGTGCAAATTGTTCATCTGCCGACTCGGTAGCCTGACTAAAAGTCTGCCGAAGTTGCATTTCTTCACTGACTGGTTTTCCAGCAGAAAGTTTGGGTCTGAATCGGTAAAGACGAACGATTCGACGTACCAGTTTACTGATGGCCGTGGGTGCGTTTGTCTCAACTACCTTAATATCAGTTGCTCTACCATCCGGCATTACCTGGAAATTCACATCAACGACATAGCCGGAATAATCCCTGTTTCTCGACAGATCTTTGAGTTCAGAAGCACAGAAAGGTAGTGGCGCGCCGACGAGTTGAGCAGAATTTTCTTTTACCTCGGATTTCTTCGCAACCTTATAACTTTCCTTGCCCACCTTAAGGACATTATCCGGCCGATAAGCTCTTATCATGCGGTCTATTCGACTGATACCTAAGACGGCCGGTTTGTTATACTGAGCGTCATTCAGATTGCCACCGTAGCGCCAGGCCTCTTTATACAGTGCGCCACTTTCAGTATCGCCGTTTAAGATCAAGCTCATGTCGGCAGCCTTTACATAGGCAAGACTCTTTTCCATGTTGTCGTAATCTTTATCACCGCCAATTATTACTGCAGCCTCTGTCATGTATTCATCCGCGCAACATTTGCCCTTCAGATAGTGTGTATCTGCCAGACCGGCAAGCGCCATTTGAATGGTACTGGTTGGCAAATGATGCAATTCGCCCAGTTCCCGGGCGCGGTTGTAAGTTTGTTCGGCCTCTGTGTATTGAGCGCTAACCTTGAACCAGTTTGCCAGAGTCAGAAGTGCCGGTACTGTCTGTGGATGTGAAGGGCCGAAGTTTGACTTGAATATGTCATACCTGAATCGCTGCAGTACATCTGCGGTCTTTGCGTTATTTAACCTGATGGATGCAATAGACATCCAGCTAAGCAGGTAGTCCTGCTGAATGCTCTTAACACCATCTGATCTGTGGATAAGGTGCTGAGCCTCCTGAAGTCGGTCGATACCAAGTTCTGGATATCCCAGTTTTACAAGAACGATGCCGAGATATCCCAGCGGCTTTACGAGGGATTGACTGAATTGGCCTACCAACTCGCGACTGATCTCGATACTCTTTTGAAATGATTCCCTCGCTCCGGGGTTGTCTTCGGCCTCGAATTGTAGAAGACCCAGGTTATACAGTCGGATTGCCATTACCTCGCTTTCGATAGGTGAAGACAGGGTATTATCGCTGATCAGTGACGTCTGCAGCTTTATGGCTGCATCGTAATGGCCCGCTAGTCGGTAGTTTTCGATTTGCTGTTGGAGATTGATGTCATCTGATCGCAACAGTGCTGGATAACTGCCGATTGCAATGATGAACCAGGCTGCCATAACTTTTAGGTACATGGTATTTCCGGCTTAAAGTGGTGATTCCTTTATATAAATCTAGCGCAGGAATTGACGGGTAAAAGCTATCTCCATCACATTTCCATGATCTGTTTTGCTATTGGTCGGAGTTCTGATCCGCATAGCGATGAAAGGCCTAAATAGCATCTTGTACGGGAATTTACGGAATGGATCAGAGAGATGGTCCGAAGGATTCAACGCAGGGTAATTCACGAATCCGCTGCTATTTAGGCGTTTGAGATGATAAAAGCGGTTCAGAGATAAAAGCTGAAAACGGGAGATTCAGTATTGGACCTCGTAGAGAATCGTCGGGTCATTGCTCTTGAACAAATAAAGGAGTAACTGGCTGAGAACGATATTTCCATCAGCCCGATACGACTCCTCCATAAATGCCTTCATACCATCAATGCTTCCATCCAGCAGCCCCCAACAGGTCGCATGGTCAACTACGTTTAATGTGATGGTGGGTGATTCGTGCTTTCCAGTTTCGAGTTCAAAGTTGTCTTCAGTCACTGTGAGATAAAAAGATGCTTCTGAGTCGAAGGTAAACTGGAAGATGGTTAACTCCCGCTGAAGAAACCCCGGTTTGAAGTAAGGCTGCAGTTCCATCTTTTTGTCTTGTAGCAGTGTATTCACAATAGCGGGAAGAATGAGAAAAAAATAATTCTAGCATGCTGTGGAGGTAACGGTAGTAGGCATTTATGGTAGCATGTTGAATTCTACAAAAACGGGAATAGCAAGTTTGGAATTTCTTTTTGAGTACGGACTTTTTTTGGCAAAGACGGTGACGATCCTGGTGGCTGTCTTGCTGGTCGTTGTCACAGTGATCGGCCTGGGGCACAAAAACAGACATACGGAACAGGGGCATATTGAAGTAGTTAGCCTCAACACAAATATTGAGAATATAACCAAAACCCTGAAGCAGGTTGTGATGAACCCTCAAGCCCTGAAACTTGAATCCAAAGCCGAGAAAAAACGAGACAAGGAAAAGACCAAGGTTCAGAAACGTGAAGCGAAGTCTGGAGATGCTGAACGCAAGCAAAGGGTATATGTGATCGATTTTGAAGGCGATATTCAAGCCAGCGCCGTCGCACAGTTGAGAGAAGAAGTCACCGCAGTACTTTCGGTAGCCGAGGAAAGTGATGAAGTAGTTGTACGACTTGAAAGCCCTGGCGGGGTCGTTCACAGCTATGGGTTGGCGGCGTCACAGCTAAGCAGAATAGTGGGAAAGAAAATTCCACTCACCGTAACGGTAGACAAAGTTGCTGCTAGTGGTGGCTATATGATGGCATGTATCGCAGACAAACTGATTGCGGCACCCTTTGCCATACTGGGTTCAATTGGCGTAGTAGCCCAGATTCCCAATTTCCATCGGCTATTGAAAAATAAAGAGATTGACGTAGAAATACTAACAGCAGGTGAATACAAGCGCACACTTACAATGTTTGGCGAAAATACTGAGAAGGGGCGTGAAAAGTTCGTCGAAGAACTGGAAGATGTGCACTCTCTTTTCAAGGACTTTGTCTCTGAGAATCGTCCCGTGGTCAATACAGAAGAAGTCGCGACGGGGGAAGCCTGGTACGGAAAACGGGCTCTCGATCACAAACTTGTCGATGCACTGCAAACCAGTGACGAATATATCTATGACAAATGCCAGGACGCGGATGTCTTTCGGGTTAAGTACATAGAGGATCGCAACAGGGTTGATAAAATGCTGGACCGATTCACCAATATGCTGAACAGGGTTAGAAACCGCGAAGACTTGCGATACCAGGGTCCATATACTTTTTAATACAAATGAGAAACTAATGACTAAATTCAATGCTTTTTGGGTAGAGAAAGACGAATCTAATATTGAACACAAGATCATCGAGCGTTCGATTGATGACTTGCCAGAGGGGGAAGTTTTAATCCAGGTTGAGTATTCCTCGGTGAATTACAAGGATGCGCTTTCAGCGAAAGGCATGCCTGGGGTCACTCGAAATTACCCACATACGCCAGGTATTGACGCTGCGGGAAAAGTCGCCGCGTCTTCCGATGCTAATTTCCAGGAAGGTGATGAGGTGATATGCATTGGCTTCGATCTCGGTATGAATACACCGGGCGGTTATGGCGAGTATATTCGGGTGCCTGCTAACTGGGTAACGAAAATGCCCGCAGGGCTAACGACACGAGAAAGTATGGTCATCGGTACTGCCGGATTTACTGCTGCTCTTTGCGTCGAAAAAATAGGAATGATGGGTGCCAAACCAGCGGATGGAGCCGTGCTGGTGACAGGGGCTACAGGTGGCGTCGGTTCGATTGCGGTAATGCTGCTGGCGAAACTGGGTTACGAGGTTGTCGCAAGTACCGGGAAGGCTGATAAAACAGAATATCTGAATTCGATTGGTGCCAAATCCGTGATCGGAAGGGACGAACTGAGTGAAGAGTCAAAACGGCCCATGCTCGCACCTGCCTGGGCTCATGCAGTTGATTGTGTCGGTGGAGAAATACTTTCAAATGTCATCAAAAGTCTTAATCCGCTGGGAAGTGTCGCGATTTGTGGCCTGGTTGCGTCGCCAAATTTCTCAACAACCGTATTACCCTTCATCTTGAGGGGCGTTAATGTTCTCGGTATAGATTCTGTCGAGATACCCATTGACTACAAAAACAGGATCTGGGATCGGCTTGCAACGGACTGGAAGTTGACTGGGCTCAGACCCGCTACAACGGAAGTTGGATTGTCCGGACTATCTGCCGTGCTCGATGAGATATTCGAAGGTAAGGTCAGTGGCCGTACGCTTGTCAGTCACGGCTAAAAGCGGCTCTAATTCAATCCCGCCTTAGTGTATCCGATACGGCAATAGGAGTTGGGAACCGGAATACGACTATATAAGAAGAGAGCAGGAAGGTTATTATTGCCGTCGCCTGAATAACATGTGAAACATTCTGGCTGATAAGTGCCTGGCTGCTCGAGATGAACGCAATCAACAAGGAGAATTCGCTGATCTGTCCCAGGCGGAATCCAATTTCCCAGCTTTTTTCAGATGTTTCGCTGATTCGAAATAGCAGGAAGCGGAAAACAACTGGTTTTAGCACGAGTACGATCGACGCAAATACGAGTGCGGGCACGAAGACATGACCAAGAAGATCCAATTGAAAACCTGCCCCCAGGGAGAAGAAAAACAACACCAGGAAGAAATCTCGAAGAGGCTTCAGGTGATTTGCGATATATAAAGCAATCGGGCTGGTTGCGATGGAAACGCCAGCGATGAATGCGCCAATTTCATGGGATAAACCAACGAAAGAAGCCAACTCTGCCAGCCCAAGGCACCAGCCAATTGCGACGAGAAATATGTATTCATGAAATGCATCGAACCTGGCCAACAATCTAAGTAGAACGAACTTCACGAAAAAATAAGCGCCAATAATAACTGTTGGTAATGCAATGACCACCGTGACGATCCTGCCGATACCTGCGGTATTGAATATTCCCCCAGTGAGTACCAACAGAACGATAATGGCGATGAGATCCTGTATAAGAAGCAGACTCACGACGAGTTCACCGGTTCGACGGTGATGCAATACGGTCGTTGGTAGCAGTTTGATGCCTATGATCGTACTTGAGAACATCATGGCAAGACCTATGATCAGGCATTCAACGATTGTGTATCCAAAGAGATAACCCAGAGCAAACCCAATCCCAAAAAACACGATCGAACTTAGTATCCCTATAAACAGTGCGTCTTTGAACATGTTTCCAAGCTTTGCTGGTTGCATGTCCAGTCCCAGGAGGAATAGAAGAAAGATAATGCCAATTTTTGCAATACTGTTAATCAGGGTTGGATCTGAAATTAACGAGGTGGCTGAGGGGCCAAGAATAATCCCAATTGCTATATAAGCAACAATTAGCGGTTGACGGGTGAACAGAGCCAAAGTTGCAAGGACTGCGGCGGATGAGAAAATCAAGAAAAAAGAAAATAATAGGGGATCGCTTTCCATAGACAGATCTTAAGCGATTAATGGTTCAATCTGTAGCTTGGAAT
This sequence comes from uncultured Pseudomonadales bacterium, assembly GCA_964548025.1. GTDB lineage: Bacteria > Pseudomonadota > Gammaproteobacteria > Pseudomonadales > Azotimanducaceae > JAHRVQ01. The sequence continues at coordinate 13,300 of CAZJRI010000055.1, forward strand.
ATCCTCTACCAGGGAAGCATCTCATCTTACTCTGAATAAAGGATCTGGTCGGTCAATTGACGTTTGATAGCTATGTGAGAATCCAACCGGTCCCGATAGAGCGTGTTCTAAATTCTGCCCCTCGGTCATTTCAAACGAATCGAAGCCGCAACGGATCATCTGCTCAAGCTGGTCCCGTCTGACGTCACCGATTGCACGGAGTTCATTTTTGTAGCCAAATTTTCGGCGCAGGATATTAGCGCTGGAATAGGCCCGACCATCGGTAAAGGCAGGGAAGTTTAGAGCAATTACCGGGAGGTTACCTGCTATGTCTTTAATATCTTCAACATCTTCACCAGCGTCCAGCCAGACCCCAACATCACTCCGATCCTTGTAAACGTCCGGGCTTTCAAGGTATGCCCCTACGGGGATTATAATGTGATCACCTGCAGAAATGGATTCTCGATCCCATACGACTGAAAATTCAGATTCTGTAATAATGTTATTTTTTATGATCGTTGGCATCTTTTAATCTTTTGGTCATATTGAATAATAATTGAAACTGTCTATTTCCCGGTGGGCACCAGGTTATAAACCTTGTTTTTGAAAGGCTGGATACCAATTCGATTGTAAGTATCGATAAATTTCTCACCTTCCTGCCTCTCTGCTACGTAGAGATCTATAATTTTTTGTATCACCTGCGGTATTTCATCCTGTGCAAAGGAGGGACCTAATATCTTGGCAAGAGTGGTATTTGAGTACGCAGAACCACCGATTGATACCTGGTAGAATTCTCGTCCCTTTTTGTCGACACCAAGAATGCCGATATTACCAACGTGATGATGTCCGCAGGCATTCATGCATCCAGAGATATTGATATCGAGATCTCCGAGATCATGTAAGTAATCCAGATCGTCAAATTTACGTTGAATTGCTTCTGCCACAGGTATCGATTTAGCATTTGCCAGTGAACAATAGTCACCGCCTGGACAGCAGATCATATCCGTTAGCAAGCCAAGGTTTGGGCTGGCAAGTTCTGCATCGCACAATTTCAGCCATAAATCATAGAGATCCTGTTTGCGAACATCGGCGAGTGTGACGTTTTGTTCATGGGTCACCCGCACTTCTCCGAACGAGTATTTATCGGAAAGGTCCGCAATCACTTCCATCTGCGTATCAGTCACGTCACCCGGCGCAACCCCGGTTTGTTTGAGAGCAAGATTGACGATGGTGTATCCGGATTGCTGATGTGCTTTAACGTTTCGGTCTGTCCATGCCTTGAAATCGGAATTTTCTGACTGTTGCTGTACAAGGCTGTCGCATTCATCTGCCAGAGATTCATAGGCAGGTTTTGAAAAGAATGATTTAGCACGTTCGATTTCCACTTCAGTTAGGGTGCCCGGTCCATCCTTGATGGTTTGCCACTCCAGATCGACTTTCTCTGAAAATACTTCCGGCGTCATGGCTCGAACCAGTATCTTGATCCTTGCTTTGAACTTATTATCACGTCGACCGTAGCGATTGTAGACCCTGAGAACTGCCTCGATATAAGTCAGCAGATGCTTCTTTTCCAGAAATTCATTAATCACTGATCCGACAACCGGGGTTCTGCCCAGACCACCACCGGCAAGAATCTGAAAACCTATCTGATCGTCTCGTTTGATTATGCGGACGCCAATATCATGAACCTGAATGGCGGCACGGTCTTCGGCTGCGCCAGTAACTGCGATTTTAAATTTCCGGGGTAGCCAGTTGAACTCCGGGTGAAAAGTTGACCATTGTCGGATCAATTCAGCCCATGGACGACTGTCCTCCAATTCATCGACAGCAACCCCGGCATATTGGTCGCTGGTTGTGTTTCGGATGCAATTGCCACTGCTCTGGATGGAATGCATTTCAACGGAAGCAAGTTCCTTCAGGATCGCCGGTACTTCCTCCAATTTTGGCCAGTTTAGCTGGAGGTTTTGTCGGGTCGTGAAGTGACCGTATCCTTTGTCGTATTGTCGAGTGATATGGGCGAGTTTACGAAGTTGACGACTGGACAACATCCCATAGGGTATGGTGATTCTGAGCAACGGGGCCAGACGTTGAATATAAAGCCCGTTACGCAGCCTTAGCTGAAGAAACTCATCATCGGTCAATTCACCTTTGAGGAATCGTTCAGTTTGATCGCTATATTGTGCGACTCGTTCATCAACCATACGCTGGTCGTATTCATCATAAATATACATGTATTTTTTACTTGAGTTCAGGTTGTGGCAGTTTTCCGGCAGGCTGGAAGATAGCAGCTTGCTCGCGTGCATAAAATGACTGTTTTTCTATATCGATAGAATCGCGGAATATAAGCTATGCAGTAGCCCATATCTCCAGGTTCGACTTCTTCTGCTGTGCTAGCTGAGCTGCCGCTTTTTCAAAAATGAACGCTAGACGGGTTGATCAGTACTAATCCGCCAACGAATCTCATTACCTTCTTCTGGCCGGTCTGGAATAAGCTGAGACAGCAGAAGTGAGCAGAATGCAATCATGGCACCGATAATGAAAACTGCACCGTGGTCTACGACCCAGATCAACCCCAGAATCGCGGGTAGAATGACTGCTGCAATATGGTTGATGGTGAAACTGATTCCTGCGGTGGATGAGATATCAGCAGGATCAGCGATTTTCTGGAAGTAGGTTTTTATCGCGATTGCCATTGAAAAGAAGATATGATCGAGAATATATAGCGCAACCGCCAGTGTCGTATTGTCCACAACTGCATAGGTGAGAAAGATGCCGATCAACCCAATGTATTCCAGTGTTAACGCCCGTCGCTCTCCGATGAAACTGATTAACTGGCCTATTTTAGGTGCGATCCAGATATTCACTGCAGAATTAACTAATACCAGCAGGACCATATTTTCCAGAGGGAATCCAAACTTCTGAACCAGCAGGAACCCGGCGAATACCGTAAAAATCTGCCGCCTTGCACCAGCAAGGAATGTCAGGCTGTAGTACAGCCAGTAGCGTCTTCGAAGAAACAGCTCGTTTCTTTGCAGAATATTGTCCTGAAAATGAGGTACCGCAATCCAGCAGAATGCTGCAATAGCCATGCTGATCAATCCGGTAAATGTGTAGATATAGATATAGTTAGGTTCAACGAACTGCAGAATCAGATAGAGCCCACCCAGTACCGCAAGCGTTGCAAAAGATCGAATCCCGATAATCTGACCCAGCACCCTGGGAGCTTCGGCCTTATCAAGCCATTGCAGGCTGAGTGAAGTCTGCATAGTTTCGAGATAGTGAAAACCCGTCGACATGAGTATCGTAGTCAGATAGAGACCGACAATGCTGGGAAAGTAACCTGTCAGAGCGGTACCCAGGCCCAACATAAACAGAGAGAGGATCGCGAAGTTCTGTTGTCTGATGAACAGGAGAACATAAACGACTGTGAATGCAAGAAATCCGGGTACTTCACGCAGGCTCTGCAGCAGACCTATTTCCTTGCCGGTAAAACCAACGACTTCGACCGTAAAGTTATTCAGCATGGTTTGCCATGCAGAGAATGCGATTGGGCTAGCCGCTGCCAGAATGAAGAGCAGGGTTTTTCGGTTCTTGATTAGGGAGGTCACATTAAGATCTGCTGGTTTCCTATTGGCTCTGATACAGAAAATCTGCTTATCAGTGAAATGGGGCAAATACTATTTATAGGCGAGCACTGGCATCAGCCATCGTTCGGTGTCCTCGACTGACATGTTTTTTCGCTTCGCATAATGAGCGACCTGGTCTTTGTCTATCTTCCCCAATCCGAAGTATCGAGAGTCGGGATGAGAAAAATAGAAGCCACTGACTGACGCCGCGGGTGTCATTGCGAAGTTATCGGTCAAATCAACGCCGACTTTAAGGGGTGCATCCAGAAGTTTGAATAAAGGTCCTTTCTCAGTGTGGTCCGGGCATGCCGGGTAACCTGGGGCAGGCCTGATTCCCGTATACTTCTCACGGATAATTTCATCATTCGAGAGCGATTCGTCCGGTGTATAACCCCAGAATTCCTTCCTTACACGCTCGTGCATTCTCTCGGCAAGCGCTTCAGCCAGGCGATCTGCAATTGCTTTGACGAGAATCGCATTATAGTCATCTCCCTTCTCTTCATATTCTGCCACCAGGTCTTCAACACCATGACCCGCACTGACGACGAATCCACCGACGTAGTCCTTTAGCCCGGAATTCTCCGGTGCCACAAAGTCGGCAAGACAAAAATTTGGCTGTTCATTGGGTTTGTCCATCTGCTGGCGAAGGTGATGGGCGCGATGTATGGTTTTTTGCCTTTGCTCGTTCTCGTAAATCAGAATGTCATCATGACCTGTGCTATTTGCGGGCCAGAATCCGATGACTGCATTCGCTCTGATCAATTTCTTTGCATTGATCTCATTCAGCAGTGCTTTGGCATCCTGATATAGAGATGAAGCAGCCTCTCCGACCACATCATCGCAAAGTATGTCGGGGAATTTACCGGCAAGCTCCCAGGTTATAAAAAATGGAGTCCAGTCTATATAGTCAATCAGTTCATCGATTGGATAGTCCTCAAATACTCTGGTACCAATGAACGCAGGGGTAGGGGGAACATAGTTTTCCCAGTTGATAGCTGCACGGTTTTCGACAGCATCTTCATACCGGAGTGAATTGCTCGCAGATCGTCTGTTCGCTTTGCGAATTCGAATCTTTTCATATTCCTCGCGCGTGCGCCTGCAAAATTCAGGTTTGAGATCACGGCTCAGTAGCTGGGATGCGACACCGACAGCGCGTGATGCATCCGGAACATAGATAGTCGACTCAGATGAATAACAAGGCTCAATCTTGACCGAGGTATGTGCCTTGGATGTTGTAGCACCGCCGATTAGCAGGGGTATTTTTAGATTCTGTCTTTCCAGATCGGTTGCAACGTGAACCATCTCATCCAGAGAAGGTGTGATTAGTCCGCTTAATCCAATGATGTCGACATTCTCTTGCCGGGCAGTCTTGATAATCTGATCGAGTGGTACCATGACGCCAAGATCGATAACCTCGTAATTGTTGCACTGAAGTACCACGCCGACAATATTCTTGCCAATATCGTGCACATCGCCCTTAACTGTCGCCATAAGGATCTTGCCTTTGGACTCGCTCTTGCCATCTTTTTCAGCATCTATAAAAGGGACCAGGTGAGATACTGCCTGTTTCATGACGCGGGCACTTTTTACCACCTGGGGAAGGAACATTTTCCCTTCGCCAAAAAGATCACCCACCCGGTTCATCCCCTCCATCAAAGGTCCTTCAATGACATCAATGGGCCTCTTTGCCTGGAGTCGGGCTTCTTCAGTATCTTCGATAATAAAGGCATTGTTGCCTTTTACGAGGGCGTGTGACAGACGTTCATTGACTTCTGCTTCTCTCCATGAGAGATCCTCACTTTTGGCAGAGGATGCTGTGCCGGTAAATTGTTGCGATATCTCAAGCAGCGCATCGGTGCCATTTTCCGAGCGACACAGAATAACGTCTTCAATTTTATCGCGCAGGTCTTTAGGGATCTCTTCATAGATTGCCAATTGTCCTGCGTTGACAATCCCCATAGTTAGACCTGACTTGATGGCGTGATATAGAAAGACAGCGTGTATCGCTTCCCTGACTGCGTTGTTACCCCGAAATGAGAAAGAAACGTTGCTGATTCCACCGGATATTTTGGCGAAGGGCAGATTCTTGCTGATGTAATCGCAAGCATCTATGAAATCTTTACCATAAAGATTGTGTTCTTCGATGCCTGTTGCAACAGCGAATACATTTGGATCGAATATGATGTCTTCCGCGGGGAATCCAACTTCTTCAACAAGAATATCGTAACTGCGCTTGCAGATTTCGCGCTTTCGATTCAGATTATCGGCTTGCCCTTCTTCATCAAATGCCATGACGATAACGGCAGCACCATATTTCAGGCAGGTACGAGCCTGATGCTTGAATTCTTCTTCACCCGCTTTGAGGCTTATTGAGTTGACGACTGATTTGCCCTGAAGACACTTTAATCCGGCTTCGATAATGTCCCATTTGGAAGAATCAACCATAACCGGAACGCGACTGATATCCGGTTCAGCGGCGATGAGATTCAGGAAGTGGATCATGGCAGCTTTGGAGTCGAGCATACCTTCATCCATATTAATGTCGATTATCTGCGCGCCGCTGTTAACCTGTTGGAGTGCCACCTCGAGGGCTTCTTCATATTTCTCTTCTCTTATGAGGCGAGCGAACTTCGCCGAACCGGTTACGTTGGTACGTTCACCAACATTGATGAAGAGTGATTCACTATCTATTTTGAAAGGTTCCAGACCACTCAAGAGACACGCTCTTGATGGTGGATTGTGCTTGCGGGGAGGGTGGTCGTTGGCGATCCGCACGAATTCCTCAATATGCGCGGGGGTCGTGCCGCAGCAACCGCCGATGATATTCACAAGATCAGAACCGAGATAATCTTCAAGGCTTTCCACCATCTCGGGAATCGTCTCATCGTATTCACCGAACTCGTTTGGCAAACCACGATTTGGATAGGCGCTGACGTGGCAATCTGCAATTCTCGCAATGTCCTCTATATAGGTTCTGAGTTCATCAGCACCGAGCGCACAATTAAACCCAACAGATAAGGGGTTGGCATGTCTGATTGATGCCCAGAAAGCCTCGACCGTCTGACCGGAGAGCAGTCGGCCACTCGCATCTGAGATCGTGCCCGAAATCATGATCGGGTACCGGGTATCCAACTCTTCAAAGATCGATAAAGCAGAGAAAATTGCCGCTTTGGCGTTGAGCACGTCAAAGATCGTTTCGATTAGAATAATATCAACACCACCGGTTATCAGCGCTCTGATCGCCTCTGAATAATCCTCCACCAGATCATCAAATGTGATGCTTCTGAAGCCGGGATCATTTACATCCGGTGAAATACTGGTTGCACGGGTGGTAGGTCCGACAGCACCAGCGACGTATCGAGGTTTGTCTTTGCTATTGTATTTATCGGCAGCTCGTCTGGCGTGTTTCGCCGCTTCGAGGTTTATTTCATACGAGTAATCCTGGGTACCGAAGTCCGATTGTGACGTCCGGTTTGCAGTGAATGTATTGGTTTCAATAATATCTGCGCCGCTCTCAAGATATTTTGAATGAATGTCTTCGATAGCAGCAGGTTGGGTCAGGTTGAGAATCTCATAATTGCCCTTCAGGTCTCTGTTATGTTCCGCGAAGTGCGAACCTCTAAAATCAGCTTCTGAAAACTGATGATCCTGAATCAGGGTACCCATGGCGCCATCCATGACAAGAATCCGCTGACAGAGTTGTTGTTCCAGTTGTTGGTATTTTGGAGAAAGTTTCATTTTGGGCATCAGTCTGAGAAGTAATACTCTGGGATTTTATGAGTGGTTTCAGTTCGAAGTTTAGCAGTATTGAAGTGGTTGCCATTTGAAGATGCTGATGGCTGATGATGAATTGCACTCATATAAAAACCCTTGCAAAAGCAGGGACTTATGGAATTTTTATTGGCGTGAAACAGGTTGATTAAGTAAACTTAAATACTCGCAGCAATTTTGAGAAATCCATGGTTGAGATTACAGAAAACGCACAATCCTATTTTGTTGAACTACTTTCAAAACAGGAGACAGACAACGTCGGTATTCGAATATTCATTACGGATCCTGGCACACCCATGGCCGAAACATGCATCGCGTACTGCCAACCCGGGGAGGAGCAGGATGACGACGAGCGAGTGGACTATACCGGATTTACCGGCTGGATCGATCTTCGCAGTATCCCGTTTCTGGAAGATGCGCTGGTCGATTACGCTGAAGACAAAATGGGCGGTCAATTGACCATCAAAGCGCCTAATTCAAAAGTCCCCAAAGTTGCTGATGACAGCCCGATAGAAGATCAAATTAACTACATTCTATACAGCCAGGTGAACCCTGGGCTGGCTTCACATGGCGGTATGGTTGGCCTGGTTGAAGTGATTGATGAGGAAATTGCAGTACTACAATTTGGTGGTGGATGTCAGGGGTGCGGAATGGTTGACACGACACTCAAAGACGGCGTCGAAAAAACCTTGCTTGAACAACTGCCACAACTGAAAGCGGTACAGGATGTGACAGATCATTCAATCAGCGAAAACGCATTCTATAAATAGCAAGTATTTCTGATTAAGGCCTGCACGGGAAACCGTGCAGGCTTTTTTATTCAGGCAGTTTTATCTAGTGTGTCTCCTGAGACAGGCGATTTACGGCCTGGTAGAGAGTCCTTAACTCTCTCACGCAGATCCCGAATCATTTTCTCGGTCGTTTCCCAGTCAACACAAGCATCTGTGACAGAAACACCGTATTTCAGGTCGGAATGATTCTCCGGTATTTTCTGGTTACCGCCGTTGATATTACTCTCTATCATCAACCCGATGATGGATTGGTTCCCCTCGATAATCTGGTCTGCGACATTATCCAGGACAGCTGTCTGAAGGTTGTGATCCTTGTTTGAATTAGCATGACTGCAGTCAATCATGATATTGGCAGGAATGTTGGCGTTAAGTAACTGCTGCTCGCAGTGAGTCACGCTGTCTGAGTCAAAATTTGTCGCACCACCGCCACCGCGCAGGACAATATGAGCATGTGCATTCCCCCGGGTATGAATAACCGAAACTTCTCCCTGGTGATTGATGCCAAGAAACCGGTGAGGCGCAGAAACCGATTGAAGCGCGTTTATGGCAACCTCGAGTCCCCCGTCAGTGCCATTTTTGAAACCTACCGCTGAGGATAGACCACTTGCCATCTCACGG
>CAZJRI010000055.1:22112-25516 GCA_964548025.1 uncultured Pseudomonadales bacterium
CTCGCACCGATTGCGCTCCAACTGATCATATCTTGAAGAAATTGTGGCGAAATAGGATCAAGTGCTTCAGTTGAGGTCGGGATGCCCATTTCCGCCAGATCTGCCAGCAGTTTTCTACCCAGATACAGTCCTTCTGAAATATTGAAAGAATCATTCATATGTGGATCGTTGATGAATCCCTTCCAGCCAACAGTCGTTCTGGGTTTCTCAAAATAAACCCGCATAACCAGAAAGAGCGAATCGGAGACTTCGTCTGAAAGGGCTTTCAGACGTTTTGCATAATCAAGGGCAGCATCGACGTCGTGGATTGAACAGGGACCAACAACCAGAAACAATCTGGGATCATTGCGATTGAGGATTTCCTTGATGGCCAACCGAGCATTGGATACCGTCTGTAATACGGAATCTTCGAGCGGTATCTTTTCTTTCAACCGGTCCGGTGTAATAAGAGTTTCTTCACTTAGCACGTTTAAATCATCCACTTTTATGGTCATTGTCGTTTACTCACCTGTTCGTCATCGATTTCTTAGAAGCCAAAAAAAAACCCCGGTAGACTACGCCTATCGGGGTTTCCTGTAGGCGGTTCGACCGCCTCCAATTTGGTTTAGCGATCTAACTATCGATGAAATAGTAAAAGCCCAGCCAAAAATAATCCTCACCTCTGACGATGGAAGACTTGGCTGGGTTGATAAATCGATTGATTGAAAGCTTGTTCATGGTCGCTAATGATAGCGGCAGAATTTTGGCATGCAAGTTTTTTTTACATTATGGCATCAGTTAGTCAGATATACCGTATCAGCATCATTGAAGTCAGCCAGACTGGAAACGATTATAGTTTGCCCCTCATCGAGGCCTGAGAGCACTTCGATATTGGCGACACTGACAAGACCCGTCTCGATTGGCGTTCGTTTCGCGAGATTATTCTCGACGATATAGGTATATCTGCCACCACTGGATTCGAGAAAGGGGCCTCGCTCTACCAGCAGGGTATTCGTCTTGCCCTCAAGCAGTATGCGGGCTGATACTCTCTGATTCTGCTTGAGATTTTCCGGAATCTGATCGACAAACTTCACCTTGGCAGTGATCTGGCTGTTGATGACCTCGGGTGAGATAGCCACCAGCTTCGCAGGATAGGTTGAACCCTGATGACTCACCTCGGCAGCAAGTCCAATCGCAAGAATTGAAGCATATGAATCCGGGACTTTTAGTTCTACTTCGAAGGCAGATAGATCCACTACGGTAAGTAAGGGCTGGTTCTTGTTTACTGCATCTTTGTTCTTTGCAAGGAGATTCCCCACGATACCCGTAACCGGAGACAGAATTCGCAGTTTTCTGACCTGTCGCTTTAATTCTACTACTCGAATCTTTTGTCGGTCCAGCTCCAGCTTTGAGGTCTGAATCTCGAATGCCAGACTTTCCTCCTGCAATTTTGCATCCTGAGTTGCATGTTCGAAGCGTAATTCTGCCGTCGCCACGTCATCATTGGCCTTGTCGTAGTCGAATTCGCTTATAGCCTCACGTTTATGCGCTGCCTCAGCACGTCGCAATTCTCTTCGAGTGGCGATCAGGGCTACTTCAGCAAGATCAACTTTCTGCTGGTTTTCGAGGGCTATCTTTCTCGCAGTAATCTGCTGTCGCTGATGGTTCACTTCACCACTGGCTTCCGAGGCAAGTTCTTCATCAAGCATCGCGATCAGTTCAGGGCTATCAATCTCGGCGATAAGTGTACCTTCGTTAACCGAGTCACCCGCGTTGACTACCAGAGTCACCACGCCATCTGCGGGGCTGAACAGTGTTGGTTTGATCGCGGCAATAAGGCTTCCCTGGGCTGATACGTCCCGATTCAGATCTCCTCTGATTACATTTGCCATTCTCACCCTGTCGAGTGCAATTGTCTGTTCGGCCGCTGACCACTGCTGGTATGAAGGGAATCCAAGCACCAGAGTGAGCGTCACTGCTGCGAGTGATATTGTGATGAGGTATTTTTTCCTGACGTTACCCGCCTGGTTTTCGATTATCTCGTCTTGCTGCGAAGTGTCTCTGATCATAGTTAAAGTAAATTATTGATAGATGATCTATAGTGTTGAAATAAAAGATTATTATGGTTTATTCTATTTGATCGTTTTAGGCCCGTCTCTGCCGGTAAATGGCTACCTATTATGACGCAGGACATCGATGAAAGGTTTGAATGGACAGGATCTGACTCCATTTAAATTGTGCAGTCGGTGGATATAAAGGCAAATGGTTTGACTTTAGCGCTAGGCTGCATACCATGCGTTTTCTTTTTTGAAGTTCGAAGCGAAAATCTGTGAATCTTGACCTCTCAATCATCAGTATCTCAGCGCTGCTTATCGCAGGGCTGATTGGTGGATTTATCAATACACTTGCCGGAGGTGGTTCGATGCTGACTTTACCGGCATTGATGATGCTTGGTCTGCCTGCAGATATAGCAAATGCAACCAATCGGGTCGGTGTTTTGCTGCAGTCTCTAACTGCTGTGAAGGGTTTCAAGGACCATGATCGACTTGATTCCAAAGCCATTGTCCCGATGCTTATGCCAACACTAACCGGCGCGCTCACGGGCGCGTTGTTGGCTTCTTTTTTACCGGTTTGGCTGCTGAAACCAACATTGCTGGGTTCGATGGTTATCATGGCACTGGTTATGCTGATCCGACCTGATGTGGTAGCGCCACCTGAAGGAACCAGGCCGAAGACGATTGGTGAGAAACCGGTCGCTGGTATTGCCCTGTTTCTTTCCGGGGTTTATGGCGGTTTTGTTCAGGCAGGTGTGGGATTTATCCTGTTGGCAGCTTTGGCGGGGGTGTTGCGTTATGATCTGGTGAGGGCCAATGCGCTTAAAACAGTCGCGACAGCCGCCTTCAGTGTTGTGGCGTTGTTCGTTTTTGTTGTCCGGGACCAGGTATTCTGGATTCCGGGATTGATACTCGCAGCGGGCACGATGGCGGGTGCCGCCATTAGTGTACGATTTGCGATAAGTGTTTCGCAGAATACACTAAAATGGTTGCTGTTTATCATGGTGAGCCTCACATGCGGTGCAGCCTTTTTATTTAGCTAGTTAGATTGTCAATAGTTGTCATTAAATGTCAGAAGAAGCTGAAAAGTACCCACCCAATTTTATTCGCACCATTATTGAGAATGACGTTGCGGATGGCAAAAATGGCGGAAGTGTCGTCACCCGATTTCCCCCCGAACCGAATGGCTACCTGCATATCGGGCATGCCAAAGCTATCTGTCTGAGTTTTGGGATGGCTCAGGAGTTCAATGGTTCAACCTATCTCAGATTTGATGATACAAATCCTGAAAAAGAGAGCCTCGAATTCATGGAGTCAATGAAACGTGACATCGCCTGGAAGATTCACCGGACCTGGCCTGGACTTTTCAGT